>CALMCL010000070.1 GCA_937862905.1 uncultured Burkholderiaceae bacterium | reverse complement strand
AAAAGTTTTTGACAGTTGGATTGCATTCCGACACAACGAAGCGCAGTGGTTTGGCTTGGCTGAAAAATCATACAGCGATTACATGACGACAAACCCTTGGAAACCGGGTGCATGATGATTGACCCGTCAATCGGTTCTTGATGGCAGCCTTATAGCAAAAAACTTATAGCGAAAACCGAAAATAACCCATTTGGTTGACGAATGGGTTTGATTGGATTTTGTGTGGGTTGACTGCTCAAAGCCTCTGCTCTCAACAAACACAAAGTAGGGTTTTACTTTGCGTTTAACAATAAAACCCCGCTTGCACATTCAGGCGGGGTTTTTATGTATGTCATACAAGGCATTCACAGCACAAGGTGAGTGCCATTATGCCAATGAGCAGACACAGCATCCGATGACTTTGCGCACGGGTGGCTTGGTAATTGTAATAAAAGCTTTTGTTTTGATTCAAGCCGCGTGCACGCAAACTCATCGCACCACGCTGCGCATGGCGCAGCGCAAAGACGAGTAATGGCACCCATTGTAAAAAACGTTGTCGCCAAGTCAAACCACGCAGGCGAGCATTTAGACTGATTCGCCTTGTTTCATCACGCATCAAATCTATTGAGCCGATGCCCACCATCATGGCATAAGCAATTTGCATGCTCAGCCAACCCCGTTGCAACAGGTGGCTGATGACATCTCGGACATTCACCATTTGGGAGGAAAGCAAAGCGACCCATGTCATGGCCCAAACTTTAAGGGCGATCTGGTTGGCTTTTTCAAAGGCTTCCGCTTGACTGACATCCGCAGTGTGAAACAAAGCGTTGAGTAACCAAATGGACACAGAGAGTCCTAATGCAATGAACAATGATTGCAACGCAAAACGCCCGCTGACCCCTTGAATCAGTGCCACAATGCACAACACAATCGCCCAAACCACCACTGTGAACCATTGAAAAGGCATTGCCACAGCCAGAAAAAAACCAAATAACAGCAGCCACAATTGCGCATCGTGAAAGGTTTTTTGGCGAATGGGGGCATCAATGGGAAGCATGATCTGTCGTCCGAACGATGTTGAGTGCATTGTACTGAATTGTCCATACTTGATCGGCAATGGTGTGTTGCAAGACCGACTCATGGGTGATGACAATGACCATGTGCCCTGCATGTTTGAGAGCCAGTATCAGCCGGGTGATGCGCAAAGTGTTGATGGCATCTTGCCCAAACGTGGGCTCATCAAGCAACACCAATGGCCGTGATTGTAGACAGGGGTAGAGCAGGGTGAGGCGGCGCTTTTGCCCTTCGGACAATTGATGGGGAGAGCGTGTAGCGGTATGCGGTAAGCCAATTTGTGCCAATGTCGCATCCATGTCCATCACACCCAATTGAGATAAATCTTCGGCGATGGTGTCGAAATAAAAATGACTGTCGGGGTGCTGGAAGACGTATGCCATTTCAGTGGCGGTGTTTTTGATGTGCACACCGTTTTTTTTGAGGAAAAACTCGCCTGACAGCGGTCTGTGCATGCCCGCCAATGTGTTGAACAGTGTGGATTTTCCTGAGCCATTGTCACCAATGAGCACGGCACACTCACCGCTTTTCAAAGAAAAATTGGCAGAAAACAATGGGTTTTTCTTATGGCCAATACACACATGATGGGCGGACAACTCAAAAGCATCGTTTAGCGGCTCTACACACCAATTGTCAGTTGGCTGTTTGATTTCTTGTTGCACATCCTGTGCTTGCAAAGCCATCCATTCATTGACAGGCATGGCTGTGATTTGACCTTGTGCATCCACATGCCAACAAATGTCTGCGAATGTGGCCGCATGGGGGTGATGGTCTATCAGCACCATGCCAACGCGTTGTTTCAATATTTTTAAAATATGGTAAAACTCATCGCGCATGGCTGGGTTGAGGAAGGCCGTAGGTTCATCGAGCAGCAACCATGCGGGTTCAGCCGCCAACTGAGAGGCCAAAACGAGGCGTTGAGCCAAGCCGTGAGACAGTTGAGCAGTGGCAGAGAGTTCTTTGTCTTGCAGTCCAAACTCAGCCAACCAATGGCGTGCGGCATCCATCGACTCAACGGTGGCCTGTTGATTTTCGAGTGTGAAAAAAAATTCCTCACCGACGCGTTCATGAACAATCTGCGAAATGGGGTTTTGTGCCATGTACATGGCCTCTTTGAACACCGCTGGATCATGGCCGCTCACATTACCTGCCAAAAATTCGGGGTGGAAACCTTTGAGTAAATGCAACAACGTTGATTTACCGCTGCCGCTGTTGCCGACCAACCAAATGACTTGGTGAGGCTCATAGGGCAAGTTGTGCGATAAAGATACGCCCGCAGAAGAGCGGGCGTATGTGAAGCTGAATGGTTTGAGTTCTTGCGACATGTTGAGTTATGAACTGCGGTTTTTGGCGATGAGAAAATTGTCGAGCAAGCCTGTTTTAAGCAAACGATTGGCCAAGTAGCGGCTCAAAAATGCACCCAATATAACCGCTGAAACGATGAATGAGATGGCTTGAAGCGCATTCAAACCCATTGATAAACTGGCATATTCATTGGTCAAATAATCATAGGTGTAGCTGAACAAGGCCGACACCGCGGCCGCGAGTGAAAGGGTGGGTAGAGACCAGTTTTTGTAAGCAAATAAGGCAAACACCAACTCAGCACCAAGTCCTTGAATCACACCATAAATGACCGCGGACATGCCCCATTGCGTGATGATGCTTTCCACAAATGCAGCAACGATGGAGGCAAATAAAGCGATACCCGGTTTGCGAATCAAATCAGACAAGAAAACGGAGCCGAGAATCCATAAGCCTGAGGTTAGGTATTTCAGACCAAATGGTTTTAGAAAAGGTTTGGTGAACTCATACACCAAAGTCCAAGCCCAATAAGCCACGCCCAGAGCGGCTGCGATGACGGCTGCGGTGATCCACTCTTGCAATGTGATTGAACGAAACAGTTGGGTGATTGATGTGGGGCTATTGCTGCCTGAAGTTGAAATGTGATTTGTCATGTGATTGTTTTCCTTCCCTACGCAGGGATTATCCTGTTCAGGTTTGGCGGTGTTTCTCAGCCCGACTGAGACAAAACAGTGAGCACCCGCAGGTTGATGTGAGGCTTGATCATACTGGGTTTGCGAAATGCTGTAAAGTTTTTGTTTGTTTACCCTTCAAAAAATGTGCGCCA
>CALMCL010000069.1 GCA_937862905.1 uncultured Burkholderiaceae bacterium | reverse complement strand
CTTTCCCTACACGACGCTCTTCAGATCGGAAGAGCGTCGTGTAGGGAAAGAGTGAATTATTTTAAGAATATAAAATCCCTGTGACACAAATGTGAACAGGGATTTTTTTGTGGTTTTGCTCAAAGTCGGTTGAGGGCTTGTCTCTCAGAGGCAATGCCTGTGACTAAAATCTATCCTTCAGGATGAGCGCATTATGACGCATACATCACCCATCTGGACCCCTCATGCCACTGTTGCTGCGCTCATCGAGCGCGATGGTGCTTTTCTCATGGTGCGTGAACATACCCGTCATGGCATTCGGCTTAACCAGCCCGCTGGGCATTGGGAGGCAGGCGAAACCATGCTGCATGCGGTCAAGCGTGAAGTGCTTGAAGAGTCTGGTTATGAGTTTACGCCAACGGCGCTGCTGGGTATTTATATTTCTGATAAAGACGATAAGTCAGTGACTTACTTGCGGTTGACCTTTATTGGTACAGTGGGTGATGAGCCCATTCACAATGACTTGGACGATGGTATCATTGAAGCACAATGGTTGACCGCTGAAGAAATCATGGCTGAACGTGACATTCATCGCAATCCGATTGTGGAACAATGTTTAAATGACTATTTGCTTGGGCAATCTTTGGATTTGTCCTTGGTGAAAGATTTACGTGTTTTATAGGAGCGGTGATGTTTTTACCTAAAGTGATGCAAGAAGATAAATGGCTGCGGTTGCGTGAGCGTGGCATTATGTCTTTTATTACCTTACATGGAATATTGAAATGGGGCATCACCACAGCGGCTTTGTGGTCGGGGGCGATGACGGTGTTGGTTTCTGATTTTAATACGGCACGCGATGTGCCCAGGGCTTTCATGATTTTTCCTGCTGTCGGTATTTTGTGGGGGGCCGCGACATGGTGGATGAACGAACGCTTTTATAAAAACACAATAAAATAAGCGATGTGACTGCTGTGCTGTGCGGCAGGTGAATCATTTAGATGGAAATGAAATGTCAGTAAAAAAACGGGTGGTCGTCGGAATGTCGGGTGGTGTGGATTCATCGGTGAGCGCGTGGTTGCTGAAACAGCAAGGTTACGAAGTCATCGGTCTGTTCATGAAGAATTGGGAAGACGATGACGATTCAGAGTTTTGCTCGTCTCGTCAAGATCTGCTGGATGCCGTCAGTGTGGCTGATGCGGTGGGGGTGGAGATTGAGGCGGTCAATTTTGCTGCTGAATACAAAGACCGCGTGTTTGCTGAATTTTTGCGTGAATACAGCGCAGGTCGCACACCCAACCCCGATGTGTTGTGCAATGCTGAAATTAAATTCAAAGCGTTTCTCGATCACGCCATGAGCCTCGGTGCAGAATGTATTGCCACAGGGCATTACGCACGGGTACGTGAGTTGAATGGTGAGTTTCAGCTGCTCAAAGGGCTGGATGCAAGCAAAGATCAAAGCTATTTCTTACATCGCCTCAACCAAGCCCAATTGTCAAAAACACTGTTTCCACTGGGTGAAATGCCCAAAACCCAAGTGCGTGACATCGCCCATCAATTGGGCTTGTCGAATGCCGCGAAGAAAGATTCCACGGGCCTTTGTTTCATTGGTGAGCGGCCTTTTCGTGATTTTCTCAACCGCTATTTGCCCACCCACACAGGGCCAATGAAAACATTGGATGGTCGAGTAGTTGGCGAGCACATGGGTTTATCCTTCTATACTTTGGGTCAACGCAAAGGCATTGGTTTGGGCGGTGATAAACAAGGCAGTGGGGAGCCGTGGTTTGCCGTGCACAAAGATGTACAAAGCAATACCCTCTACGTGGCGCAAGGCCATGACCATCCCGCATTGCGATCAACCGAATTGTTTTTTGAAAACGTCAGCTGGGTGGCGGGACATGCGCCTGTGCAGGCTGATGTCGCAGCGAAAACCCGTTATCGTCAAAACGATTCAGCTTGTCATTTAACGGTGGTCGGTGATGACCGCTGTCAATTGAAATTTTCGGAAGCACAATGGGCGGTCACACCGGGGCAATCGGCCGTGTTATATGATGGTGATGTGTGCTTAGGTGGTGGGATCATTCACAGTGCGAATCCTGATTTACAGCCACTTAAATAAAGTTAAACGCAAAGTAAAACCCTGCTTTGCATTTGTTGAAGAATAGATGCTTTGAGGTTTTTGAGTGGAAAACTCGCACAGAACTTAATCAAATCCAATCAAACGGGTTGTTTACTGTATTTACGATAATATCTGAGTGGTAAATGGTTTTGCGGGAGGATACATGGTGACGGCTTTGAGTTTTTGGCGTGATTTGAGATTGCCTTTTATTGAAGCGCGCATCGTGCCCGATGGGCGTGAGGTGCATTATGACAAGCACAGCCATGATGTGTTCTCTGTCGGGGCGATCACGTCGGGGCGCAGTGTGTATTGGAATGAGGATCAGGCGCAGGAGGTCAGCACCGGTACGGTGGTATTGATGAATGCAGGTGATGTTCATGCGTGCAACCCCATTCAGGACAGCCCTTGGTCATACATCATGTTTTATGTGGATGTGGAATGGTTGAAGCACTTGCAAAAAGACTTGGGTGTGGATGTGCACACGGGCATGCAACGATTCGAGACTCGGCTCAGTCGGGATCCCGTGTTGTTTCACGCTTTGAGCGCCCTCTATGCTACCTGCACTGATGTGAGCAACGATGTGTTGCTGAAACAAACGGCTGTTTTTGATTTTTTCATCTTGTTGCATCAAGTGCTTAAAGTGGTGCCTGAGCTTCGCTTGGACACAAACCCAAAGCTCAAACAAGCCGCTGATTTTATTGCCCAACATTGCACTGAAAACCTAAGCTTAAATGATATTTGTGCCGCATCAGGCTTAAGCCCATCTTATTTGATCCGTGCATTTAAACGACAATATGGCATGACCCCACATGCCCATATGGTGAATCGGCGGATTTTATTTGCACAACAACAGCTTAAAGCAGGACAAGCGATTGCAGATGTGGCTCTGGCGGCAGGTTTTGCGGATCAAGCCCATTTTCAACGCATATTCAAACGTTTGGTGGCTGCAACACCCCGCCAATACAGCACGTCCATCAAAAGTCCGAGTACAATAAATATGCCGCACTCATGGCAAGTAAACATGCCATTGAGCGGTTGAATGTGCGTAAGTAGCGCCCTTCGGTGAGGTATTTGCGTAAAAATGCACCTGCATACGCCCATATGGCCAATGACGCATAACACACCACAAAATAAATGGCTGAAAATTGCAACACCAAATTCGTGTCGCCGTTTGCGGCATAAGCACCCATGCCGGCAATCGAAGCGAGCCATGCTTTTGGGTTCAGCCATTGCATGAATGCGCCACGCAGGTAGGTGGGAGGGTGACCATCGTTCGCACCGCCCAAGTCGCCATTGTCTCTGGCCAATTGAACCGCCATGTACAACAAGAATGCGACCCCAAACCAGCGAATCAATTGAATGAGCCATGGTTGCGCTTGCAGCAGTTCATGCATGCCCAAGCCGATGAGCAACAGCAGCAGGGTGAAAGCCACGGTTGCGCCTGTGACGTGGCGCATGGTGCTGCGAAAACCATATTGAACGCCTGCGCTGAGGGACACAATGTTGACAGGGCCGGGTGTGATGGATGCAGCCAGTGCAAATGCAGACATGGATAGAAATAAATTTAAACTCATGGTCAGTTCCTGTGTGGTGGTTGAGTGCGCATCATACGGTTGAGCGTGTTAAAAATATTGAACAAAATGACCTTTGCTTCCACAAAAAAAGCGTTGAACTGCTGCCGTGTGTATGGTCATTACAGGTTAAAATACGTCATCCCAAAAATGCACTGCGCAAATGCGAAGTGCATTTTTTAACCCTTATGTTCGTTCTGCATGACCTCACACGCATCCAACCAAAAAACAACTCAAAAAATGAAGCTCAATCCCCAGCAGCAGCAAGCCGTCGATTATCTCGAAGGCCCATGCTTGGTGCTGGCCGGGGCAGGCAGTGGCAAAACGGGGGTGATCACGCAGAAAATTGCACACCTGATCAATGACTGTGGTTACGAGCCACGCCACATCGTGGCAATGACGTTCACCAATAAAGCCGCCAAGGAGATGCAAGAGCGCGTCACAAAAATCATGTCGAGCAACAATCAAGTGAACCTCAAAGGTTTGACCATTTCGACATTTCACTCCTTTGGTGTGCATTTTTTACGTGCTGAGGCGAAGCATTTGGGGTTAAAAGAAAAATTCTCAATTCTTGATCAAGACGATTGTTTTTCAATTTTGCAAGAACTGTGCGCGACCACCGATAAAGCGTTGATCAAAACCATGCAAAGCACAATTTCTTTGTGGAAAAATGGTCAAATCACACCGGAGCAGGCGCTCACCGATGCAAAAGATGAGCAAGAGCTGCAGTTTGCACGCGTGTATGCGAATTACAATGGCACAATCAAAGCCTATCAAGCGGTTGATTTTGACGATTTGATTCGCTTGCCTGTTGAATTGTTGCAAAGCAATGAGGATGTGCGCAACCGCTGGCAGGCAAAAATCCGTTACATGCTGGTGGATGAGTACCAAGACACCAATGCGGTGCAGTATCAGTTGCTGCGCTTGCTGTCGGGTGTGCGAGCCATGTTCACGGCGGTGGGTGATGATGATCAGGCGATTTATGCGTGGCGTGGCGCGACATTGGACAACTTGAAACTGCTGCAAACCGACTACCCGCGTTTGAAACTCATCAAGCTTGAACAAAACTACCGTTCAACTGAGCGCATCCTCAATGCCGCCAATGCTGTGATTGCGCACAATCCAAAGCTGTTTGATAAAAAATTGTGGAGTGAGTACGGCGAGGGCGATCCGATTCGCGTGATTCCGATGGCGAATGAGGATGAAGAGGCCGAGAGTGTGGTCATGCGTTTGCAGGCACATAAAATTTCTCAAAATGCGCAGTTTTCCGATTATGCGATCTTGTATCGAGGCAATCACCAAGCACGCGTGTTTGAGCAGGCCTTGCGCAAAGAGCGTGTGCCGTATGTGCTATCGGGTGGGCAATCGTTTTTTGAACGCGCCGAGATTCGCGACATCATGGCGTATTTTCGTTTGCTCAATAACATCAACGACGATCCTGCCTTCATCCGCGCGGTGACGACACCGAAACGTGGCATTGGTGCGGCGACGTTGGAACATCTGGGGCAATATGCGGGACGGCGAGACACGTCGTTGTTTGAAGCGGTGTTTGAAGCGGGTTTTGAGTCCATTTCGACGCCGCGCCAGCTGGGGCCTTTGGTCGAGTTCGTTGAGTTCATTAACACGTTTGAAGAGCGCGCAGCACGCGATGAAGCCCCTGAAGTGCTTGATGATTTGATTAAAGCGATTGGTTATGAAACGTATTTATTCGATCAGTTTGACGAGCGACAAGCACAAAACAAATGGAAAAATGTGGTTGATTTCATGGCATGGATGAAACGCCGCGCCGAAGATGACAACAAAAAGCTCTCAGAAGTGATTCAAAGCATGGTGCTGATTTCCATGTTGGACAAAGGTTCACAGGAGGAGAATGTGGTGCGTTTATCGACATTGCACGCCTCCAAAGGTTTGGAGTACCCTCATGTGTTTTTGGTCGGTGTGGAAGAAGGTTTGTTGCCACACATGTCACGCGACGATGCTTTGGAAGACCCCAATCGCATTGAGGAAGAGCGCCGTTTGATGTATGTTGGGATCACGCGCGCGCGGAAAAGTTTACACATCACATGGTGTCAAAAGCGCCGCCGCGGTCGTGATTTTGAAAACCGTGAAGCTTCGCGGTTCATCAAAGAAATGGCGCATGACAAAGATGCCAAACGCGATAGCCTCAAAGAGGTGCCGCAAATCACGCCGAAGCAACGGATTGAAATGCTCAAAGCCATGTTGGCCAAACAAGCGGGACAGCAGGAGTTGCCGTTAAAAACGCCCGATGCCCAATAAAATGATTCAGATTTTGATTAGAGTGGGGATGTTTTCAGAACGTTCATAACCACCTCGATTTTTTGAAATAGCGAAACAGCAGGATGTCCAAAGTCACCATGGTCGACAGTGTCAAGGGAAAGCTGATTGAAGACTTAAGTCCTGGGATGTCTTCAAAGTTCATGCCATACACGCCAGCGATCATGGTTGGAATGGCGAATAAGGCGGCATACGCAGCGAGTTTCTTATTCACTTCGGATTCGCTCAGTGCGATGAGTGACAGGTTCACTTGCATGGCCGTGGACAGCATGTCACGAATGCCATCGATGGATTTGCAAATGCGCAAAAGATGGTCATTGACATCGCGGTAATAGTCCCCCATGCCTGCACACAACTGTGGCACACGACCACCATATAGCTTGCCCACCGTGTCAAGCAAGGGGGCTGCGGCGTGTTGAAGAACCAGCAGTTTGCCTTTAAGGTCATACAATGCTTCGATGTCACCGCGCGAAGTGTTGTGTCGTTTGAAAATGCGATCTTCCAACAATTCCAGTTCTGTTTCAAGTGCTTCAACGATTGGGAAATAGCGATCAACCACAGCATCCACCAGCGCATACAACACAAAGCCCGAACCGTGACGCAACAGATGGGGTTCTTTTTCACAGCGACGGCGAACATCCACAAAATTCGCGCTGGCTTTGTTGCGAACAGAGAGTACAAAATTCGAACCCACAAAAATACTCATTTCACCCACACTGAGTGTTTGCGCCTCTTTATCCAATTCAACAATGTGCAGAACGCAAAATAAAGTGTTGCCGTATTCTTCAAGTTTTGGTCGTTGATGGCCGTTTTGCGCATCTTCAATGGCCAGGTCGGGTAAATCGAACTCTTTTTGCATGGCCAGCAACTCATTTTTCTCTGCATCACGCAATGCGACCCAAACAAAGCTATTGGGTTGTGTCAAATAAGTTTTAATCTCACTCACTTGAATGTCGGCAACTTTTTCACCATTTTGATACACGACGCAATTGATCAGCATTGTTTTGCCTCTGGATTTTATTTTTAGAAACTGGCTGGCACCTTCCATTTGAATTTGATGCTGGCCAAACGCAGTACCACAATCAAGCCACTGGAAATGATGAGGCTGAAAATGTCATTCATTTCTATTTTTTGTAAAATAATATACACCCATGCCCCCGCAAAAGCACAGCTGGCATAAGGTCGGCTGTCGGTCAGCAATAAAGGCGTATCGCCACACAGTATGTCGCGAATCACACCACCGAAAGCGGCACCAATCACACCCAACATCGAAGCCACAAACACAGGCATGCCTGCATCCAATGCCAATGCCGTGCTGGTTACAGTGAATAAACCGAGCCCCATCGCATCAGCGATCAGCATGGCGCGGCGCGGCAATACACGGTGCATGAAGTCCATGATGGTGCCTGCAATTAAAGAGCACACAAAAATGGCGATCACATAGTTTTGATGTTGAACCCAATAAAATGGCCGTCGATCCAATAAAATATCGCGCAACGTCCCACCGCCAAAAGCGGTCACGAAGCCAATGATGAACACACCAATCGCATCAAACTTACGCTGTTGTGCACTGATGAAGCCAGACACGCAAAAAGCAATGATGCCAATGGCTTCGATGAATGGGAGGAGTTTAATGACAGTGGTAGGGAACATGATGGTGAAATATTGTAGCGTAAATTATATCTTTGAACGTTTACTTTTACTGGGGGACTTATCCAGTGAATATAAACATGTCAGTTCATTTGCATTGCCAAAGCAAAAGATGGGGGGACATTGATATTGTTGCTTATTTGTATTACTGCTTATTGTTACGTATTGATGTTACGTATTGATGTTACGTGGAGCGTATAAAAACCTCTTTTTTAAAGCCTCATGTGTCTGCTTAAGGACGTTGAATGGCATCCGCTGTGTGGTGCATCAACACCAACACAGCACCATGCCCACCTGCACGGGCTGGAGCTGCACAAAACGCCAGCACGCTGTCATTTTGCACCAGCCAATTGCGCACGCTTTGTTTGAGCACAGCGTGACCTGTCTGCGAGCCAAAGCCTTGACCATGAATGATCGACACCACACGCGCTTGTTCGCTCAACGCACGATACAAAAATGCACTGGTGGCGATGCGCGCTTCTTCACTGGTTTTGCCATGTAAATCCATGCGCAAGTCAATCGGCCAATCGCCTTTTTGCAGTTTTTTCAATAAGGATTCTGGAATGCCCTTGCGCACATAAGTGCCCAGCTCATCATCGCGCAAGTGGCGCGCATCGAATCCATCGGACAATTTATCTTTGTGTGGTTTTTTTGTCACCATGGCAGGCTTGATGTCGGGGAGCTTCAAGTCGCGCGGTGGGTGAATAAAATGATTTTTATTTTTCAATGGCGTGACTTGTTTGACCGCAGTTTTAAATTCGTTGGTCATTCTGCTGTGCAATGCCGCTTGTTTTTTTTGTGCGAGCTGTTCCACTTCGCGTATTTTGGCTTCGTGTTGCAACGCTTTTTGTAGTTGATTTAAATCGGCCAAGCCGTAGGATTTTGCTTTCATGCATCACTCTAGAAAAGTAAAACCCTACTTTTATTCAAGTAGGGCGAGGTAAAACAACAACCGCATCAGTGCGATGTCAAATTATCCGTGCAGGGCTTTCAAATAACGTTGTGCATCCAACGCGGCCATACAACCGCTTGCTGCGCTGGTGATGGCTTGACGATAGATGTGATCCTGTACGTCACCCGCTGCAAACACGCCTGCAATGTTGGTGGCGGTTGCATTGCCCACCAAGCCGCTTTGGGTCTTGATGTAACCATTTTCCATGTCAATTTGACCTGCAAAAATATCGGTGTTTGGTTTGTGACCAATGGCAATGAACACGCCATCCACTTTGATGTCTTTGGTCGTGCCATTGTTAAAATCTTTTAAACGCAAACCCGTTAAACCCGTGTCATCGCCCAAAGCCTCATCCAGCGTGTGATTCCATTCAATCGTCACTTTGCCTTCGGCTTCTTTGGCCATCAATCGGTCAATCAAAATGGGTTCAGCGCGGAATTTATCACGGCGATGAACCACCGTCACGTGGCTGGCAATGTTTGACAAATACAATGCTTCTTCAACCGCAGTATTGCCACCGCCGACAACAGCAACGGGTTTACCACGGTAAAAGAAACCGTCGCACGTCGCACACGCCGACACGCCACGACCCGCAAATGTTTCTTCAGAGGGCAATCCGAGGTATTGTGCCGAAGCACCCGTCGCAATAATCAACGCGTCACAAGTGTATTCACCCGCATCACCAATCAAACGCATTGGTTTTTCGGTTAAATAAGTGGTGTGGATGGTGTCGTAAATCATCTGTGTGTTGAAACGCTCCGCATGTGCTTGAAAACGACTCATCAATTCAGGCCCTTGAACGCCATCCGCATCCGCTGGCCAGTTTTCGACATCGGTTGTCGTCATCAGTTGACCGCCTTGTTCCAAGCCGGTGATGAGCACGGGGTTCAGATTTGCACGTGCCGCATAAACTGCCGCAGTATAACCCGCAGGACCTGAGCCCAAGATCAATAATGGATGGTGTTGTGTTGTGACTGACATGTGTTTCCTTTGTTTCATCTAAGGGGGTTCAAATTATGCGTTATTATACGTCCTTTGAAATGAATGCGTCATGACCGTTGTCAATTGGGTCAATAGAGAATCACTATGAAAAGTACAAAAAACAGTCCAAAAACCAAATATAAAAATGAACCGATTTCTTTTTCGGAAATAGGAGATGTCCGTTATTTGCACTTTGGCACCCCTTGGGTGCAAGGCGCAATGAATTTGCGAAAACCTTTTAAGCTCGAGCTCGAATACGCCCGCATGATGATGGCGTACATTTTGTTCCTTGAAGAGCCCGCGCGCGTGGCTCAACTTGGTATGGGTTGCGCTTCGTTGACCAAATTCATTTGGAAATACATGCCAAAAACCCACAGCACCGTGGTTGAATTGAATTCAGCCGTGGTCAATGCCGCCTATACCATGTTCAAATTGCCAAGTGCCGAGGAACGCATTCAGGTCATTGAGTCGGATGCGGCGACATGGGTCGCCGAACAGCAGGGCGGGTTTGATGTGTTGCAAGTGGACTTGTACGATGCCACAGCGCGTGGACCCGTATGCGACAGTGAAGTTTTTTATCGCGACTGTTTCAACGCTTTGAATGACACTGGCATGTTGACCGTTAATTTGTTTGGCGATCACCCCAGTTTTGAAAAAAACATGAAAAACCTCAACGCCGCATTTGATGGGCGGGTGGTGGCCTTGCCTGAGATCCATGAAGGCAACCGCATCGCATTGGCATTCAAAGGTGCTGCATTGAGTGTTGAATGGGCTGACTTGTATGAGCGTGCTGCGGTTGTTAAAGAGCTGTACGATTTGCCTGCCAAACGGTGGGTCAGTGCATTGAAACAAGTGATTATTACTGATAAAAGCAATTTTTTAATTTAAACACTCAATTTTAAATATTTTATATCCTAACAGTTAAGGAGCCTATATGGCGAAGTCATTATTAGAGCAATTACCAGAAATCGTTGCAAATGGTCGACGCATTGCTGAAAAAATTCTTGAGTCTATTGAAGGTAAACACAGAATTACTTTGCAGACACGTGAAATAGTGATACCCAACAAAGATGTGGCGCAAGCGACGTTCTTTGCGTGCACAGCACAGCACAGCACAGCACAGCACAGCACAGCACAGCACAGCACAGCACAGCACAGCACAGCACAGCACAGCACAGCACAGCACAGCACAGCACAGCACAGCACAGCACAGCACAGCACAGCACAGCACAGCACAGCACAGCACAGCACAGCACAGCACAGCACAGCACAGCACAGCACAGCACAGCACAGCACAGCACAGCACAGCACAGCACAATTATACTGAAAACTGGTATAACCGCCTCATCTACGGCGACAATCTGCTCGCTATGGCAGCACTGCTCGCTGGCGACGAAGCCACGCCGAGTTTACGCGGTCAAGTTGATTTAATCTACATCGACCCGCCGTTTGATTCCAAAGCCGACTACAGCACCAAAGTCACTTTGCCCGCTCTGCTCGGCGCAGAGGGCGCAGGCAGCATCAAACTCGACCAAAAGCCCACCGTCATCGAACAATTCGCCTACTCCGACACTTGGGCGAACGGCACGGCTTCGTACCTTGCTATGATTACGCCGCGTTTGATCTTAATGCGTGAGTTACTGTCTGACACAGGCTCTATCTATGTGCATCTCGACTGGCATGTGGGGCATTATGTGAAATTGATTTTGGATGAGGTGTTTGATAAAGATAATTTTAGAAACGAAATTATTTGGCGATATGGCGCAGGCGGTACACCCGACAGTTTTTTCCCTCGAAAGCATGATTGCATTTACGGATACGCAAAAAATTCGGATAAAAATTTTTTCAATAAAGACGGCAGTATCCTACGCGTTCCTTATGACCAAAGCACTTTGGATACACACTACAAAAAAACCGATGAGGATGGGCGGCGTTACCGCATACAAACTGTTAATGGACGTGAGTATAAAACTTATGCAGATGTCGGTAAATTTGTAACCGATGTTTGGACAGATGTGGGCGCACAAACAGCTACTTCACCTATCTCAAAAGAAAATAGGAATTACACCACCCAAAAACCCGAAAAACTCCTCGAGCGCATCATCACTGCCTCCTGTCCCGAAAACGGCTTAGTCCTCGACTTCTTCGGCGGCTCTGGCACGACGGCAGCGGTTGCCGAAAAACTCGGGCGGCGATGGATAACTACTGACTTGGGCAAACCTGCTTGCATGATTATGCGCAAGCGTTTGATTGACCAAGACGCGCAGCCCTTTTTATACCAAGCGATTGGTGACTATCAAGTGGAGGCGGCGAAAAATACGCTGGGACGGTCGTTCCGTATGGGCGATTTGGCGGGGATTGTGTTGTCGCTATATGGTGCAACGCCGTTGAATTCTGATGACAACCCAACGCGTAATTTGGGCAACATCACAGGTGGCGGGGTTAAAACCTTGGTGTTGGCGGATTCACCGAATAAAGTCACGGGCGCGACAACGCTGCGGCGGGCGCAAACCTTGCGCGACACGCTGCTCGGTGGCTTTGATAAAGTCGTGGTGCTGGGCTGGAACTTTGAGCCTGCGATTGGCGAGGCGATTACGGGCTTGAATGATGCACGGTTGGAAGTGCTGGTGATTCCGCCTGATTTGATGGATAGGCTCAAGAAAGCATCGAGTAAAAAAGGTGGTTTGAAGGAGTTGAGCGGTAAGGTGCGGTTCAGTAGTTTGCAGTATTTGACGATCACACCGATTGGATGCAAACGGACAACCGACGGTGAAATTTTAACTGTACACCTCAAAAACTATGTGTTGCTCTCACCAGATGCGATTAACTTGGATGAAGCCAACCGTCTTAAATTACAAGAAATTGCGAATG
>CALMCL010000068.1 GCA_937862905.1 uncultured Burkholderiaceae bacterium | reverse complement strand
GCGCTTAGCTCGAATCTTTTTGAAAATTGCCTTTCGTAGTTTAATTCACCATTTTAAATACTTTTAAAAGACACAAGTGTGGGCTAGCTGTATATATTAATAAATCTCATTTAGATGACAAGACATCAGGTAATTTGCATGATCCTGCAATATCACCACCCCACCACAATTAGCCACGAACATTACGCATCGACCTTTCAAAAAAGTGGATGAAATCATCATCTATTTTCATCCATTAAACCGCTCGGCGCACAAGCATTTCTTTGATTTCCCCAATCGCTTTGGTTGGGTTGAGTTCTTTCGGGCACACATCAACGCAGTTCATGATCGTGTGGCAACGGAACAATCGGTATGGGTCGTCCAAATTATCCAAACGTGCGATGTGTCGTTGTCACGCATGGCGGCAATGGTTTAGAACTCATAGGTGATGGTGCTGTTCGTTTCCGAAATCATTTTGTTTGCAAAGAAAATATCAATAATCCGGTCAATGTCACTTTGGGCAATATTTTTCTGAAACATAGATGAGATATGCTGTGACAGTGTCGCTCGCTTGCGAGGACGTGCCTTCTTTTCAAGTTTACTGAGGAGGTCAAAAACGCGTTTGTAGTTTGGTTCCTCGATGGTCGCGCTTTTTGGTTCAAGCTCAAGCAAGCTATTTATGCGTCTGCATTTCAAGCCGCTTTTACTCAAGTAACGAAGCAATGGATCGAAACCTTTATCCTTGGACAATACAACACAATGGAGACTTGGAGATTTCTCGAGCACACGCCCGAGCTGGCAAGCGATATAGAAATCAAGGGCATTGCTTCCGCTTCCTTCAACACGCAGCCACTCGACTCGATTTCCGAGCTTCTGAGCGCTTGCAACAAGCTCAATCGGAATACTTTTCTGGCTTGATCCGACGAAGATGATGACATTAAAGTTGTTGTCAAGACGACTTAAATCAAGCTGTTGAACGTTCTCAAAATCGACAAGCAATAGTTTATGACTCAATTCGATCTCCTGTGGAAATAAAGATGCCCAACTTGCAGAATAAAACGCATTGATATTCTGTTTTCGTTTCGCTTCATATTCTTATTAAAAAAACCAAAAAATGCAGTCTAGGCTACCTATATATCATTTATCCATTTAGATGGCAAAGGTGTCAAGTGATTGCTGCAATCAGCGCAGCATCATCTACGCCACAATGAGCCTCTCACATTGTACATTGACCTTTAAAAAAAGGATGATGCAAGCATCATCCTTTTTTATCAATTAAACCGCTCGGCGCACGAGCATTTCTTTGATTTTCCCAATCGCTTTGGTTGGGTTGAGTTCTTTCGGGCACACATCAACGCAGTTCATGATCGTGTGGCAGCGGAACAATCGGTATGGGTCGTCCAAATTGTCCAGACGTGCCGATGTGTCGGTGTCGCGCGTGTCGGCGATGAAACGGTAGGCGGCCAACAAACCCGCTGGGCCGACGAATTTATCAGGGTTCCACCAGAATGATGGGCATGACGTTGAGCAGCATGCGCACAGGATGCATTCGTACAAGCCGTTCAATTCATCGCGTTGCTCGGGTGACTGCAAGCGTTCTTTTTCTGGCGGTGCCGTGTCGTTCACCAAATACGGTTTAATCGAATGGTATTGGTTGAAGAAGTCCGTCATGTCGACGATCAAATCACGCACAACGGGCAGGCCGGGCAATGGGCGCAAAACGATTTTCTCTGGCAAATCGTTGAGATTGGTCAAGCAAGCCAAGCCATTTTTGCCATTGATGTTCATCGCATCTGAACCACACACGCCTTCACGGCACGAGCGGCGGAAAGAAATCGTTTCATCGACTTTTTTCAATTTGACCAAGGCGTCGAGCAGCATGCGGTCACCATCTTCGAGGTCGATTTTGATGGTTTGCATGTACGGTTTTGCATCTTTGTCTGGATCGTAGCGGTAGATTTCAAAAACTTTAGTTTTCATCGTGTATTCTCTTTATGCTTCGGTCAATGCTTTCGCTTCGACATTGACCTCAAAAGTGGCTGGGTGCTGTACGCATTGATGCAGCACCCCGCATCGCTTTTTTAACTTTAATCAAAACAAGTAAATCATTACTTGTTTTGAACGATTTAGAACGTGCGTGGTTTTGGTGGCACGGTGTCCACGGTCAACGGTTTCAAGTTCACTGGTTTGTAATCCAAGCGGTTGCCTTCGGCGTACCACAAAGTGTGTTTCATCCACTCTTTGTCATTGCGACCCAATGGAAAGTCTGGGTGGTCTGCGCCATGTTCATAATCATACACGGCATGTGCACCACGGCATTCTGTGCGCGCTGCGGCAGACACCATCGTTGCTTTCGCGACTTCGATCAAGTTGTCCACCTCAAGTGCTTCGACCAAAGCGGTGTTGAATACTTTTGATGGGTCTTTGACTTGGATGTTGTTGACGCGTTGTGCCACTTTCATGATTTCCGTGACGCCTTTATTCAAGGTGTCTTGCGTACGGAAAACCGCTGCATGTTGCTGCATCGTTGCACGGATGGCATCGGCCACGTCTTGTGCATTTTCACCCGATGTGTTGCTTTGGAAACGGTTCAAGCGCGCCAAAGTTTTGTCAGCAGCATCTTTAGGCAAGACTTTGTGATCAACAGGGAATGATTTAATCGCTTCAACAATGTGATTGCCCGCTGCGCGACCGAAGACGACCAGATCGAGCAGTGAATTTGTACCGAGGCGGTTTGCGCCATGCACCGATACGCATGAGCACTCGCCCACGGCGTAGAAGCCTTTCACCACTTTGTTACCGCTTTCCATCGCATTGCTTGGATCAACGGGAATGACCACTTGACCATGCACATTGGTCGGAATGCCGCCCATTTGGTAGTGAATCGTTGGCACGACTGGAATCATCTCTTTAGAGGCATCCACATTGGCGAATTTCTTGGCGATTTCAAAAATCGACGGCAAACGCTTCATGATGGTTTCTTTACCGATGTGGGTCACATCGAGCATCACGTGGTCTTTGTTTGGACCACAGCCACGGCCTTCTTTGATTTCTTGATCCATTGAACGCGACACGAAGTCACGCGGCGCCAAATCTTTCAAGGTTGGTGCATAACGCTCCATGAAACGCTCACCATTGCAATTGCGCAAAATACCACCTTCACCACGCACACCTTCGGTGATCAACACACCCGCGCCCGCCACACCAGTGGGGTGAAATTGCCAGAACTCCATGTCTTCGAGTGGAATGCCTGCACGAGCAGCCATGCCCAAGCCGTCACCGGTGTTGATGAAGGCATTGGTTGAAGCGGCAAAAATACGACCCGCGCCGCCTGTGGCGAACAAGGTGATTTTCGCTTGCAAGTTCATCACTTCGCCCGTTTCCATTTCAAGCGCAGTCACACCCAAAACGTCGCCGTCGGCGTCGCGCAACAAATCCAATGCCATCCATTCAACGAAGAACTGCGTGTTGGCACGTACATTGCGCTGATACAAGGTGTGCAACAAGGCATGACCTGTACGATCCGCTGCTGCGCAAGCGCGTGGCACGGGTTTTTCACCGTAGTTGGCTGAGTGACCGCCGAATGGGCGTTGGTAAATCGTACCATCTGGATTGCGGTCAAAAGGCATACCAAAATGTTCGAGCTCGTACACGACTTTGGGTGCTTCGCGGCACATGAATTCAATTGCATCTTGGTCGCCGAGCCAGTCAGAACCTTTGACCGTATCGTAGAAATGGTAGTGCCAATTGTCTTCGGCCATGTTACCCAAAGATGCGCCGATGCCGCCTTGCGCCGCAACAGTGTGTGATCGAGTGGGGAATACTTTGGTCAATACGGCCACCGACAAACCCGCTTCAGAAAGTTGCAACGCCGCGCGCAAGCCTGAACCGCCCGCACCGACCACAACCACATCAAATTTTTTCGTTAAAATCGCCATGTTATTTCCTTAGTTCCTTACTTAAACAAGGCTGAAACGCCGTACGCAGCGCAACCCAATAACCATAAAATGGTGAAGATATGTAAAGCCAAGCGCACGCCTGAGTTTTTAACATAATCCATCCAAATGTCGCGCACACCAATCCAAGCATGATAGCAAGCGGCCAACAAAGTGAAAAAGGTCAAAAACTTCATTGGAGCGCAGGTCATAAAACCATTCCAAGCCTCATAAGTCGCAGGAGCCGTCAAAAAACGCACCAAAACTGCGACCACGAACACCAACACCAATGCACCTGTGATGCGCTGTGCAAGCCAATCTTTCCAACCATAATGCGCGCCCGTCACGACGCGAGAAGTACCTACTTTTACGTTATTCATCAGGTGCTCCTCTTAGAATAAATTAAATAAACGCGCAGCAACCACTGCTGTCAACGCCAAACTCACCATCAACACCGTATGCGCTGTTGAACGACCGCCCTCTTTGCTGACTTTGATGTGTAAATCCATCACAAGGTAACGCACACCCGCACATGCATGATGTAAAATGGCCCAAATCAAACCAAGCAAGATGATTTTGACCAATGGGTTCGCCAAACACACCACCAAAGCATCAAATTTGTCTTTGGAACCAAAGGCAGCCGTGATGATGGCAAATAAAAACGGCAGAGCCAAAAACAAAGCTGCGCCGCTGATGCGATGAAGAATGGATACGATGCCCGCAGGCGGCAAGCGATAGTTGCGTATATCAGAAATTCCAATATTGCGAAACTCTTGCCGTTTGGGTGTGTGTGGTGTTTGACCCATAATGACCTCTACTATTGATTAAAAACTGGGATATTGAATGATGTCAGTATTCAAAAAACTGACATTTTTCACTAAATGACATATTAAACACATAAAATTACTGAAAACTTACCGTAATTTTACAAAAAATACCGCATTGCAACAACATATTGGTAAATAAAAACGCTAAAAATTAATAGCGTTCTTGTGTGAGCCTAAACTCAAATTAACTCATTTTGATAATGATACGCAGAAGTAAGGTACCAACCATGGCGAACCTCAACAAGCTTGTCTGCATAGCTGTAAGACAGACGTTCAATGAACAACAACGGTTCACCTTGAGAAATTTCTAAGGAATCAACCACTTGCGAATTGCCCATCACCGCACGCAATTTCTCTACCGCTCGAATCATCCGCACATTATATTCCGCTTCGAACCAACCGTACAGCGTTCCTTTATAATTCATCATTTTTTCCTGCGTCACATCAGTGAAAATATGGGTCGACAACCAAATTTCTTCATACACCGCAGGTTTGTTATTAAATGACAATAGGCGCGTGATTTTGACCGCCAACTCTTTTTTGGCGAGTCCAAGGTGAGTGCGAACATCCTCCGATGGCTGTAAATGCTCCACATTCACAATTTTTGATTTCGTTTTAACATCTGCACCAGAGTCCGCTTTCATGCTGAGGAAACGAAAACGCACTTTTGCTTCTTGGTGGGTCGCGACAAACGTCCCTCGCCCTTGACGGCGCACCAATAAATTATCGGCAGCCAACTCATCGACCGCTTTGCGCACAGTCCCCTGGCTGACCTTATAACGTGAAGCCAGCTCCACTTCAGACGGAATCATTTCCCCCGCATTCCACTCGCCCTGCTCCAAGCTTTGCAACAATAAAGCCTTAATTTGTTGATACAACGGACTGAATACAGGGGACGTATCCGCCGCATTTGAATTGTGATCGACCATGTCATCCTCCACGCCATTGGCGCGATTGTTTTATAATTGACGAGAACTCAGTTTCAACCAAAGGTGCGCTTGTGTGTCTTTGATTTTTTTCAGGTTCGCGCATCACATCTTTGGTTTCTGCTGTTCAAAAAGTATTTATTTTTTCAACGGCCGTCAAAATGCATCTTCGCTTCTTCGTCTTCGCTTCTTCTTTAGGCAAACGACCCTTCACAGCCGCCTGTCAGTTGATTGCAAGCATTATGCCCCAAACTAATTAAACTGTCCATCACTCCTACATCTTGTATAAGACATTAGAGTATTGACACAACACAAACCCTTGTTTACACTCTCGCTGTTCGTCATGCTGCTTCGCACAACAGCAAAACCTTGCTGCAAAATCGCCAAGCTGCGTTACAATATCATGCTTGATTCTTCTCATTTCTCAACTTTTAAAAAGGTGTTTATCATGGCAAAAGCCCCCATGCGCGTCGCGGTCACTGGTGCCGCAGGTCAAATCTGTTATTCTTTGTTGTTCCGCATCGCCAACGGCGACATGCTTGGTAAAGATCAGCCCGTGATTTTGCAATTGCTCGACATCACACCCGCATTGCCAGCAGTCAACGGCGTTGTGATGGAATTAGAAGATTGCGCATTCCCATTGCTCGCAGGTGTTGTGATTTCTGACGATCCAAACGTCGCATTCAAAGACGCTGACGTGGCCGTATTGGTTGGCGCACGCCCACGCTCAAAAGGCATGGAACGCAAAGACCTGCTCGAAGCCAATGGCGCGATTTTCACCGTTCAAGGCAAAGCATTGAACGACCACGCCAGCCGTGACGTTAAAGTTTTGGTGGTCGGCAACCCAGCCAACACCAACGCCTACATCGCCATGAAATCTGCACCAGACCTGCCACGCGAAAACTTCACCGCCATGTTGCGCTTGGATTACAACCGCGCCGCATCACAAATCGCAGCCAAAACAGGTAAAGCAGTTGACGGCATCGAAAAACTCACGGTATGGGGCAACCACAGCCCAACCATGTATCCAGACACACGTTTCGCAACCATCGGTGGCGAATCTGTTGACGGCCTGATCAACGATCAAGCATGGACACGCGACACATTCATCCCAACAGTGGGCAAACGTGGCGCAGCAATCATCGAAGCGCGTGGCTTGTCATCAGCCGCATCTGCTGCCAACGCCGCCATCGACCACATCCATGACTGGGTACTCGGTTCAAACGGCAAATGGGTCACCATGGGCGTGCCTTCAAACGGCGACTACGGCATTCCAGAAGACACCATGTACGGTTTCCCTGTCACCACTGAAAATGGCAAATACACCATCGTTCAAGGTTTGGAAATTGATGAATTCTCACGCAGCAAAATGGATGCAACTTTGGCTGAGTTGGAAGAAGAAAAAGCAGGCATTGCACATTTATTGGGCTAATCGCTTGGGTGTACTTCGGTGCATTATAAAAAACCAGCTCGTTTGAGCTGGTTTTTCTATGGGGCAACATCATCAATTATTACGCAACTTCAGTCACAAATTCCTCGCGTGGGCGACGTACTTTTTTCAAATTCACCAACCAATCGCCCTCTTCTTCGCGATAACCCAAAGGCAAAATCACCACGCTACGCAAACCACGGCTGCGCAAATCAAGGATTTCATCCAAAGCGGCAGGGTCAAAACCTTCCATCGGCGTGCAATCGACTTCAACTTCCGCCGCCGCAATCAAAGCCGTGCCAAGACCAATATACGCTTGGCGCGCCGCGTGTTGAAAATTTGTTTCCGCATCGCGCTTAGGATAGTTACTCAACAACATCTGACGGTAATTTTCCCAGCCTTCATTCTTGATTTGTCGTTCGTCATTGACCAAATCAAACATCATATTGATGCGTTCCTCCGTGTAATTGTCCCACGCGGCAAACACCAACAAATGCGAGCCATCAGTAATCTGCGCTTGATTCCACGCAATCGGTTTGATTTTTTCACGTACTTCAGGATTGGTCACAACAATCACCTCGTACGGCTGCAAACCACTTGAGGTCGCCGTCAAACGCACCGCTTCAAGGATGTGCTCGACTTTTTCTTCAGGAACAGACTTGGTTGAAGTCATTTTTTTGGTTGCATAACGCCATTTGAGTAATTGAATTAAATTTTTCATGAATTGACTTTAGATTTCTTTGAAATAAAGTGTAAGAACGTGCATTAAGATGTTTTCAGAATGAAAGTAAAACATTTATCATGCAGACTTTGCGATTATATCAGTATTCTTTTATTGGATACGAAAGGCAAAATGACAATGAATTGGCCGATTAAGCGCCCCAACCTATTTTAATTTTACGGGTTTATTGCCCGTTTGGCTTAACGTATGTTAGGCCTCACGCTTCTTGATGGGCTGTAGCCGTTATTCATGCGCTTGTTGACCATTGGTAGCGGATGAAGACACCTGGCCCACAGATTACCAAGTGCGTTTGATCCCAAGATTCCGTTGCTAGCATGTATGTGAGCCACTCTGCGTGCAAAGGAATCTCGATATTGGCGAAACGTTTGACGTATTCACTGACCTGACCACGACCGGAGACCAGATGGAAGGGCTTCGGCTCGTATAGCGCTGATGCAGCCTGAACACCAACTGTTGCTCCAACAAAAGCGCCCACGTCTGGATGGGGAAACTTTGACTGGCGAGAAACATCGATTTCGAGTGCTTCCTCGCTTCCGGGATTGTCGAATTCGAATTGATCGATGCGAAGAGAAATCATGTTGCTTACCAGGAAAGGGTAGGCGCAAAGCGGTTTTCGTGAGGCCTGTTCAGCGGCAGTTTTTAAATTGTAGTTTTGTGGGATACTTTTGCGCAGCAAAACCACAAAACTGCGACTTAAAAACTGTCCAACGTAGGCGCGTAGCGCCGAAGTGGTGCTGCAACGATTTGTTATGCATTGCCCTATTTAACCAGCTTTGAAACGAAAGGAATATTTCTTAATTTGTGTTTCCAAGGTAACCCGTACCCAACAAGCAAGTCATCATTCGACATTTCATAACCAAAATATTGAGGCACTGGAATATCTACTCGGCTTGGCTTGACAAATAATGTTGCTATTGAAAGTGACCTAACAGCATAGTTATCAGAAAGGTGCTTAATCAAACGCTTCATTGTACTGCCAGACTCAATAGCATCGTCAATAACAATAACATCCTTACCTTCAATGCTGATATTCTGATGGTAGAATATTTCTGAAGAATTGTTTCTATCTCCTGGGGTGTGAGGACAAGAAATGTAATCCATGCATATTTCAAAAGTTAGCTCCCTTACAAGATCAGCTGTAAATAGAATTCCACCTGGAACGACACTAATAATGACGGCCTCTTGAAATAGATTATTGAGTTTATGCGCAACGACTTTAACGCCTTCTTGAATTTGTTTCTCGCTCAATACTAATTCGCCAATATGGTTACATCTCATCACATTTTCTCGCTCTTACTTATTGCATAACGCCTAAATTAAGCGGCGTCGGCTTGAATGAATTGTTAGCATGGGCAGTAAGTGACTCTGCACGCCCTCGGCCAGAATCACTCTTGCTTGATTGATTCGAGAAGCGCATTAGCCGCAAGTTGCCCAAGCGCATTGCCCGCGAGCGGGCTATCTCCTGTCAGCATCTTGCGATCTTGGTAAACCGCACCAGAAACGTCGGAATTGATGATTTCAAAGCCGTTCTCCTTCAGTTTTTCACCAAACTTCCAAGTCAGATGGCCGGGCATGTAACCGATCTCTGGCGTCCAAGCGTCGAGGCTGTCTGGGAAAGCGCAGATTTTGTACCCAGAAAAATACGGAGCCTTGCCGGCCGCAAGAAAAGCAGCGGGGCCATGGCATAGCGAGATAATGAATTTTTCGTTCGCGGTGGCCCATTCAAGAATAGCCTTCACGTCATCGCTTTCGGGGAGACCTATCAGGGCACCATGTCCGCCAGGGATAAATACACCGATATAGTCAGAATCATCACCAAGCGATGCCTCAACAATGTCCGAAAGCTTCAATGGCTTTTTGAAACTATCGCGATATTTTGAGAACAAACCGACCACATCCTCGTCCTCAGACGGCATCGCCCAGAACTCAAATTTGACTGGATTTCCAGACAACGTTGCAATATCAAACGCAAAACCTGCCTTATCAAGATGGTACATAGGCAGAAGTGTCTCGAGGGGATGGTTGCCCGTTGAAAACATTGTGCCGTTATCGGTTAACAGATAACGCTCATCAGCGCCGATGACCAGAATCTTCCAGCGGCCACCAGTGTAGGGGCTAGGATAATCTGCACCGCTCAAGTTCGATTTGCTGGAGGTGAACTGGCTTAACGAATAAGGAGAGGGAAAGAAAGCGTTATCTTCGGCAGGGTCGGGGATTGGGCGCTTA
The DNA here is from genome assembly GCA_937862905.1 of uncultured Burkholderiaceae bacterium. Classification (GTDB taxonomy): domain Bacteria; phylum Pseudomonadota; class Gammaproteobacteria; order Burkholderiales; family Burkholderiaceae; genus Hydromonas. The sequence goes on along the minus strand of CALMCL010000068.1, from coordinate 188 downwards.
TCTTCTGAAGATGCGTTTGTCATAATGTATTTCCTTTGCGTTGTGGGTTGGTTAAGGGTGCATGCTAACGTATGTTATACGTCAAAAAACACTGATATTCTGTTTTCATTATGCCGCATAACCTGTTTATATGACGTTAATTAAAGTACGAATAGCAATTTTCGTAGATTGAAAAAGGCCAAGTGAGT
>CALMCL010000067.1 GCA_937862905.1 uncultured Burkholderiaceae bacterium | reverse complement strand
GTCATGTTCATTTCCATTATTAGTAGGAGCTCCTGTCTTGACAAAAATATCTTTAAATAACTCTGATGTGGTTATTTCTTTTCGAGGGAATTCAAAGGAAAGAACGGATAATGTATACACCACCTTAAAGTACTTTAATGCCACGTATTCAGATTATCAAGTGTTGCTTATGGAGGCAGATGTTGCACCAAAGTTTGATTGGAACTTTTTGGCGGATCCTAAAATATCACATCATTTTGTGTATGATAATCAACCATTTCCAAAGTCAATGCTTTATAACATGGCCGCAAAGTTGTCTCGTAGTGAACTTTTGATTTTTAATGATGCAGATTGCATAGCCAATCCTTATGTGATGTCCCATTGTGTAAAAGATTTATTGTCCAGTCAAGCGATTGACATTTGGTGTCCTTTTAATGAAATGATTGATGTTAAAGGCACGCTAAAGAAGCAATTTTGCCAAGAACTAAGCTACGATGTGTTTGCAGGCATTGATGGAGAGTCTTTAACGGATGATTGTATTTATTTGTCAGGTATGCATACGGGAGGTGTTAACGTATGCCGTCGCTCATCCTATATTCATTACGGTGGTTTAAATGGGAAGTGTCGTGGTTGGGGGCCAGAAGATTCGGAGTTTCATACTCGATCGGTTAGGCTCGGAATGAGTTGGATGTCTTTGAAATCACCTCTTTTTCATTTGTTTCATGAGCAGAGTGCTCGACAAAACATCGGTTTTAGTGAGTCGGTCAAAGCGGATTTTGCAATCACGGATTTTGGAACAATTGAAGAGGTGGAGGTTTTGGTTAAAGAAATGCGACAGTTTTTCTCTTAAATCATGATTGCGATTAAATAAAAAATGCGCTGAGACAGCGCATTTTTTATTTAATACAAGAGACGACGATTGCTTATTTTTCAACAAATGCGCGTTCGATCGCATAATCCCCAGGTACACCCATTTTAGGAGACTCTTTGAAGCCCATGTCGTTGAGCATTTGGCTGCTTTCTGCGAGCATGGCGGGAGATCCGCAGATCAATACACGGTCGTGCTCAGGGCCAAAGTCGGGCATGCCGATGTCTTGAGTCAGTTTACCGCTTTTGATCAGGTCGGTCAGGCGACCTTGGTTGCGAAACGCTTCGCGGGTGACGGTGGGGTAATAAATCAATTTTTCACGCACGACGTCGCCGAAAAACTCGTTGTTGGGTAATTCGTTGGTGATGAAGTCATGGTAGCCGAGTTCGCTGACTTCGCGCACACCGTGGATCAAAATGACATGTTCGTAACGCTCGTAGACTTCAGGGTCTTTGATGATCGACATGAAAGGAGCCAGTCCTGTGCCTGTGGCAAAGAGGTACAGGCGCTTGCCATCGACCAAGTTGTCTTGCACCAGTGTGCCTGTGGCTTTTTTGCTGACCAAAATTTCATCACCCACTTTCAAATGTTGCAGGCGTGAGGTCAATGGGCCGTTTTGCACTTTAATTGAATAGAATTCAAGTTCTTCTTCGTAATTGGCGCTGACGATCGAATAGGCGCGCATCAGGGGGCGGCCATCAACTTCCAAACCGATCATGACGAATTGTCCGTTGATGAAACGTGAGCTGACATCGCGTGTGCAAGTGAAGCTAAATAAAGTGTCATTCCAATGGTGGACACTGGTGACTTTTTCGGTGTTGATGTTTGACATAAATGGATTAAAACCTTAACGCGGGATGATGTGATATATGTTGCGCTGCAAAACCGATATTTTAGCATACTCGAAAAAAGCCTTCATAAAAATAGAACCTTCAGAAGAATAAAATATAAAGGGCGTGCCCTTTTGAATATGCGTTGAGCTGGGAAAGATAGGAAGGTTTATTTTGTGGGCGCTTGTGCTGTATGTGCGTTGATGAAGCGGTGAAATTCTTCTGGAATGTCAGCGGTCAGCGACAGCACTTCGCCTGTCACGGGATGTTTCAAGCGCAGTTCGTGGGCATGTAGGAACATGCGACTGAATTTTTGTTTCGTCAATGTTCTGTTGAGTTCAAAGTCGCCGTATTTGTCATCGCCAACGATGGGGTGGCCTAGATGTGCGCTGTGCACACGGATTTGATGGGTGCGACCCGTATAGATTTTGACGCGAACGGCGGTGTAGCCGCGCAGTTTTTGGTCGATGTTGAAGCGGCTGTGCGCGGTTTGTCCTGTTTCACTGACCAATACGCGGCGATCGCCGTTGGTGGCAACAAATTTATACAATGGTGCGCGGACATGGGTTTCTTTGTCGGTCAGCTCGCCTTTGAGGAGGGCATAATAGCGCTTATCCATTTGGCCGAGGCGAATGGTTTCGTGTAGGGTCACGAGCACACTGCGTTTTTTTGCCAGCATCAGTAAACCAGAGGTTTCTTTATCAAGTCGGTGTACGAGTTCGAGGAATTTGAAATCAGGGTAAGCCGCACGGAGTTGTTCGATCACGCCGAATGACACGCCTGAACCGCCGTGCACGGCCAGTCCTGCTGGCTTGTTGATGACCAACAGCGCATCGTCTTCATAAATCACGGGCAACTTGGTGGCTCGGGCATTGGGCACAGGGCTGCTGTTTTTTTGCGCAATCCGAACGGGTGGAATGCGAACGATGTCGCCTGTTTGCAGTTTATATTCGACATCCACTCGGCCTTTGTTGACGCGCACTTCACCCTTGCGCACGACGCGATAAACCCAGCTTTTGGGCACGCCTTTGCAAATCCGCAGTAAAAAATTATCGATGCGTTGCCCCGCTTCTTCTTCACCAATCGTGTGTAAGCGTACACTGACATCCGGTGTGGAGGGTGTATTTGCATTAATTTGCGCTGATGTCGCATTTTTTTGTTCAAAAGTCTTGCGTAAGTGGTTCATTTTGTTATAATTTGGCGGCGTTATATGTAAACTCAGTGACTTTTATCTTAAAGTCGAATGCCGATGGGTGCTGAGTTTTCAGAACAGGTGTGCTTGAAAAATACCTGTTCAATACCGTTCGCTAAAAATCCGATGTCTGGTTTGGGTCTGTTTTAATTTTGAACACACTGATCGCATGACATGCGCTCAAAAAAGAGGCTCAAAAAAGCTGTTTTTTGCTTTTTCGAATGGTGACGCTATTGTAAACAGGTTTAACCGATTTTCCCTAATGGTTTGATGCTTGGCTGGATGTTTGTCCGTGCCTTGCGGCAAGTCATCGAAAACGGATGTCCAAACATGGACTCGGTCAATTGCGCGAACGGCGTTGTTGAGGAGACCGTGTGGACGTAATGTGAAACTGTGAAAAAGAATTTCGATGGTGCGACCTTTTCGCACTGTCCACGCAGTGTCATCTTGGCGCGAACCCATTGATTTGGGCAGATTAGTGCTGGGAGTGCACTTTAAATCACGGTGTTGGGCTTTGACTGATGCAGTCGAGCCGAGCACCATACGGTGTGCGATGTGTGTCGATGCGTTTCAATGCGCATCCTGTTTGAACAATTGAATATCAATAATGACGTGTTCAATCAGGTGACGGTTGTTTTGTTTTTGTATTCAGCAGTCAAAACAGCCCGCCAAGCAAGATGTGTGACGTTGATTTGTGAGACTCAAATCAACGTTGCGAGTCGATTGCTCGATGTTTCCACAATGCCCCCATACCGCCCGATGCCTTGCGAACGCTTTTTAGCGAACCTGTGTTGCATCAGCGCGTTTAAATGGGTGTGCATCTGCACGACCGATGGTTCATGCCCCTACAGTGTGGGTTGAACCAGTTGTTTTGCGTCTATTCGTTTGTGTTGCTGTGCATTTTGTACGTGATGCAGGCAAATCTCTCTTTTCATTTTTAAGCTTCACACACGTCCAGGGCATGGTCTGCAACGCCTATGGTTGCGTAAACGCGAGTGTCACTCGCAATGGAGTTTAAAATGAAACGTATGTTATTTAATGCCACGAACGCAGAAGAGTTGCGTGTGGCGATCGTTGATGGGCAAAAGCTCATTGACCTCGACATCGAAACGTCTGGGCGCGAACAGCGCAAAGGCAATATTTACAAAGGTGTCATCACTCGCATTGAGCCATCGCTTGAAGCGTGTTTTGTGAACTATGGCGAAGAACGCCATGGTTTTTTGCCATTCAAGGAGGTTGAACGCAGCTATTTCAAGGCTGGTGTGGATGCCCGCAACGTCAGCATCAAAGATGCTTTGAGCGAAGGCCAAGAAATCATCGTTCAAGTTGAAAAAGAAGAGCGCGGTAATAAAGGCGCGGCCTTGACGACTTTTGTGTCGTTGGCGGGTCGTTACCTTGTCTTGATGCCAAACAACCCACGTGGCGGCGGTGTGTCACGGCGCATTGAAGGCGAAGACCGCAACGAGTTGCGCGAAGCCATGAGCCAGTTGGAAATCCCGCAAGGCATGAGCATCATTGCCCGCACCGCGGGCATTGGCCGCTCAGCCGAAGAGCTGAAATGGGACTTGGATCATTCGTTGCGCTTGTGGAATGCGATTGCGGGTGCCGCTGAGCCGTCGTTGGATGAAAAAGGCAAACGTGAAAACCCTGCACCATTCCTGATTTACCTCGAGTCATCGCTTGTCATCCGCGCGATCCGCGATTATTACCAGCCAGACATTGGTGAAATTTTAATCGACACGCCCGAAATTTTTGAGCAAACCCAATCCTTCATGGGGGCGGTCATGCCTCACAATGTGCACCGTGTGAAACTGTACACGGATGACATTCCACTGTATTCACGTTTCCAAATCGAGCACCAAATTGAAACCGCCTATGCGCGCACCGTGCCTTTGCCATCAGGTGGCGCGATTGTGATTGACCACACCGAAGCGCTTGTTTCGGTTGACGTCAACAGCGCGCGCGCAACCCGTGGCTCGGACATCGAAGACACCGCGTATCGCACCAACCTTGAAGCCGCCGAAGAAGTGGCTCGCCAATTGCGTTTGCGTGATTTGGGCGGTTTGATCGTGATCGATTTCATTGACATGGAGTCATCAAAAAATCAAAAAGATGTCGAGTCTCGTCTCAAAGACGCCTTGCATTATGACCGTGCACGCGTTCAAATGGGCAAAATTTCGCGTTTTGGCTTGATGGAATTGTCGCGTCAACGCCTGCGCCCTTCTTTGTCAGAAGGTTCACACACCACTTGCCCACGTTGCAACGGTACAGGCGTCATCCGTGACATCGAATCATCTGCTTTACATGTCTTGCGCATCATCCAAGAAGAAGCGATGAAAGAACACACTGCCGCACTCAATGTGCAAATCCCTGTCGATGTGGCCACGTTCCTGTTGAATGAAAAGCGTGCTGAAATTCACATCCTCGAATCGCGCACGAAAACCAACATCATCTTGATTCCAAACAAATATTTGGAAACACCGCATTATAAATTGGATCGCATGCGCCATGACGATGAGCGCCTTGAGCTCGTGCAAGCAAGTTACGCGCAAGTGGACAAGCCTGCGGAAGAAGTTGAATACAATTTGAAAGAAACGCTGACGCCTGCGCCTCGTCAAGAAGCTGTGGTGAAAGGCATTTTGCCCACCTCTCCTGCGCCTACACCTGTTGAGCGAGCGCCTGTTGTCGTTCAAACAAGCGCTGCCGTTGAACCGAAAAAAGTGGGTTTTTGGGCGCGTTTAAAAGCCTTTTTCTTCGGCGCGCCACCCGCACCTGTGGTTGAAGAGGTCGTTGAGGTCACTGTGCAAAAGCCCGCCGCCCGTGCAGCCAATAATCGCAATGCGCACAACAACCGCAGCCGCACTGAAGACCGTGCGCAACGCGGAGACCGTCGTCGTCGCAATGAGCGCACAGAGAAAACAGAGCCAAAAGCGGAGCAAAAAACAGAACGCCCTATGAAAGCCGAAGGCGCTGCGGATACGGTGGAGCAAAAGCCACGCCAAGAACGTCGCCCTCGCCAAGAGCGAACTGAGCGCAAAGACAGTGATGCCCAACGCACGGAACAACCCGCGCCTGAAGCCCGTGTCAATGACGGCGAAGTGCGCGAACCACGTGAGCCACGTGAGCGTCGTCCACGCAACAACCGCAGTGAGCGCAAAGACACAGCGGAGGTCAAAGCACCCGCGGAAGCTGTTGTCGTTGCAGCACCTGCCAGCACTGTTTTTGCCGTTGAAGTTGAAAAAACGGTTAAGCCAGCAGAAAACGTCATGACCGATGAAGCCGCTGCTGCTATTGGTGTTGTCGTTGAGGGTCAAGCCGTGTCAACTGGCGAGCGCCGTGAGCGTCGCAGTCGTGGTGGCCGTGATCGCCGTGAGCGCCGTGAGCGTCGTGAAAGCCGAGAGCAAAATGGCCAAGCTTCGCCAGAAATGAACGCCACGGCCAACACGATTTCTCAGCTCATGCGTGATGATGCACCTGTACTTGATCACACGCCAATCACCATTGAGATTCCGGCTCATGTGCCCGTGGCTGGAGCCACATTTGTGGTTGAAGCTGCTCCTGTTGCTGCTTCTGCGACATCAATTGCACCCACCGTCGAGCTTGAGCCTGTACCTGCGGTCGCATTTGAAGCCGCTGTCGCTGAGGCTGTTGTGGCGGAGCCACTTGTGGCTCATGTTGAACCAACGGTCATCGCGCCTGTGGTTGACGCCCCTGCGGCTGAGCTGGCTCCTGTTGCCGTGACTTTTGTTTCAGCACCCGCACAAGTGGTTGTCGAAGCGCAAACACAAGTACAAGCAGTGCCTGTTGAGGCTGTTGCACCTGTTGAAGTAATGCTTGAAGCGGTTCAAGCAACTGAACCTGAGTCTGCTCCTGAAGCAGGGGTTGTTGTGACATCACATGATGCACCTGCCGTGGCCGATGTGTCGGTTGCTGCCTTGGTGCCTGTCGAGGTCATTGGTGCACCTTTGGAGGCGGTGTTGAGCCAAGCGGGTTTGGAAATGGTGCAAACCAGCAGTGAGGCTGTGGTTCCGTACGTGATGACGGCTCCTGTGCGCAATCACCCACCGCGTGAGCGCAAACCGCGCTCAACAGTGGCGGATGAACCATTGCAGTTGGTTGAAACCGATCAGACGGTGGTGTAACATCGTGTAACCCATCTCACATTCGACTTTCTTGTTGAAAAGTGACATAAAAAAAGCAGCTTAGGCTGCTTTTTTTATGTCACCAGTGTGTCCAATCGAGCCGTTCAAGGTGGTTTTTGTAGTTGAATTTTCTTTGGATTGGCGTTGATGTGTCTGAGGTAATACCCCCTAAAAGGGCGGCATCTAAAAGTAGAATCAACACAAGTCCT
>CALMCL010000066.1 GCA_937862905.1 uncultured Burkholderiaceae bacterium | reverse complement strand
CACTTGGCCTTTTTCAATCTACGAAAATTGCTATTCGTACTTTAATTAACGAAAATAAATCGATGTGTTCTTATGAGTCTTATGATTATAAGCCGTTTGAACATCCATTGCCCACACGTCAAAAAAATGTGAAAACTGTGAAAATGACATGGTTTGCTTGTGTGGGATTGGCTTGGTCATCTTAGGCAAAAGGAGGTATGAATCATGGCATTGGGGGAGCAAGTTAAGGTTTTAAGGGTGAATGGCTTGCACACGCTGGTCGTGTAAAGCGATTGTGTTTTTGGCTGTATTTTTAACAGTCCTTTGGATTGAAGGGGAAGGCATGCTCAGGTCATGGACATAAGCTGGACGCTTTCATGGACATTGCGACATTGAATGATGATTCATCTTGCGTAATGGTGGTGGTTGTGGTTTAATTTTAAGAACGATCGTTCGATTTATGCCATAAAAAGACAAGAAGTTGATTTTTTTACTTGTTTTTACGACCACAACAAATCAAAATCACCTAGAAGCAAATCAAATCACGGAGACAACCATGAGTTTACCTGTATCACTGCAACACCTGCGTTTGCCAGTTATTTGCGCCCCAATGTTCATCGTATCCAATCCCAAACTGGTTGTCGAGCAGTGCAAAGCGGGTGTTGTTGGTTCTTTTCCTGCACTCAATGCACGCGGTGAGGGGGCATTGAATGAATGGTTGACGGGCATCAAAGCAGAATTGATGGCCGATGAAGCCGCAGGTGGTCACCCCGCACCATTTGCGGTCAACCAAATTGTTCATCCATCAAACAACCGTTTGGCTGAAGACATCCAAGTTTGCTTGTCACACCAAGTGCCTGTTTTCATCACCAGCTTACAAGCACCACCGAAAGAGTTGGTCGATGGCGCGCATGCGTATGGTGGCATTGTGTTGCATGACGTGATCAATGTGCGTCATGCAAAAAAAGCACTTGAAGCAGGTGTGGACGGGCTGATCCTCGTGGCCGCAGGCGCAGGTGGGCATGCGGGCATGCTCAGCCCATTTGCCTTGGTGGGTGAGATTCGTAAATTTTATGATGGTTTGATCGTGTTGTCAGGTTCAATTGCCACGGGTGACGCGATACTGGGCGCGCAAGCGATGGGTGCGGATCTGGCGTATATGGGCACACGTTTTATTTGCACGACTGAAGCCAACGCCGATGCCGCATACAAGCAAGGCATCATCGATGCGGCGGCAAATGATGTGATTTACACCAATTTGTTCACGGGCGTGCACGGTAATTATTTGCGTCAAAGCATTGTCACGGCAGGGCTTGACCCAGACAATTTGCCCGTTGCCGACAAAACAAAGATGAACTTTGGCTCAGGTGGGAATTCAGCAGCGAAGGCATGGAAAGACATTTGGGGCGTTGGGCAGGGGGTGGGTTTGATTGATGATGCGCCTTCAACGGCAGAATTGGTCGATCACTTGGAGATGGAATACAAAGCGGCGCG
>CALMCL010000065.1 GCA_937862905.1 uncultured Burkholderiaceae bacterium | reverse complement strand
CATAAGTTTCGATACCGTCCGTGTTTCTACAACAATTCAATTCCAAAATGCTTCATCAACAACGCATACAGAAGAAAAACACCTGCTGTGCCCATGACCCACAATGCCAATGCCATCCAAAAACCGAACCGTTCCAACAACCATGGGAACAACAAAAACATGGGCAAGGTTGGCAGCACATACCAAAAAGTATAAGCCATGTGGTTACTCAGCTTAACCAGCGGTTGACGTTCCACATACAACCAAATCAAGGTTAAAACCGTGACCAAAGGCAATGAGGCGATCAATGCCCCCAAGCGATCACTGCGGCGGGCAATTTCTGAAACCAATACAACGATGCCCGCTGTGAGTAAATATTTAAAAATCAAGTACATTCATGTGCTTTGTTATGTGCTTTATTTTTTAAGCGGCGCGCGCTTTAACGTATCGACCGGGTGCGACCTCAATCGGTTTGTACTTGCTTGTGCCCAATTTATTGGGTGCTTTCACATCAGCCCCCGCATTCGTTTTCAACCACGCAGTCCAATCATTCCACCAACTGCCTGGGCGCTCCTCGGCTGACTCCAACCACGCCTCTGAACTGCCAGCCAAATCGGCGGTTGGATTAATCCAAAAGTTGCGCTTGTTCTTTTTCGCAGAATTAATGACACCCGCAATGTGACCCGAGGCCGCTAAAACAAACCGTTTATTGCCTGACAATGCTTGTTGTGAGCGGAAAGCCGCTGTCCACGGCACAATGTGGTCTTCACGGCAAGACAGGACATATGTCGGCACATCAATGCTCGACAAATCAATTCTTTCACCGCAGCAAATCACATCACCTTTATTGACCAAACGATTTTCAAGGTAGGTGTTGCGCAAATACCAGCAGAACATCGGACCGGGTAAATTGGTTGAGTCTGAATTCCAATACAGCAGATCAAAGGCTGTCGGTTGCTCACCTTTAAGGTAGTTGCTGACCACGTAATTCCACACCAAATCATTTGGGCGCAAGGTCGCGAAAGCATTGGCCAATTCTTTGCCTTGTACAACGCCTCCCTTGGCCATGCTTTGCTCACGCATCATCACCTGCTGCTCATCCACATACGCATCCAGCACACCGTTATCAGAAAAATCCAACAACGCAGTGAGCAAAGTCAGGCTGGCCACACAAGACTCACCACGGGCTTTCAATACCGCCAATGCGGTGCTCAACAAAGTACCGCCAACGCAGAAGCCCAACACATTGATTTGTTCTTGCCCACTGGCATCCTGAACCACATGAATCGCTCGGATCACCACATCCTCAACATAGTCATCCCACGTGATCTGCGCCATTGATTCATCCGCATTGCGCCAGCTCACCAAATACACCGTATTGCCAGCTTCGACAGCATGGCGCACGAGCGAATTGTCAGGCTGCAAATCCATGATGTAATATTTATTGATGCATGGCGGAACGATCAACAAAGGGCGTTCACTGACCTGCTCGGTCAAAGGCGTGTACTGCAACAGTTGAAAATAATCATTTTCAAAAATAACCGCCCCGTCTGAGCGTGCAACATTCACGCCAATTTCAAATGCCGTTTCATCGGTTTGAGAGATTCGACCTTTTTGTAAATCGGTCAAAAAGTTATTGATGCCCATTTTCAAGCTTTCGCCTTGGGTATCAATCAATTTTTGTTGCGCATCGGGATTGGTGACAAAGAAGTTTGAAGGCGCCAAAGAGTCGACCCATTGCATGATGGCAAAACGCACACGTGTTTTGGTTTTGGCATCGGCTTTCACACATTCAGCCATCTCCAACATCAAGCGCGCATTAATCAAGTAGCTTTGCGCCAAATAATTTGCCCATGCATTGCTGCGCCATGCCGCTGAAGAAAAACGTTTGTCTGTGATTTCAAAGCCTTGTTGTTGAATGTAGTTTTGCCACAAGGTCGCCATTTCACGCATGTATTCAGATTGCAAACGTTGCAGATCTTCTGGGCTGACCATTTTGGCGAAATCAGCGGCCTGACCACCCATGTTGCCAAATAAATTAGACGAAGGATTTCCCCCAGGCAGACCCATGCCCACCCCGCCCATGCTGGATAATTTATCCGCAAATTGCTGCCACACACCCATCAATTGGTTTGATTGAGAAAAATCCTTCAACAGCGACTGCATCTCTTCCAAAGGCGATGCAGCTTGAGTTGTCGTCGATTGTTCTGAAGCGGTATGGGCACGTGATTCAAGGCGTGCGGCTGGTTTGGCTGCTGCTGGTTTGGCTGCTGCTGGTTTAGCTGCTGCTGGTTTAGCTGCTGCTGGTTTGGCTGCTGCTGGTTTGGCTGCTGCTGGTTTGGCTGCTGCTG
>CALMCL010000064.1 GCA_937862905.1 uncultured Burkholderiaceae bacterium | reverse complement strand
AACCATTCCACGTAACTTTTATCCGTCGATTTTTTATTTGGCTTCAACGCTGCAACTGACTGGGTGGACTTCTTACGCGATGATGCACTTTTCATCTTCACACCACTCACCGAACTATTCACAAGCTCCAGCAACAGCAATTCTTTACCAAACAAGCGATAACGCACCAAATCCACATTGCGATCAATTTGCTGCACCGCATGTGCGTCGTACTTGGTGAAATCACCCGCAATACAAATCAAACGTGGTTCACTCCAATCAATTGCCTCGGCCACTTCAAAACTGAGCTGTTTCATCACCAACAACTCAAACTCAGCTTGATGATCCATCAACCAATCCAAATAAAACAAACCTTGATTGATCACATTCTCGCCCACCGAGCGTTTGTATTCAATAATCACAGGACAATTGTTTTCATCCAAGCCCAAGGTGTCTATTCGTCCACCATGCACGCGTCCCGTGAAATGCTCCGAACTTAAAAAACGCACACCCAGCAAAGTCTCTAAATTACCTTCAATCAAATTTTGCAAAGGTTTTTCTAAATCAGAGGCATCACCTTGCAACTCATTGGCCGTTTGGCTCTTTAATTGAAACAACCGTATATCACTCATTCTGTGCCTTTCTGATGTGGGTCAATGCCCCCCCAGATCAAATTCATAATCAAATTGCATCAAGCATAACCAAAAAATCAATACTTAATACTTCGTGGATGAAAAAAACGGGCTAAAAGCCCGTTTCTGTTTTGGTTTGGATTAACCCAATTCTTCAACACGCAACTTAACCACATCCCCCGTTACTGTATCCAGTGCTTTGATCTGCTGCACGGCGGCATCGACGCTTGATTCAAGCGAGATGTGCGTCATGATGACAATGTGGGTTTGTTTGGTGGCGTCATCAACTTCGGTTTGCAGCATGGCATCAACCGAAATGTCGTGATCGGCGAGGATACGGGTGATGTTGGCGAGCACGCCTGTGCGGTCTTGCACCGTGAGGCGCAAGTAGTAGCGTGTTTTAACGGCTGAAAGCGGCAACATCGGGATATTTTCCAATGCGTCGGGTTGGAATGCGAGGTGTGGTACGCGATGTTCAGGGTCGGCGGTGATGGTGCGGGTGACGTCGATGAGGTCGGCGATGACCGATGAGCCAGTCGGCTCTGCGCCTGCGCCTGCGCCGTAGTATAAGGTTGCGCCGACGGCATCACCTTTAACGAGAACGGCGTTCATGACACCGTTGACGTTGGCGATGAGGCGCGATTCGGGAATCAAAGTTGGATGCACGCGCAGTTCAATGCCTTCAGGCGTGCGTTTGGTGATGCCGAGTAATTTGATGCGGTAACCAAATTTTTCGGCATACGCGATGTCGGTGGCGGCGAGTTTGCTGATGCCTTCGATCGATGCGGCTTTGAAATTAATTGGTACGCCAAAGGCGAGCGCGCTCATGAGGGTGATTTTATGAGCGGCATCAACGCCTTCAACGTCAAATGTGGGGTCGGCTTCAGCGTAGCCGAGTTCTTGCGCGACTTTGAGCGCGGCGTCAAATGTCCAGCCTTTTTCGCGCATTTGCGTGAGGATGAAGTTGGTGGTGCCGTTGATGATGCCTGCAATCCATTCGATGCGATTGGCTGATAAACCTTCGCGCAAGGATTTGATGACGGGGATGCCGCCTGCAACGGCAGCTTCAAATGCGACGGTCACGCCTTTGTCCTGTGCGGCTTTGAAAATCTCATTGCCATGTTCCGCCAACAATGCTTTATTAGCGGTGACAACGTGCTTGCCGTTGGCGATGGCCTCAAGCACAAATGTGCGTGCGGGCTCGTACCCCCCCATGGTTTCAACAACGATGTCCACATCGGGATGGCGGGCAACGGCCATGATGTCATCAACGATTTCAACGTCTGTACCCACCAAAGCTTCAGCTTTTGAACGTGTGCGTGATGAGACCACGGCCACTTCAATGCCTCGACCTGCACGACGGGTGATTTCTTCTTGGTTGCGTTTGAGGACATTGACCACGCCGCTGGCGACAACGCCAGTGCCTGCGATACCGATTTTGATGGATTTCATAGGGTTTCTCTAAAAATAAACATGCACAAACGGAGGTCTGTGCATGGGGTGATGATGTTGAACTGATGCGCTATTGTAAACCATGCGCTTGTTTCCGCCAAGTATGGATTGAATCAGCAGTTCGCTTCTATTAAATTCGATGGAAGTATCGAATCAATTGGCATTTCAATTGACATTTAGGATTCTAAAAGTCAACATCAGAATAGGAAAAACGATCAATGCGATAAAAGCACATTTAATTCGCCATTTTCACCAAACGAAATCCTTCAAAATCACGTCGAACTTTGGTGTAATGCGCATCGAGGGCGGCTTGCCAATCGCCATTCTCCTCATTGTCATAATGGGCGGTGTAAATGACTTGGCCGTCAACAAGCTGCGTTCGGTTCAAATAATTATCGGTTGCAGACCCATCACGCAGGTGGTGTCGCACCAGCCGACGGCTGTAATCGGCCGCAGTGGCCAAAAAATGTCGCAAAGGGGTTTTGAACGCAATGTCTTCGCCCGCAAGCTTGGTGCGAAAGGCCGCTTCAATCGGAAAACCGCCAACCTCCCAAAATGCAACACGGCGAATCAACACATTCCACGGTACCGATGACATGATGGCAATGTAGCGCGGATCCGTGATGTCGAGTAAGTTGATGCCATTTTTAACAATTTCCGCACCGCACTCAATCGCTGCCAAGTGGGTGTGCCGATTCAAAACATCTGACATTTCCTCACAAAAACCGGGCAGGTACATGTCGTCTTGATCCATGAATGCAATATAGGGTGCACTGGAGAGCGAGGCCGCGACATTGCGCATGGCCGCCTGCCCCAGATTGGTCGCCAATTCGATCACACGCAGCTTACCTTGCGCGATGGCGGCATGGTGCGCGTCGGTCAAATGCGCCGCCAAAGGCTCTGGTGAAGCATCGACCATCAACATGACCTCGTGACACGCAGGGCTGTCGATGACCGAATCAATCGCGCGGGCAATGGTGTTGCCACCATTATAGAAAGGGATGATGCAGGAAACTTGTGACATATTGAACCGTATTCGTGATGTGAAGTGCGCTTGTGATGTGTGCGATCTTGGCATGCGCTAAAGGCAAAGCATTTGGACACCATCACAAGAAGATGGGTGACAATTGTAACGAATAATTGTAGCGAATTTCAGCCATTCAATGCGATCATTCGAGCTGCATTTAAAGCACGTCCATGCCCACGCTTCAATTCATCCCAGCCAACCACGCCGCCGCACCTTCACCTGCTGTTCGACCTGTCGCCAGACACGCCGTCAACAAATAACCACCTGTCGGCGCGTCCCAGTCCAGCATTTCCCCCGCACAAAAAACACCAGGCAATTGATTCAACATCAAATGGACATTCATGCTGGAGAAACTCACGCCCCCCGCGCTGCTAATGGCTTCAGCCACAGGTCGGGTTGAGGTCAGCTGAATCGGCAAAGCCTTGATCATACGTGCCACAACATGTAAATCAGCCCAATCTTCACGACTGAGTATTTCAAACAACAAGGCCGTCTTTACACCTGTCAAACCCAAACGGCTGGACAAATGGCTGCTCATCGAACGCGACCCGCGCGGATGAGTGACTTCACGCAAAACCTGACCAAAGGTGTGTTGTGGCAACAAATCAAGTTTCATGGTCGCCATGCCCTCACGGTTCAACATGTCACGCAAGCAACGACTGGCAGCATACATCAAGCCCCCCTCCATGCCCGTCGCGGTCAAAATCATTTCACCTTGGCGCTCAAACAACATGACATCGGTTTGTGCATCATGGATGCGCAACGTCACAGGCTTAATCGGACGACCTGCCCATTTGTCGATCAGATGCGGACTCCAACCCGTCACATCAAAACCACAATTTGAAGCCTGCAATGGCGTCAACGAGATGCCTTTTTCGGCCAACCACGGGCACCACTGTGCATCTGAGCCCAGTTTTGGCCAGCTCGCCCCACCCAAAGCCAAGACCGTCGCCGACGATTGAAACTTGATGAGCCCATCGGCCTGCTCAAATACGCAATGCCCTTCCTCATCCCACCCAAGCCAACGGTGACGCATTTCAAAACGCACCCCCGCATTGCGCAATCGCGCCAACCATGCGCGCAGCAACGGCGCAGCCTTCATGTCGGTTGGAAACACACGTCCAGAACTGCCCACAAATGTTTTCAGACCCAAACCCTCAACCCATGACACCACCGCTTGATTGTCAAAAGCACGCAGGCTGTCCAGCAACACCTCGCTGCACGGCTGGAATCGACTCAAGAAATCAGGTAAGGACTCCGAGTGGGTGATGTTCATGCCCCCAATTCCCGCCAATAAAAACTTACGCCCCACCGATGGCATCGCATCATACACCGTGACCGCATGCCCTTGACTGGACAGCACCTCAGCCGCCATCAAGCCCGCAGGGCCCGCGCCAATGATGGTGACGGTCAATGGAGAATTGAACATTAAATCTGTTTGCATAACATCCCAAATTAAAGAAAACACATCTTATTTTTCATGCGAATATTCTATTTTACATCCCATTGCACATCACAACTTCACCTGTATTAACAAAATTTCAGTGATTTGAACCAAAAACAATCAACATCCAAACAACACGAGCCATACAAGCAGTGGATTGCCGCCATGCAAAAAATACAGCTGAATACACCCCTCGTTGACCGCATCATTCCAAGAATTCCACTACAATCTATGTTTTACTCATCAAGCCTCACTTCTTGGAATTGTTATGACCACCTCACGCACAGAAGACCTCAATGTCATCCACATTGAGCACATGCCCTCTCCCGATGAAATCAAAGCCATGGTGCCCTTATCGGACACGGCCGCAGCCACAGTAGAAGCCGGTCGAACGGCTTTGCAAAACATCTTGAATCGCGAAGACCACCGCTTGATGGTGGTGGTGGGTCCTTGTTCCATTCATGACCCCATCGCTGGATTGGATTACGCCAAACGCTTAAAAACACTCGCTGATGCTTTGAGCGATACGTTGTTGATCGTCATGCGGGTGTATTTTGAAAAACCACGCACATCTACAGGTTGGAAAGGTTTCATCAACGATCCACACATGGACGACTCATTCTGCATCGCTGAAGGCATGGCCAAAGCACGTCAATTTTTATTGGATGTCAACGAACTGGGTTTGCCCGCAGCAACTGAGGCTCTGGATCCCATCGCGCCTCAATATTATGGTGACTTGATCGCCTGGACCGCCATCGGGGCACGCACATCCGAGTCACAAACCCATCGTGAAATGGCTTCAGGTTTATCCACTCCGGTGGGCTTTAAAAATGCCACCGACGGCACATTGGATGCGGCGATTAACGGCATCATCTCCGCCGCTGCACCACACAGCTTTTTAGGCATCAACAATGCAGGTGAGTCTGCCATCATCCGCACACGTGGCAATGGCTATGGTCACACCGTATTGCGCGGTGGTGGTGGACGTCCAAACTACGACACGGTGTCGGTGTCTTTGGCAGAAAAAGCCTTGAGCAAAGCCAAATTGCCGAACAACATCATGATCGATTGCTCACATGCCAACTCATGGAAAAATGCCGATTATCAACCACTGGTCATGAAAGACGTCACGCACCAAATCCGCGAAGGCAACACCTCCATCATCGGCGTGATGATCGAAAGTTTCATTGAAGCAGGCAATCAAGCCATTCCAGAAGACTTGAGCCAACTCCGATACGGCTGCTCAGTCACAGACGCTTGCGTCGACTGGCTCACCACCGACAGCATGTTGCGCGACACCCATGCTTTGTTGCGTGAACCGTTAAAAGAACGCATGAAAAGTGCATGAAAATGTGTTCATAATGAAGAAACGACGTGAGGATTCACGTCGTTTCTTTTTTCGATTTCATTTATAAACAACCCAAAATTTTACTTTATGGGCTATTTTTCTAGATTGTGTGAGATGTCCCACTCAAAAACTTTCGTTACCCTTGAACCGAAGGACAGGATTTAACAGCGCGATGAACCATAAAGCCTCAAGATCATCAAGCCATTCACCACCCTTCACATGAAAATCATTGGCACTGCACATGCACTCACGTCAACACCACAGGCTGCCGCTCCAAACGACGAATCCACCAACGCGCCAATAACGGCAACATATAAATCGGCAGCTGCATTGCCCCCACCAGCAACATGAACTCACTGCCAACGAAAGGCGCTGCAATGGTATAAGTCAACAACACATTGCGCCCACCCGAAGCAACGGCTGCAGAAATGGCATGTTCAATCGGTGTTTTTCGATAAATCCAAAAATTCAAAGCAAAC
>CALMCL010000063.1 GCA_937862905.1 uncultured Burkholderiaceae bacterium | reverse complement strand
GACCAATTTCCCCACCCAACAGCGACCCAACACACGCCAACCACCACGGATGATCCCAGCATTTGAGCGGGTTGAACATCACCCACAACACAAGCCCCATCTTCGCAACAATGAAAGCACCACGAACAAGCATCTGTCAAACACAAAAAAGCCAGCCTGATAACAGGCTGGCTTTTTAACGCTCATGACAAAGGCTTGAAATTACTCAGCCAATGCTTTCCACGTTTTGATCACGGTGTCAGGGTTCAAAGAAATAGATTCAATGCCTTCTTCAACCAACCATTTGGCGAAGTCTTCATGATCCGAAGGGCCTTGACCGCAGATGCCAACGTATTTGTTCATGCGACGGGCGGTGCTGATGGCACGACTGAGCATGAATTTAACAGCTGGATCTCGTTCATCAAAGTCTTTTGCCAACAATTCCATGCCCGAGTCGCGATCCAGACCCAAAGTCAATTGTGTCAAATCGTTTGAGCCAATCGAGAAGCCATCAAAAATTTCCAAGAACTCTTCAGCCAAAATCGCATTCGATGGCACTTCACACATCATGATGACGCGCAAACCGTTTTCACCCTGTTTCAAACCTTTTTCAGCCAACAATTCAATCACTTTGCGGCCTTGTTCGAGTGTGCGCACGAAAGGCACCATGATTTCCACGTTGGTCAAACCCATTTCGTCGCGCACGCGCTTCATGGCTTCGCATTCCATGGCAAAAGCTTCCGAAAAGTCTTCTGAAATGTAACGAGAGGCGCCACGGAAACCGAGCATTGGGTTTTCTTCATCGGGTTCGTAACGTGAACCGCCAATCAGTTTTTTGTATTCGTTTGATTTGAAATCAGACAAACGCACAATCACAGGTTTTGGATAGAATGCCGCACCGATGGTCGCCACGCCTTCAGTGACTTTATCAACATAGAATGAACGGGGGTTCGCGTAGCCTCGCGCCACCGACTCAACCGCTTTTTTCAAGTCTGCATCAATGTTTGGGTATTCCAAAATCGCTTTTGGATGCACGCCGATGTTGTTATTAATCACGAATTCCAAACGCGCCAAACCCACACCTTTGTTCGGAATCTGGCAGAAGTTGAACGCAAGCTGTGGATTGCCCACATTCATCATGATTTTGGTGGCGATTTCTGGCAATTCACCACGCTCAACTTCAGACACCTCCATGTCGAGGATGCCTTCGTAGACTTTACCTTCATCGCCTTCAGAGCACGACACGGTGACGAGCATGCCATCTTTCAGCACATCGGTCGCATCAGAACAGCCGACCACGGCAGGCACACCCAATTCACGCGCAATGATTGCGGCATGGCAAGTGCGACCACCACGGTTGGTGACAATCGCTGCGGCGCGTTTCATCACGGGCTCCCAGTTCGGATCGGTCATGTCGGCCACCAAGATGTCGCCCGGCTGTACACGTTCCATTTCCGATGGGTCCATGATCACGCGCACTGCGCCTGTGCCAATTTTTTGACCAATTGCACGGCCTGTCGTCAACACGGTGGCACTGCCTTTGAGCGCATAGCTCATTTCAGCCTTGCCGCCTTGTTGGCTTTTCACTGTTTCTGGACGTGCTTGCAAAATGTAGATTTTGCCGTCGTTGCCATCTTTGCCCCATTCGATGTCCATTGGACGACCGTAATGTTTTTCAATGATGACGGCATATTCTGCGAGTTGCTTCACGTCGGCATCGGTGATCGAATAACGGTTGCGTTGCTCCAATGGCACATCCACGGTTTTCACACGACCTTCTTCGCCCGCTTTGGTGAACTCCATTTTGATCAATTTCGAACCGATGGAACGGCGGATGATCGCCTCTTTGCCCAAAGCCAATGTGGGTTTGAACACATAAAATTCGTCAGGGTTGACCGCGCCTTGCACCACTGTTTCGCCCAAACCATAACTTGAAGTGATGAACACCACTTGATCAAAGCCAGACTCAGTGTCAATCGTGAACATCACGCCAGAGGAGCCCACGTCCGAGCGCACCATGCGCTGAATGCCGGCCGACAATGCCACTTCAGCATGCGTAAAACCTTTGTGCACGCGATATGCAATCGCACGGTCATTGTACAACGAAGCAAAAACGTGTTTGATTTTATCAAGCACGTCGTCAATGCCGGCAACGTTGAGGTAACTTTCTTGTTGACCCGCAAATGATGCATCAGGCAAATCTTCTGCTGTTGCCGATGAACGCACCGCAAATGATGCATCAACAGCATCATCTTTACTCAATTCAGCAAAAGAAGCGCGGATGTCCGCTTCCAATGCAGGTTGAAACGGTGCATCGACCACCCAACCGCGAATGTCAGCACCCGCAGCGGCCAAAGCACGCACGTCTTCAATGTCCAAACCTTCGAGGCGTGCTGCAATTTTATTGGTCAAATCATTGTGAGTCAAAAAATCACGGAAAGCCTGTGCTGTGGTCGCAAAACCTGTCGGCACGCGCACGCCTGCGCCTGCCAGCTGAGAAATCATCTCACCCAAAGACGAGTTTTTACCGCCGACAGAGTCAACGTCCTCTTTACGCAATTGCTCAAACGGCAATACATTGTGGTTCATCATAAAAGCTCCAAAAGTTAAAAAGTTAGGTGAACCCTCGAAAACGCCTTGCCTCGACCTTTTTTCAATCGTTCACCTAACTGCTCAATGCTTCGGACACCGCCATGTGGCTTTCAGTAGACTCCCCATTCTACCGTTTTAAATGGCTTCATGCATCTGTTTTATAAACATTTATGATGCTTAAAAGACCACTTTTACCCGTACAATACATGACTGATTTAATCGGGTAAGTCGCTTTATTTTTGATCAAACCTCATCCACAAGGTGTCCACTTGGTTTGACTGGCCACACATTGATCGGAGCCGTGGTGGTGGCGGATCATTTGATCCATCTATTTGACCTAAAAAGGTCAGTATCGTTGCAAAGACCCACGGAAATCATTATGAATTTAAAACACCTCATTGCCCCCTATCGCCCCGCGATTGCCCTGACCTACGGTTTGACTTTTTTTGAAAAAGCCTGCTTGCTCGCGTATCCCGCGCTGACGGGCTTGACGGTCGATGGCATGATGTCGCACAGTTACACGGGTTTGATTTTACTTATTGGTACGTGGTTGGCGCACATGCTGGTGGCGTACTTTCGCCAACGCTACGACACGCGGACTTTTACCAAAATTTATGTGTTTGTCGCCAACAAAGTTGTGTTGACGCAAAAAGAGCGGGGTTAAGAGTTAAGCGAAATCGCCGCTCGGGTCGAATTGGCACGTGAAATTGTTGATTTTTTTGAGCACGAATTGCCGTTTGTTGTGCACACCATGTTGTCGATTATTGGCGCATTGGTCATGCTGTATTTTTACGACACACAAGCGGGTTTGATTGCCACTGTTGTGCTCGCACCGTTGTTAATTGGCAACGCGATTTACGCCCGTAAGTCCAAACGCCTCAACGGCGGGCTAAATGACCAAGTCGAACGCGAAGTGCGCACGCTGCAAAGCGGCTCGCCATTTGCGATTGACCGACATTTTCGCTTGCTCGGACGCTGGAAAGTTGCACTGTCGGATGCCGAAAACACCGCGTGGTGTGTTTACCGAATTTGCCACACTGTTGGCGGTTTTGTTTATTTTGCTCAATTTTTTGGGTGCACACAGCGCGAGCGCAGGGACGATTTTTGCGATTTTATCGTATGCGTACGATTACTTGGATGGCTTGGACGGCGTGCCACAACTGATTAATCAAGTGGTGCGTTTGAATGATATTCAAGAGCGTTTGGCCTGACTTATCGCAACGAGATAACGATTATTCTATGGTAGGCGGTCACTGATCACGGTCACCGAACCAATAAAACCTGCGGGCAAGCCCGTCACGACCCATGTGCGTGATATGGGCGTGATGCTGTGCTCTTGAATGCCGCGTTTTAATGCTTTGTTACTGGCTTCAAATAGGGCCCATTGCTGGGCGAAATCAGCGGCATTGTTGGGTTTGTGTGGCAAATAAACCGCAGCCACGTCATGCAACTCATCGATTGACCAATCGTCAAACGCCGCAAGTTGAACCAAGTCGATGCCAAATTGTGAAGCGCCGATGCTCACACCGAGTAAACACAAATGGCCGGCATAACTGATGCTCAATTGCAGATTCGAGGCGGTCGGCCCCTGTTCAGTTTCCAATACATCACAACCTAAAATGTGCCGCAAAGCCGCTCGACCATGCGCCCGCATGTCATCACGGTTGGTATTGGGACAGACCACATAACACAACCACGGCACAACACGCGTCGGTTCAAATACGAGCGACGGCGTGTATGGATGCGCCTTAATCATTGTGCGCGGGCGTGCCAACCCAGCGGGTTTGCGCGGGCAGTTGTTCGCCTTTTAAAATCAATGACAGTGCACCGATGTGTACACCGTCACCGATGACGGTGTCGTACAAAATGGTGCTGCGCGGTAATACGGTGACATGATTGCCAATATCCACTCGACCCATTTTCATGATGCGGTCTTCAAACAAATGGGTTTGCGGGCCGCAACGTGCGTTTAAAATCGAATAATCGCCGATGCTGACGCAGTCGTATTCGGTGATGTCGGTGGTGTCCATAAACACACCGCGTCCGATGTTGACCCCCATCGCCCTAAAAGCCCACGGCAACATCGGTGTGCCACGTAAAAAATTCATAAAACTCGGTACGGCGATGGACTCATACATATTGGTGACCGCTTCAGACAACCACACAAACACCCAGCATGTCGCCGACTTTAACCCCGCGCTCAATCAAGTGATGCGCCACCACATCGGCGCGCCGATTGAGTTCAAAATACGTCATGTCGCTGTCATCGCGCCCATCAATCAAAGCGATTTGTTCGGGCAATGTGTGCGCAGTGTGTTGTAACAAGTCCGCCAAAACCTCTTGGCGCAATAAATCAGGGCGTGATTCGCCTCGTAAAATCATGATCAACCTTGGGTGAAGTGATGTTGTGGGTCGAATTTTATCGATATTTATGGGCGGTTATTGTTACGGTTTGTACGATGGCCGTACCCATGTCATGGGCAAAAAACACATCAATGGGATTGATGTGTTTTGGAGCCGAGCCAAACGTGTGCGGCAAAAACACAATGAACATTGCAATGGACATGACCAAGCCCTCACCTCGCTCTCGTCAAGACATGGGTTCAGATTTAGCTGGGGTTGCTCAAAAAATCAGTTTAAAATGGTTAAATACGGCTCTGAAATGCAACCAGACTTACGACAGCCCCCCTTATTTTTAGTCTTTTAGAAAGTAAACACATGAGTAATATCCTTCGCAATGTCGTCATCGTGTCCGATGGTACAGGCATCACCGCTGAAAACTTCGCCCATTCGCTGCTCGCGCAATTTGAAATCAACATCAAAGACCACCGCATTCCTTTCATTGATTCTGTTGATAAGGCTCATCAAGCGGTTCAAAAAATCAAAGACATTGCCGCTCACTCAATCGCCCGTCCCATGGTCTTCACCACACTGGTCAACTCTGAAATCAATGCCGTGGTTCACGCCTGCGAACAAGCCTATTTTATCGACTTGTTCACCACATTCGTGGCACCGCTGGAGCAAGAATTGGGGCTGAAATCAAACCACAGCATCAACCGTTTGCACCACAATGCAGACTCCACTGCTTACCGTGACCGCATCGAAGCGATTAATTTTGCCTTGGCGCATGACGATGGCCAAACGTATAAAAACCTCAAAGAAGCCGACGTCATTTTAGTGGGCGTGTCACGCAGCGGCAAAACCCCCACCAGTTTGTATCTGGCCATGCAATATGGCATCAAAGCCGCCAACTGCCCGCTGATTCCAGAGGATTTCGAACGCCGCGCTTTGCCTTCGAACTTAGTGGAGCATCGCAGTAAATTGTTCGGCCTCTCAATCGATGCCCAACGGTTGTCAGAAATCCGCAACGAGCGCCGTCCTGGCAGCAAATATGCTTCGATTGAAAATTGCCGTTATGAGGTCAACGAGGTCGAACAGATGATGAAACGCAATGGCATCCCTTCATCGTCATCCACCCATAAATCCATCGAAGAAATTGCCACAACGATTTTGCAAGAAATTAAAATTGATCGTTGAAGCATCATGGGAAAAGCA
>CALMCL010000062.1 GCA_937862905.1 uncultured Burkholderiaceae bacterium | reverse complement strand
CTGCGAATCAACACCCATTGTTTGAGTTGAATTGAGTGGAGCCCGTCGCTGCCAGAGGCTGTTGGCTTTGCGCTTTGTGTTTACCCGCTCGTGGTGGTATAATGCTGTCCTAACATCAAATTGCAGTTGTACTGCTGTTTGGATTCACTTTTATATGATTGGCAAGACGATGGCTTTTGTTTCATTTGACACCACAACCACCACGCACAAGCTTGCGCGGTGAGCAGTCATTGGTGTTTGAAACAATGCAGCTCACTTCAAGTGGGCTTTTTTGCGCTTGATGCAGTCATTTGCTGCCGATGATGGCACAGATGTAATACCGATTCTTTTTTGATAACTTTCTTTTGAGGCTTTTATGATCAACATCACATTACCAGATGGTTCGGTTCGTCATTTTGATGCGCCTGTGACGGTGCATGGTGTGGCGGCCAGTATCGGTACAGGTTTGGCGAAAGCTGCGTTGGCAGGACGAGTCAATGGTGAGTTGGTCGATACCTCTTTCTTGATTGAGCATGATTCGAGCTTGGCAATTGTCATGGACAAAGATGCCGATGGCCTCGAGGTGATTCGTCATTCAACGGCGCATTTGTTGGCTTATGCTGTGAAAACATTGTTTCCTGATGCTCAGGTGACCATCGGCCCCGTGATTGACAATGGTTTTTACTACGACTTCGCCTACAAGCGCCCATTCACGCCAGACGACTTAGTCGCGATTGAAGCGAAAATGAGTGAGTTGGCGAAAAAAGATGAGCCTGTGACGCGTGAAGTGTGGCGTCGCGATGATGCGGTCGAATTTTTCAAAACGCAAGGTGAGGATTACAAAGCCGAAATCATCAGCAGCATTCCTGCCGATCAAAACATCAGCTTGTATCGTGAGGGCGATTTTATTGATTTGTGTCGAGGGCCGCACGTGCCATCAACAGGCAAGCTCAAAGTGTTTAAGCTCATGAAAGTGGCTGGTGCGTACTGGCGCGGCGACTCGAACAACGAAATGCTGCAACGCATTTACGGCACGGCATGGGCGAAAAAAGAAGATCAAGCGCAATATTTGCACATGCTCGAAGAAGCCGAAAAACGCGATCACCGCAAATTGGGCAAGGCTTTGGATTTGTTCCACATGCAAGATGAAGCGCCTGGCTTGGTGTTTTGGCATGCCAAAGGTTGGACCATTTGGCAAGAAGTCGAGCAATACATGCGCCGTGTATACCGTGAAAATGGTTATCAAGAAGTCAAAGGCCCACAAATCCTTGATCGCACATTGTGGGAAAAAACGGGGCATTGGGACAATTACAAAGACAATATGTTCACCACTGAATCGGAAAATCGCAGCTACGCGCTCAAACCGATGAATTGTCCGGGTCACATTCAGATTTACAACACAGGTTTGCACAGCTACCGTGATTTACCTTTGCGCTACGGTGAGTTTGGTCAATGCCACCGCAACGAAAGCTCCGGTGCGTTGCATGGCATCATGCGTGTGCGTGGTTTCACGCAGGATGATGGCCATATTTTCTGCACGGAAGATCAAATTCAAGCCGAGGTGTCCGCGTTCAATGCGCTGACGCGTAAAGTTTACGATGACTTTGGTTTCCATAATGTGGCGGTCAAATTGGCTTTGCGCCCAGACAACCGCATTGGTTCGGACGAGGCGTGGGATAAAACCGAAAACGCCATGCGCGAAGCCATTCGTGCTTCGGGTGTGGAGTGGGAAGAGTTGCCCGGTGAGGGCGCATTTTATGGCCCTAAAATCGAGTACCATTTAAAAGATTCGATTGGTCGTTCATGGCAGTGTGGCACCATGCAGGTTGATGCTTTTATGCCAGAGCGCCTTGGTGCAACTTACATTGATGAACATGATCAGCGCAAAACCCCGATCATGTTGCACCGTGCGATTGTTGGCTCACTGGAACGTTTTATCGGTATTTTAATTGAGAACCATGCGGGCGCATTGCCGACTTGGTTGGCACCTGTTCAGGTCGTTATTGCCAATATTTCTCAATTTCAAGCCGAATATGTCGCACAAGTGGCACAAGAGTTGGAAAAACAAGGGCTTAGGGTGCAATTAGATTTGCGTAATGAGAAGATAACGTATAAAATTCGCGAGCACAGTTTACAGAAGGTGCCTTATATCTTGGTCGTCGGTGACAAAGAGCGTGACAATCACGCCGTTGCCGTACGTGCCCGTGGCAACCAAGACTTGGGCGTGATGGATGTGGATGCGTTTATTGCCCACATCACCGCTGAGGTTGCTGCAAGAAAATAACGAGTTTCGCTAAAACAACAATGAACCACAAGGGTGATTCATTGTTGTGATTTAAGCTCGATTTTCCCTAAGTTTTTCGAGGATTTCCCCGCGAAAAATTTCAAACTGAATGGTTGAAAACCAAAAAAAGTAGGTTTTCACTTTTTTTGATAAATTATTGGAGATTTACTATCGCTACGCAAGCAAATAAAATGCAACATCGCATCAACGGTGAAATTACTGCACGCGAAATTCGCCTGATTGGCGTGGACGGTGAACCCATCGGCATCACCCCGACACGTGAAGCAATGCGCATGGCAGAGGAAATTGACACCGATCTGGTTGAAATTTCCCCCAATGCTGAGCCGCCCGTATGTCGTTTAATGGATTACGGCAAATTTAAGTTTCAAGAGCAAAAGAAAGCCGCTGAAGCCCGTGCCAAACAAAAAGTCATCCAAATCAAGGAAATTAAATTCCGCCCTGGTACCGATGAAAATGATTACAACGTCAAGTTACGCAACATCAAGCGCTTCCTTGAAGATGGCGACAAAGTAAAAATCACTTTGCGCTTCCGTGGCCGCGAAATGGCTCACCAAGAGATTGGCATGCAACAATTGATTCGTGTGCGTGATGAGTTGGCTGAGATTTCTCAAGTGGAGTCAATGCCTAAACTTGAAGGTCGCCAGATGATCATGTTGTTGGCACCACCACGAAAAAAATAACATTCATATTCATTGGCGCAAAGTGAAATCTGCTTTTGGGCTTGAATTGACATTTAGATGGGTTGAGTCGATCTAAAATGGTTGTGAAACACGACCTTGTCCTTGGGATGAGGTTTAACAATTATTCAAACACGCTGTCGTGGGTTTGAGTAAGGCTGAATGAAGCGCGTCAGGCCACGCCATGCGCTGATATTCAAACAAGGTGAACCAATGGCTCAGGCTTGAGTTTCATTTGGTTTTTCCTGAATTGTGTGAGGGTTTCTCGCGCACAATCTCAAAATGCACATCAGAAAATCAGTGTTTCATTTTTTGATTGCAAATAATAAGTGAATAGGGTTCCCAAGCGTCTCGTTGTAGAGTCCACCTGTATTCATGTTAAAACGGAGTTGTTATGCCTAAAATGAAGACCAAAAAAAGCGCGTCAAAACGCTTTGTGGTGCGTCCAGGCGGGACTGTTAAACGCGGTCATGCTTTCAAACGTCATATTTTGACTAAGAAGACCACCAAAACCAAACGCCAATTGCGTGGTGCGACGAGTGTCTCTGCTGCTGATTTACCAGCAGTGAAGTCTTTGTTACCTTACGCGTAACCCCAAACTAATCCAAGGAGTATTACATGCCTAGAGTAAAACGTGGGGTCACCGCAAGAGCCCGTCATAAGAAAGTCATCGCCCTCGCAAAAGGTTATCGTGGTCGTCGTAAGAACGTCTATCGTGTCGCTAAACAAGCGGTCATGAAAGCCGGTCAGTACGCTTACCGTGATCGTCGCAACAAAAAGCGCGTTTTCCGTGCTTTGTGGATTGCGCGTATCAATGCAGCCGCTCGTCAAAACGAAATGACTTACAGCAAATTCATGAATGGCTTGAAAAAAGCATCGATTGAAATTGACCGTAAAGTCCTCGCTGACTTGGCCGTATTTGATAAACCAGCCTTTGCAGCGATTGTTGCAAAAGCGAAAGCAGCGTTGGCATAAGTCGTTTTAAAAGCCAAAAAGATCGAGGCAAACCGTCTGGTTTTGCCTCGTTTTTTCTTGAGTTGAGCCTGAACACGATTGCAGCTAGTCCATAAACTGAACATGATTGAACAGCCCCAAGGTTTATTTTTTTAAACCGCTTTTGGCGTTTTAAAAAAGCAAATCCAACCAAACGAGAACATTCATGAGTGATTTAAACCACATCGTTGACGACGCGCGTGTCGCTTTCGCCAGCGCCACCCGTCCTGCCGATTTAGAAAATGAAAAAGCCAAGTTTTTAGGCAAAGATGGTGCTTTGACCAAAGAACTGAAAGCATTGGGTGCTTTGCCCGTCGATGAGAAAAAAATTCGTGGTGCGGCCGTCAATCAAGTGCGCCAGCAGGTGGAAGCGTTGTTGAATGAGGCGCGCAATGCTTTGGCAGAGGCCGCTTTGAATCAAAAACTCGCCACAGAGCAATTGGATGTGACCCTACCTGGGCGTGGCTTGGCTGCCGGTGGCATTCATCCCGTGACGCGCGTCACACGTCGTGTCACTGCTATTTTCCGCTCAATGGGGTTTGAAGTGGCTGATGGCCCTGAAATCGAAAACGACTGGTACAACTTCACTTCGCTCAACAGTCCTGAAAACCACCCTGCACGCTCGATGCAAGACACGTTTTACGTCGAAGACAAAGATGAGCGCGGTCACCCGCTGGTGCTGCGCACGCACACCAGCCCGATGCAAGTGCGCTATGCGCGTCAACACACGCCGCCGATTAAAGTCATCGCCCCAGGCCGCACCTACCGCGTCGATTCGGACGCGACCCATTCGCCGATGTTTCATCAGGTTGAAGGCTTGTGGATTGACGAAAACATCAGTTTCGCCGACTTGAAAGGCGTGTACACCACATTCCTGCAACGTTTTTTTGAAGACGACGACTTGCAACTGCGTTTCCGTCCTTCGTACTTCCCGTTCACCGAACCTTCGGTTGAAATCGACATGGCCTTCACCAAAGGCCCGAACGCAGGCCGTTGGTTGGAAATTTCAGGCGCGGGTCAAGTGCACCCAACCGTCGTGCGTAATTTTGGTTTAGACCCCGAAAAATACATGGGCTTTGCCTTTGGTTCGGGCTTGGAGCGTTTGGCGATGTTGCGTTACGGCGTGAATGATTTGCGCTTGTTTTATGAAAATGATTTGCGGTTTTTGGCGCAGTTTAAATGAGTGTGAAGATTAGAAGTGTCTCTCCTGTATTGGCCTCGTTAGACTTAAACGAGAGTCGTTTGTTTTATACAGAGAAGCTCGGTTTTGAGTTGGCCGAGCAAATAGAAAATTATTTGATGGTTAAGCGAGATGGATTTTTTTTGCATTTTTGGTTATGTGACGAGCCTCACATTGCAGAAAATACCTCATGCTACATTCACGTTGAGAACCCGCTGGCATTTTTTGAAGAGTTCACTGCTAAGGGCTTGAATTTACAAGCCCCGAAAATTCAGCCGTGGGGGATGATTGAACTATATGTGATTGATCCACATGGTAATTTAATTAAATTTGGTAAATCTGCAAGTGTGTAGCACATAGGGCGCAATAAACGCAGTGCATTGCGCCGGCAAAATACATCATGCGTGTTTTGATATTGAAACTTGCTTCTAATTAACTGATTTTGTTTAAATTTTTGTCAGGGTCTGCCTGACAAAAATTCTAAAATAAGACACGGAAAAAGTAGGTGTTTGCTTTTTCCGTATTTCCTAAAGGTAAAAAATGCGTTTTTCAGAAAGCTGGTTGCGTGAGTGGGTCAACCCAAGTTTGACCACAGCCGAATTAGACAATGTGTTGACCATGGGCGGTTTGGAGGTGGAAGAAGCCACGCCTGCCGCGCCTGCGTTTACGGGCGTGGTGGTCGGTGAAATTGTGGCCATCGAAAAGCATCCTGACGCGGATAAGCTCAATGTCTGCCAAGTTAATGTCGGTGGCGAAGCTTTGTTGCAAATTGTCTGCGGCGCGCCGAATGCGCGTGCGGGGATTCGCGTGCCGTGCGCGACGGTCGGCGCGTTGCTGCCGGGTGATTTTAAGATCAAGGATGCGAAACTACGTGGCGTGGCGTCCAGCGGGATGTTGTGTTCGGCCAAGGAGCTTGGCATCAATCCTGATGCCTCGGGTTTGTTTGAACTGCCCAGCGACGCGACTGTGGGACAAGACATTCGTGATTATCTGAATTTAAATGATACGGTGTTTGAGATCAAACTCACACCGAATCGTGCGGATTGCTTGTCATTGCGCGGTGTGGCGCGAGACGTGGCGGCATTGACAGGTTCGACTTTGAACGCCATTACCGTGCCGCCTGTGGCGGCGAGCGTTGAGGCGACCTTGCCGATTCGAATTGATGCGCCTGCCGCTTGTGGTCGCTTCACAGGGCGCGTGCTTAAAGGCGTGAATGCCGCAGCGCCAACACCATTGTGGATGGTTCAACGCTTGGAACGCGCGGGCTTGCGACCGATTTCGGCTTTGGTTGATATCACCAATTACGTGATGTTGCATTTGGGTCAACCGATGCATGTGTATGATTTGGATGCGATTCAAGGCACATTACATGTCCGAATGGCACAAGCAGGTGAAAAAATTGAGTTGCTCAATGATCAAACATACGAGATGCACGACGATGTGTTGGTGATTGCCGATGATTCTGGTGCGATTGGCATGGCGGGTGTCATGGGCGGCAATTCAACCAAGGCGGAGTTGCATACGCAAAACATCTTCTTAGAATCCGCATTTTTTGCCCCTGAAGTGATTCAGGGCAAATCACGTCGTTTCCGTTTCAGCTCAGATGCATCGCATCGCTTTGAGCGCGGGGTTGATTTCATGGGGCAAGTGGAGGCCTTGGAATTTGCCAGCCGTTTGGTGCTTGATATTTGCGGTGGACAAGCGGGCGCAGTGTCTGAAGTGGTGGCTCAATTGCCTCAACGTGAACAATTGAGCATGCGGGTGGCACGCGCTCAGAAAGTCATTGGCTTGGCGATTCCAGCGGATGACATGGCGCACTACTTAAGCCGCTTGCAGCTTGATGTGAGCCGCAGCATGGATGACCAGCAAGGTGAAAGCCTCAGTGTGACGGCACCAAGCTATCGTTTCGACATGGCGATCGAAGAAGATTTGATCGAGGAAGTGGTGCGTTTGTTTGGCTACCACAACATTCCGCTCAAACCGCCTGTGGCGACCCAAACCATTCTGCATGTTCCAGAAGCCGAGCGCCAAGCGGACGCGGTTCGTGATGCTTTGGTTGCATTGGATTATCAAGAGGTGATTAACTTTAGTTTCGTCGACGGCACGGTGGAGCGTGATTTTGCGGGTGCTGATGTGCAGCCGATTAAATTATTGAACCCAATCGCTTCATCACTCGCAGTGATGCGCACGCAATTGGTCGGTTCTTTGGTTGGGAATTTGAAAACCAATCTCGCACGCAGCGCCAGTCGAGTGCGCGTCTTTGAATTTGCCAAGGTTTTTCATCGCGATGCGGCTGTGCAAGCTTCAGAAAATACCGTGCCAAACATTGCTCAGCCTTTGATGTTGGCGGGCTTGGCTTATGGTTCAGCTGTGCCAGAGCAGTGGGCGAGTGCGGATGCCGATGTTGATTTTTATGATGTGAAAGGCGACATTGAGCGTCTTTTTGCACCACAAACCGTGCGTTTCGAAACGTTTGCGCATGTGGCGGCACATCCTGGGCGTTGTGCACAGTTGTTAGTTGATGGGCGAGCTGTGGGCTGGTTGGGGCAAATGCACCCACGTTTACAACAAGCATATGATCTGCCCAAGGCGCCGATGCTGTTTGAAATCGAGGCAGAGGCGGTGTTTGCTCGTCGCGTGCCTGTGGCCGCAGATGTCTCAAAATTGCCCATGGTGACCCGTGATTTGGCTTTAATTGTGGCGCGTGAGGTCAGTGCACAGCATATTTTTGATGCTTTTGTGAAATTTATTGCCTTAGAACCAACGGCTTACATTATTCGTGATGTACAATTGTTTGACATTTATCAGGGTGAGCATGTCGCCGCCACTGAAAAGAGCATGGCCTACCGTGTCAATTTGCAAGACATGAGTGCAACTTTACAGGATGCACAGATTGATGCTTTGATGCAGGCGGCGCTTGCACATTTGCATTCTGAAGTGGGTGCACGATTGAGGTAATTGAATCCATTTGACCAAGGGAAGGTGCACTTGATTTTCCCCTTGGTTGATATGTATGGCGTTTTGTCTGGGAGCCTAGGCAGAACACAGAGAAAAATCAAATGTTGGACGCAGCACATAAAGCGCACACTGTGTCATGCACTGTGCCATATTAAAAAATGTTTGGATGACATCGAATTGATTCGATGTGTCCTGACCTTGTTTATTTTGACTGCATTGAATAATAATACCCGCACATCGGCGAGGAAAAGATATGGATATGAACATTGAAGAGGACGTGATCAAAGCGACCCTAAATGACTTGATGATTGATAATGGTGGCTCATTCACCTTAACCAAAGCAGAGTTGGCTGAATTGTTGTTTGCCCAAGTGGGGCTGAATAAACGTGAAGCCAAAGAAATGGTTGAGGCGTTTTTTGAGGAAATCCGTAATTCATTGGAAGAAGGTGAGTTGGTTAAGTTATCAGGTTTTGGCAATTTTTCGGTGCGTGATAAAGCATCGCGTCCAGGGCGAAACCCAAAAACAGGTGAAATGGTGCCGATTGCTGCTCGTCGTGTCGTGACCTTTCATGCCAGTCAGAAATTTAAGAATGCTGTCGAAGGCATTGTTGAGGCCCAACCTTCGGTCAGCTTGACCGCCTGAGCAAGAGGTAACATATGACGCAACCGCAAGGCTATGTCTTAACCCAAGACTTGCCCGTTATTCCAGCAAAGCGCTATTTCACAATTGGTGAAGTCAGTCAGTTGTGTGGGGTGCGGTCGTATGTGTTGCGCTATTGGGAGCAAGAGTTTGACCAGCTGCGCCCCATGAAACGACGTGGCAATCGCCGTTATTACCAACACCATGAGGTTGTATTGGTGAGAAAAATCCGTCAGCTCTTGTATGAGCAAGGCTACACCATTCAAGGCGCGCGCCAACAACTGGATGCAAAACATGTCGCAGCAGGTGTTGTGGATGAGACAGAATCATTTCAATTGGAGGACAATGCGACCGAATTGGATGCTCATGATGACAACAGTTTTGCATTTGAAGACGGCGTGCATGTTGAGACAAGTGATGAATTGGAGCCGATTGTGATCGTGTTGGAAGAAGCAAAGGTCAGTCCAGCGCCTTCATCGATAAGATTTCCCGCTTAGATGCGGTCATCACCGAGCTGAAAGCCATTCGGGCTTTGCTCATAGGCGGCATGGATAAATAAGATAAAAAGCGCGCGAATAGCGTGCTTTTTTTATGATGTCAGTTGAAAAAAATCAATATAAGTAGGTACCAATTGATATTAGAATGACACGTTAATTAAAGTACGAATAGCAATTTTCGTAGATTGAAAAAGGCCAAGTGAG
>CALMCL010000061.1 GCA_937862905.1 uncultured Burkholderiaceae bacterium | reverse complement strand
ACGAGCTCTCGGCCGCGGTCCAGCTCTTCGTCGTGCGCGGCGGTCGCATCCGCGTGCGCGCGAAGATCGAAGAAGGGCCGAAAAAGAACACGCTGCGCATCATCGAAGTGCCCTATGGCCATGGCCAAGCTGATTGTACTAATGGATAAGCCTGTGCTGACCACCAAAGGGGCAACAAACAGGCCAGATGTCTGGCGAATGCCCATGGTCACCATCAAAATAATGCAACAAGCAATGATCAGGGGCATATAGGCTGTTGATGCTTTTGACTCAGGGGAAAGGGGGGAATGGGTTTGCATGATGACTTTCGAAAAAAAACAGCCGCTGGTTATAAGCGGCTGTTTTTTATTATACTGGATTTATGATGAATTCATGGCTGAAAATCACCAGTCAACACGCGATCCAAAGCGTCCACGTGTTCATCATTTAAGCATTAAAGCGGGTCAGCATGACATCAAACGGCATCATTCCCTGTTTCACCCGTGCGAATGCGAATGACCTCTTCGACATTTTTAATGAAAATTTTGCCATCGCCTATTTTGCCAGTAAATGCAGCTTTAATGATCGCGTCCACAGCAGGATTGAGCAGTTCATCACCGATGACCAACTCGATTTTAACTTTCGGTAAAAAATCAACCACATATTCCGCACCACGGTAAAGTTCAGTATGGCCTTTTTGACGACCAAAACCTTTAACTTCTGTTACGGTCAAGCCCATCACTCCAACCTCGGCAAGTGCCTCTCGCACTTCATCAAGCTTAAAGGGTTTAATAATTGCACTGATTTCTTTCATGTGATGCCTCTTTACGGATAATATGGACAGGTTTCAGGCGCTCAAAACGCCATTGGAAAACATAACAGCAGCTGAAAGTGATTGTGCCATAAATTTCATGTTGTTTAAAGAAAAATCACGGGCTGTTATGTGGCAAAGAATGAATTATACGCACCCATTAGGTGCAATTGCACTCATTTGGTGAGAAAATCCACCCATCATCACAAACAACCCCTTTATGCCTTTTTCTCGCCACCACCAGACGCTGCATATTCAAATTTAGAATATAAAATTTAAAATTAGTATTTTACGAATATATACCTAAGCCGTATAATGCGACCTCTTTTGTTTTTTCTGGCGCGCATTATTTTTTAAAGACCTTTATGATTTTTGACCCTTTATACATCGCTTTGGGATTTTTAGTGGGTGTGATCGTTGGCTTGACCGGTGTGGGCGGCGGCTCATTGATGACACCTTTACTGATTTTTGCATTTGGCATCAAACCCTCTTTGGCCATTGGCACCGATTTACTGTTTGCCGCCATCACAAAGAGTGTCGGCATTGCAAAACATCAAAAACATGGCAACATCGACTGGCGCATCACGGGTTTATTGGCCATCGGCAGTCTGCCAACAGCATGTTTGACATTGTGGTGGTTGCGGAGCGTCAGTATTGATTCAACCGAGATCAATCAGTACATGAGTAAAACACTGGGCTATATGCTGTTTTTAACAGCGATTGCCATTTTCTTAACCCAAGTGTTAAGAAAAAAACGCTTTGAGCACCCAACTGAAATCAGGACTGATGATTCCGTCAAAAAACGTGAAGTATTGACGGTGCTCTTAGGAGCCGCACTCGGTTTTTTGGTCACATTCAGTTCCGTTGGCGCAGGTGCAGTCGGTATGGTGGCCTTGTATTCGCTGTACAATAAAAGCAACGCGGTTCGTTTGGTGGGCAGTGACATTGCGCATGCAGTTCCTTTAACTTTAATTGCAGGGCTGGGGCATGCCAGCTTGGGATCGGTTGACTTTAAACTATTGGCGGTGCTGTTGATTGGCTCCATTCCAGGCATTTGGATAGGCAGCCACCTTTCGACCAAAGTATCTGATCGAGTGTTACGCATTTTTTTGGCGGTCATTTTGACCGTATCAGGCTACAAACTCATCTCGTAATTCAGGTCAAATCAACACCACTTTAGCTTTCACATCATTATAATTTTGAGAACACACCCATGTATAAATACACTCAACTCGACCAAGCCTTAGTCCAAGAACGCGTCGATCAGTACCGTGACCAGTTAACACGCAATTTGTCTGGTGAGCTGTCAGACGATGATTTCCGTCCATTGCGCTTACAAAACGGTCTCTACATTCAGCGCCATGCGCCCATGTTGCGCGTTGCCATTCCTTATGGCTTGCTGTCATCGGTGCAACTGCACGCTTTGGCAGACATTGCGCACAAGTATGATCGCGGTTATGCCCATTTTTCAACGCGTCAAAATATTCAATACAATTGGCCGACCTTAGAATCATCCGCAGATATTTTGCAAGATTTGGCGAAAGTCGAAATGCATGCCATTCAAACCTCGGGCAATTGCATCCGCAACATCACCTCCGACCAATTCGCTGGTGTGGCTGCCGATGAAATCCTTGACCCACGCCCTTATTGCGAAATTTTGCGTCAGTGGAGCACTTTTCACCCTGAATTCGCTCATTTGCCACGCAAATTCAAAATTGCAGTCAGCGCTTCCAAAGAAGACCGTGCTGCCACATCGTTTCATGACATTGGCTTATTCATCGTGAAAAATGATGCGGGTGAAATTGGCATGCGCGTCCTCGTGGGCGGTGGACTGGGTCGCACGCCCATTGTTGGCTCAGTGATTCGTGAATTTTTGCCTTGGCAACACATGATGAGCTATTGCGAAGCCGTTTTGCGTGTGTACAACCGCCATGGCCGCCGCGACAACATGTACAAAGCCCGCATCAAAATCTTGGTCAAAGCTTTGGGTGCAGAAGAATTTGCCCGTCAAGTAGAGGCCGAATTTAAATTCAGCGAAAATGGGCCGTCGACCATCACCGAAGCCGAAATGACCCGTGTTCGCAGCCATTTCACGAACCGCACGTACCCGACCCGTGCCACTGTTGAGTTTGACAGCAATGACAAAGCATTTGCCCGTTGGCGCGAACGCAATGTCAAAGCCCATAAAGTGGAAGGCTATAATGCGGTTGTGTTGTCATTGAAACCCAACAATGTGGCACCTGGTGACGCCACCACAGAACAATTGCATTTTGTCGCTGATCTCGCGGAACAATACAGTTTCGGAGAAATCCGTGTTTCACATGAGCAAAATTTGATTCTCGCCGATGTGGCGCAAGAAGATTTGAAAGCCGTGTGGGAAGCGTTAAAGGCACAAGGTTTGGCCACACCGAACATTGGTTTATTGACCGACATCATTGCCTGCCCAGGGGGTGACTTCTGCGCATTGGCGAACGCCAAATCGATTCCAATCGCCAATGCGATTCAGAACAAATTTGACGACCTCGACTATTTATATGACTTGGGCGACATCCAACTGAATATCTCAGGTTGCATGAACTCATGCGGTCACCATCACGTCGGACACATCGGCATTTTGGGCGTGGACAAAGATGGCGATGAATGGTATCAAATTTCACTGGGTGGCTCAGACGGTTCAACTTTGGGCGGCTACAAACCCGCAGTGGCAAAAATCATCGGCCCATCATTCAGTGCAGCTCAGGTACCCGATGTGATTGAAAAAATCATCAACACCTATGTGGCACAACGCACACCTGGTGAACATTTGATCGAAACAGTCCAACGCATTGGCATTGTTCCTTTCAAAGAAGCGGTGTACCCACCCAAAGCACATTAACATGTTGAGAGCTGGGTTCAACCACTGTGTTGAATCCAGAGCCAATCCGAAGCAGAACTCACTTTAAAAAACAGACCAAACACCATGTCAAATCCACTTATTCTGAACCAACAGCTTGCCAGCGACGATTGGTCATTGTTACGCCCTGCCGATGGCGAAGATGCCGCCAGTTTAAACGTCCCAGCAGGTCAAGTCATTGTCCCTTTCGCCACA
The DNA here is from genome assembly GCA_937862905.1 of uncultured Burkholderiaceae bacterium. GTDB lineage: Bacteria > Pseudomonadota > Gammaproteobacteria > Burkholderiales > Burkholderiaceae > Hydromonas. Next base: position 7,944 of record CALMCL010000061.1, on the reverse strand, counting down.
TGGCAAGCCCAAACTGAACTGCACAGCCGTACAGATGTGGGCGTTTGGTTGGACAACACCACGGAGCCTGAATACATCGCCATTGACTGGGCTGCGTTCCCAGTCATCGCTTTGAATTTTCCAAAATTCACAGACGGTCGCAGCTACTCGATCGCCTATGTTTTGCGCAATCGTTTGGGCTACAAAAATCAGCTGCGTGCGATTGGTGACGTTTTGGTTGATCAAGTGTTTGCGATGACGCGCCTTGGCTTTGATGCATTGTCACTGCGTGCCGATCAAAAAATTGAATCAGCTCTGCATGCCTTGAAAACATTCCGCACACCATACCAAGGCTCAACAGATGACGCACGCCCATTTTTTGTGCGCGAATCCGTATGAGAGGCATCAAATGAGCACCTTAAACGATAAAATCGCAGCCACACAGCGCACGTTGGCACGCATCGCGCAAGACTTTCAACCCGCGGCATTTGCCTCATCACTGGCCTTAGAAGACATGGTCATCACGGACCTGATTGCCAAAGCGCAATTGCCAATTAAGATTTTCACTTTACAAACAGGCATGCTGCACGCTGAAACAACCCAAATGGTCGATGTCATTCAGTCCCATTATGGTTTAAAGGTCATTGAATTCACGCCAGACGCACAAGATGTGGAAGACTACATCGCAGCGCACGGTAAATTTGCATTTTACGAATCCGTTGACTTGCGCAAAGCCTGCTGCAACATTCGCAAGGTCAAGCCATTGCAACGCGCCCTTTCAGGCAAAAAATCATGGCTCACAGGGCAGCGCAGTGAACAATCGATCACGCGCACAGATTTGCAAGTGCAAGAATTCGATGCAAGCAATGGCTTGGAAAAATTCAACCCCATCGCCAATTGGACGTTTGAAGATGTCAAACAATACATCGCAGACAACGCAGTGCCATACAACCCCTTACACGACAAAGGCTACCCATCCATTGGCTGTGAACCATGCACGCGTGCGATTAAGCCTGGTGAAGACATCCGCGCCGGCCGCTGGTGGTGGGAAAACCAAGACTCTAAGGAATGTGGTTTGCACGTTTCTGAAGCCCCAGTCACTTTGTTGAAACAAATTTAACTTTATTTAGATAGACCACACACCATGACGCAACAATCGATCCAACACTTCAACGAACAATTCAACAGCGCTCACCTCGACTGGCTTGAGTCTGAATCCATTCACATCTTGCGTGAATTGGCAGCTGAATGCGAACGCCCAGCATTGTTATTTTCGGGTGGCAAAGACTCACTTGTCGTCCTCCACCTTGCGCTCAAAGCATTTCGCCCCAATAAATTGCCATTCCCATTGGTGCACATCGACACAGGCCACAACTTCCCTGAAGTCATCGCCTTCCGCGACTACATCGTCGACAAAATCGGCGAAAAACTCATCGTCGGCAGTGTCGAAGACTCGATGAAAAAAGGCACCGTGCGCCTGCGCAACCCAGAAACTGACAGCCGCAACGCCGCACAAGCCGTGACTTTGCTCGAAACCATTGAAGCGCACAAGTTCGATGCCTGCATCGGCGGCGCACGCCGCGACGAAGAAAAAGCCCGAGCCAAAGAACGCATTTTTTCTTTCCGCGACGACTTCGGTCAATGGGATCCAAAAGCACAACGCCCCGAACTCTGGAGCCTGTACAACACCCGCGTCCACAAAGGTGAAAACATGCGCGTGTTCCCAATCTCCAACTGGACCGAAATGGACATTTGGCAATACATTTCACGCGAAAACATCGAATTGCCAAGCATCTACTTCGCCCATGACCGCGAAGTGTTTGAACGCAACGGTTTGATCGTTTCCAACATGCCCATCACGCCGCCACAAACCGATGAAGAACGTCAAAGCATGAAAGTTGAACGCGTGCGCTTCCGCACCGTCGGCGACATGACCTGCACCAGCCCCGTTCACTCGAGCGCGGACGACGTGGATAAAATCCTCGCCGAAACTGCTGAAACAACCGTTACTGAGCGCGGTGCAACGCGTTTGGACGACCAAACCAGTGAGGCATCAATGGAAAAGCGGAAAAAAGAAGGTTATTTCTAATCCATTCTCAACAATGAAACCTACTATATTGGGTTTTGAATGAGAGGTTTAATGTATGGATCTGCGTTAAATCTGAAAAACCAGCTACAAAATTTAAGCAACGCCAAAGAAAGAATTCAAAAATGACCACTACCCATAATCAAGGATTATTACGTTTCATCACTGCTGGCTCGGTCGATGACGGCAAATCCACGCTCATCGGGCGTTTACTGTACGACAGCAAAAGCATTTTTGTTGACCAACTCAGTGCAGTCAGCAAATCAAAACACAACCGCTCATACGACAACAGCGTGGATTTATCGTTGTTGACAGACGGCTTGGAAGCGGAGCGTGAGCAAGGCATCACCATTGACGTGGCCTACCGCTATTTTGCCACGCCGCGCCGCAAATACATCATCGCCGACACACCGGGTCACGAGCAATACACGCGCAACATGGTCACGGGCGCGTCGACCGCGCACGCAGCGATCATTTTGGTCGATGTGGGCAAAATTGATTTTTCAGTTGAAGGTCAGGTTGAGTTGTTGACACAAACCAAACGCCATTCGGCCTTGGTCGCCCTGCTCGGTGTGAAGCACGTCATTGTTGCGGTCAATAAAATGGATTTGATCGATTACGACCAAACCAAATACAACCGTGTTATTGAAAGCTATGCTTCACTTGCAAAACGTGTGGGCTTGGATCATTTCATCTCCATTCCTTTGTCCGCACTTAAAGGCGATAACGTGGTGCATGCTTCTGAGGAATTGTCATGGTTTGATGGCGTGCCCTTGCTCGAATTGCTCGACACCCTCGAAGTGCCGGATGAATCAAGCCAACCGATGCGTTTTCCCGTGCAACAAGTGGTTCGCCATGATGGCAATAAAATCGATGATTTCCGTGGTTATGCAGGTCGCATCGAATCAGGCACGGTGCGTGTCGGTGATGTGGTGACGATTCAACCTCAAAACCGAGAAACGACCATCACGGGCATCCATACTTTTGATGGCGAGCGCCAAGATGCGTACGCGGGTTTGTCCGTCACTTTGAGCATTGCGGACAACATCGACATTTCTCGTGGCGATTGGATTAACATTGCCGCCGAATCCGCCGAGGTCAGTAAAACCCGTGCGGCCGACATTTGCTGGTTCTCGGAAGAGGCACTGAGCCTGTCGCGCAAATATTTAATCAAACATGGCACGCGCACCATCGCCGCACGAATTAACGCAATTGAATACAAACTTGACATTCATGCGCTCGAAGAACACACCACCGCCACGTCGCTCGACATGAACGAGATCGCACGCGTGGGCTTGCAATTGCAACACGCGCTGCCGACCGATGCGTACAAAGATGTGAAGGCAGGCGGCGCGTTCATCGTCATTGACGAAGCGACCAATCAGACATTGGCTGCGGGGATGTTTGCGTAAGCTTTATCATAGGTGGGTTAGGCATTTTTGCCCCAACCCACTATCCTGTTTTTATGATGCGGTCTGATGCCTTCATGCCCTTGCAAACATTCGATGTTTATCGATGTTTATTTAAGTTCAATTTAAATCCAATTTGAATTCAACATCAATGAGTCGACAAGGACAGCAAAAAGGCCAAATCCATTCGAACCACCGACAACCCAACACGCTTTAACCATGCCCAAACAAATTAAACATTTCGATGCTTTTACCGTCAGTGGTTTAAGTGTCCGCACCCAAAACTGCGACGAGTCCAATCCAAAAACCGCAAAAATTGGATCACTGTGGCGTGATTTTTTCGGCCGCGATTTAATGAACAGCATCTCAAACCGCGAACCGAACACGCCGATTTACGGTGTGTACAGCGGCTACGAGTCCGACCAAAATGGCTTTTTTGATGTCAACGCAGGTGTGCGCGTCAGCGATCTGTTGGACAATGAAGAAGCCGATGTTGAAGCCAGTACAACCGCCAATGAGTTCACCAACATAGACATTGAGGCCGGTGACTACATGGCATTCCCCACCACAGGTGAGATGCCTCAGCGCATCATCGACGGTTGGGGTATGGTCTGGGCACATTTTGAAGGTGAAACCGCATACAAACGCCGTTTCACGACTGATTTTGAGCAATACATTGACAATGACAATGTGGTGATTTACATCGCAGTTGAGAAAAAATGAGTGTCATTCATTTAAGCCAAACGGCCAATGCATTGCCGCAGGCTTGGTCTTCAGTGACTTTAGCCCATCTCGGCCACACGAATGTTAAAATTCTGCGCATGGATGAGCAAGAATACGCAGATGAATCGCATCCATACGCCGAGTTGCTCTTGGTTGTGAATGGGCAACTGAACTTGCTGATTCACGATCAATTGATGGTTGTGAAAACAGGCGAAGCCTACATGGTATCGGCCCACACATCACACTCGGTGGCGCATGGTAGTTTTGGCACTTTGCTTATCGTTGACTCGGTTGAGCCATAACACTGAAGACTAGATTTTGAACACACACACCATCACCTTTGTCGGCGCGGGACCAGGCGCAGCGGACCTTATCACCTTACGTGGTTTAAAAGCATTGCAGATGGCACAAGTTGTCTTGTTCGATGCTTTAATTGATAAAGATTTATTGGCGCATTGCGCCCCCGATGCCATTTTGATCGATGTGGGCAAGCGCTGCGCTTCTGGCGCCTCTCGTCCGCAACATGAGACCAATCAGTTGTTGATTGAGTATGGTTTAAAATTTGCTCGAGTCGTGCGCTTAAAAGGTGGCGACCCATCGATTTTTGGACGACTCGATGAGGAAATCACCGCGGTCAAATCGGTTGGATTGTCCTTTGAAGTGGTGCCCGGCATCACGACCGCTTTGGCTGCCGCGGCCGCCGCACAAACGCCGTTGACCCGCCGCGGGGTGTCCCGCAGCCTAAGGTTGATGACCGCCAGCATCGGCCAAAACCAACCGCTCAACAATTGGGATGCTCACTTGGAGCCTTCCGAAACCATGGTCTTTTATATGGCTGGACGTCACTTAAAACACATTGGTTTGGCGCTATTGGATAAAGGCATCACGCCAGAAACACCTGCACTGATTATGCATGGCGTGAGCTGGCCAAACCAAAGCGAGCAACGCACAACGGTTCAAGCACTGACTCAAATGGATGCCGTTTTAAGCGATGGCCCCTGTGTGCTGCTGGTGGGTTTGGCACTTGCAGAAAACGAAGCATGAATGAGCCCAGCGGGGTAAGAAGTACAGCATTATCTTGTCATCAAGCCAACAACGACCCTGCGTAGTCCGCCATGGCATCCAGCACAACAGGACTTTGCCCAACGGCAGGGGCGACATTTAATTGAACATGCGGATGTGCATCTGCAAAGTCTTGAACCAAGGCATCCAAGTCCCGTGCCACGTGATTGCCAATGCCAAAAAAAAGTGGCACGATGCTGATAGAAACAATGCCTTGATCGGCCAATGTTTTGAGAGATTCCGCCAGTGTGGGGGTCATGAACTCAAGAAAAGCGAGCGCCACTTGAACATTGGGGTGTCGCTCTGAAACTTTTTGAGCAATTAAATCAAAGGGCATGCGCCATGTGTTTTGACGAGAGCCATGGGCAAAAAGAACCATTGCCTGCTGCTGTGTGGGGTTTGTTGTACAGTTCATGAAGTCAGTCTACAGTAAAAGCCATCAACCATCCGTTTGGTTGATCGATCGCTTTACTTGGGGTTGATTGGGTTTTGTGTGGGTTTCGCGCTTAAACCCTTTATTTTTCAACAAACACAAAGTGGCGTTTTACTTTGGGCTTAGTAAAAGGTAGTAAAAGGTTTAAATGATGGGCAAAGCTCAATGGCGAAAACATTGTTGTATCATTGTTCTATTGTAGCTATTTTTAAATCATGTTGCAGCGTTGTAAAAACACGAATCGCGCGCAATCTAAGGGGTTGGTCGATATGACCCAAACAAATCGACACAAAATACGTTAAAATACTTGCTTTGTATTTTTTAGGTATGATATCTAAAAGTAAAGCAGAACACCCTCCACGATTCGATCACCTGCATCAATCGAATCGACACTTTTTTATAATGGAATTCGTGAATAATCCGAGGTTTTGACTTGTGATTTTATTTGGTTTTCCCTAGGTTTTATGCGGATTTTGCTCAAAATCTCTCATCTTAAACAATCGCAGAATAAAGATGTACTTTGCGATTAACTGTAAAAGGAACACATCATGACTCACGTCGTACTCGAAGCTTGCATTCAATGCCGTTACACCGATTGCGTGGACGTTTGCCCTGTGGACTGCTTTAAAAAAGGTCCAAACTTCTTGGTCATCGACCCAGATGAGTGCATTGATTGCGCCGTGTGCATCCCTGAGTGCCCTGTTGAAGCGATCGTGCCAGAAGAAGATGTACCCGCAGATCAACAACACATGATTGCCCTCAATGCTGAGTTGACTAAATTGTGGCCAACCATCTCCCGCATGGAAGATGCGATGCCTGAAGCCGATGAATGGGCGAAGAAAACCAACAAATTGCAATATCTGATTAAAGACCCATCATAATAAATTCGTGCCCATTTGTTGCATAAAATACCGACCTTGAGTCGGTATTTTTGCAATCAACTGCCGATGTCTTGCACAAGCAACAGTACAGTTAAAGTACAATAATACGATCATCCTTTTATAAAGTAACACACCATGAATGCACCACACCGCATTGCCGTCGAATACGAAAAACCGTCTTCATTCAATGTATGCAGCACTGAGCAGGTGTGGGCATCTGTCCCCGCAGAGCCCAACGCCACCGAACGCGAAGAATTGATTGCCAAAATCAAAGCGCAATTGATCGAAAAAAATGCGGTGCTCGTTGCCCACTACTACGTTCATCCTGACTTACAAGACCTTGCCGAGGCCACAGGCGGTTTGGTGTCCGACTCCCTTGAAATGGCTCGCTTTGGTCGTGACCATTCAGCCCAGACTTTGGTTGTTGCAGGTGTTCGTTTTATGGGCGAATCGGCTAAAATTTTGAGCCCCGAAAAGCGTGTGCTCGTGCCAGAAATGGAAGCCAATTGCTCTCTCGATTTGGGTTGCCCCACCGAAGAGTTTTCAAAGTTTTGTGATGAACACCCTGACCGCACGGTGGTTGTATACGCCAACACCAGTGCAGCCGTTAAAGCACGTGCCGATTGGATGGTGACATCTAGCATTGCTTTGAAAATTGTGACCCATTTAAAAGAACAGGGGAAAAAGATTCTTTGGGCACCTGATCGACACCTTGGAAACTACATTCAACGTGAAACGGGTGCTGACATGATCATGTGGCAAGGTGCATGCATTGTGCATGATGAGTTCAAAACCATTGAGCTTGAAGCCCTGAAAAAACAACACCCACTGGCCAAAGTCTTGGTTCACCCAGAATCACCTGCCGCGGTGGTTGCACTTGCGGATGCAGTGGGTTCCACTTCGGCGATTTTGAAAGCCGCTCGTGATTTTGATGCACCCGAATTCATCGTGGCCACCGACAATGGCATGATGCATAAATTGCGTCAGCAAAATCCCCATAAGACATTCATTGAAGCCCCAACAGCAGGCAACTCCGCCACATGCAAAAGCTGTGCACACTGCCCATGGATGGCCATGAATGGTCTGCGCAATGTGTTGGATGTCCTAGAAAAAATCGGCACAGGTTACAATGAAATTCACATTGACGAGACCATCCGTGCCCGAGCCAAGCTCCCTATTGACCGCATGCTTGATTTTGCCCAGCAGGTCGGTGTCACGCAAGCATCCAGCATTGACAGTCAAGTCAGCAAAGGCATTGGCCCTGCTTAAGGTACGGTTGGTTGCCTTACATTCACATTCAATCAGCAATAACAAACCGGCCAACGCCCCTTCTTTTACTGCTCCATAACTGCACGCCAAAACCTTGGCCCT
>CALMCL010000060.1 GCA_937862905.1 uncultured Burkholderiaceae bacterium | reverse complement strand
GGTTAGTTTAAAGGGTTCTACTTTTAGGTGCTGGCTTTTTTAGGGGGTATTACCGGGCTACCTCTCTTTTTCTTAAATCATTTTTTTCCTGTTACCAAAGTCTCTAACTGGCTCAACCTCTCAAGTAATTTTTTCATCGGAATTTCAGGATTAATCCACCAGTCAGTTGACCAGATACGATGCATGTTCCAACCTAAATCTTCAAGCACCTTTTGGCGTAATCTATCTCTATCACGCGCAGTAGAGGCAGAATGGTAAGTTGCCCCGTCGCATTCCACACCCAACAAATATCGACCTTTTTCATGTGGATTGACCACGCCAATGTCAATTCGATAACCAGAAACACCTACTTGCGGGTGAACCTCCCAACCATGTTGACGCAATGCTTGAATTACTGCAGCCTCAAAAGGACTATCAGGCTCTCGCCCTGTTGGTGTGGCTTGAGTTGCTAAAGAACGAACACCATTTAAAGCAAAATCCAGATAGGCTTTAAGGTCTTTCACGCCTTGTGCTTTGGTGCGGTTTAAATCAATATGTTCGGGACGTAAACTACTGAAAAGTCGAACTTCATGCCGCGCCCGTGAGGCTGCCACATTTAAACGTCGCCAGCCACCATCTTTATTCATCGGTCCGAAATTCATCGACAACTTACCGCCAATGTCTTTACCAAAAGTAATAGAGAACAAAATAATATCACGCTCATCTCCTTGAACATTCTCCAAGTTTTTAACGAAATAAGGCTCAACCGTACTTTCTGCAATCGCAACGTCTAACTTTGGCTCGGCAACCCGTGCAGCATCAAGCAAATTTTCAATTAAATCACGCTGTGCCACATTAAACGTAATCACCCCAATTGACAATGTTGCACCTTTGCCTGAAACATAATGCTCAACAATTGCAGCGACAACCGCCTCTGCTTCCTTTTGATTGGTTCTTGATTTACCTGCATCGTAGATGCCATCCACCCATACAAACTTTACCGAGTCATCCAAAGTATTCGGTGATGGGAACGTAATTAGGCGATTGTCATAATATTGGCGATTAGAAAACGTAATCAAGCTTTCATTTTTAGAACGATAATGCCAATCAAGCGTATTGATGCTCATGCCGATACTCAAACACTCATCCAAAACACTTTCCATTTCTTGAATCTGTTCTTCATCATTCAAATTATCAATATCGCCCGAACTGAAAAAACTGGTGGGTGGTAATTGTTTTGGGTCTCCGACACAAATAAACTGCTTACCGCGTGCAATCGCGCCAACCGCATCCCATGTCGGAATTTGACTTGCCTCATCAAAAATAACAACATCAAACTGAGCATGTCCTGCATCCAGGTATTGCGCTACTGACAAAGGCGACATTAATAAACAAGGTTTAACCCGAGTTAAAATATTTTCAGTCTGAGTCATTAAAGTACGTATGGGCTTGTGTCGTGTTTTCAGTTGTGCTTGGCGCTTTAAAAATTTAATTTCTTGGCTTAATACACCATTTCTTTCAGATTCATTAGGCACATGACCACGCAGTTTAGCCACAATATAACGTTGCGTTAATTGATGAAACTGTTCGTCGAGTTTTTGAAACTCTTTGATTCTGTATTCATGTGTCGCCCCTGAAAATTCAGACAACAAAGGCTCTTTATCAAATATTTTTTTGACCCACCAATGCTGATAACTATAGTCAAAAAAAGCCGCCAATTCTTTTAACTCAACCTCACCCAACTCTACTGATTTCAATACTCCTTGCAAGCCATACTCATATGCTTTGGATTTATTTTGCTGCCAAATACACCACGGCTGAAATTGATTTTTTGCACTCGCCCAATCTGCCAGCATAGATTGCAACTCAGTCAAAACACCTGATGCTATGGGTGAATAATTTTCTTTATTTGGCGAAACCAATGCCTGCAACTCACACCATTCGTTGCTAAACTCACGATAAAAATTGCGTAATGCATCTGCTAATTTAAAATAGATTGAACCAGAGGCGAACATGTCCGCCTGCTCATGAAGTAAGTTTTTTAGATGCGCCCTCGTATTGACCAAATCATCCATACGACTTTGATGCGCATCATTGAGTGATTGCGAATAAGCTTCCATCCATTGCAAATGTCCATTAACCGCAACCCAATCACTGTGATGTCCTTTAAATGTAGTACCTAAAATTTCCTTAGCAGCATTTGAATTGGTTTGAAGATACTCATCCTCGACATTTAATTGTATCAAGCATTGCAAAAAAGCATCGACTTGCGAATCTTCAAGTTTTTGCAACGAAAGTTGATGAGGCTTTAATCGCATCATCCACTCTCGCTTACCCAACCATTTTTTCAACCACCATTTTTGATTCACGGCTTGCCACTGTGCCCGCAACTCTTTTGCATTTAATTGGTTAACTTCAGCCGTGTATTTTCCGTCAAAATGAAGCCACGCTTCATTTCGTGCCTCGCCATGTTCTATGAGTGCTTGCAATTGTTGACGTGCTGAAACTTGGTGTGCATGAGCCACAGATTGAGATGGCACATCCGCAGCCTGCATCAACGTACTTGCTAATTTATCCAAAGCAGCCAAGTCATTTAAGGACAATGTTTCAATCGTTAAAGGGGCGACTTTAGCAAAGCCGCTCAATGCATCTTTGAGTTTATCAATGGTCACATTCAATGTTTTACATCGTTCCAAAACATTATCTTGCCAACTGGGTGACCACTTGATTTGAGAAACCAATGTCAAAGGATGTTGAGAAACATTGCTCAACTGCCCAGCCAATGCCGACATTTCACCTACCAAGTGCTTTAATTTGGCTAAATCTTGCTCGTCGTGCATTTCTGCATCTTGCCAAGTAAAATCTGCCACTACTTGGTCTTTATAAGCAATACTCATACCCATGGCATCGTAAACGTTAAGCCCATTACGCCGTTTCCGATGTAAAACTTTGACTAAATCAGTTAAATTATTTCTTGCTGATGCGAGCTTTTCGGCTTCTTGCTCCCAATTCAAAGACGTATTTTGATGGGCTACATTTAATGTTTGTACGATGTCTTTTGCAACCTCGGCTTTTTTTGCTTTTGAACTATGCAATTCCAAGCAAAACTCGGCCAAACCTAAAGCACTTAAGCGTTTATGGACAACATCTAACGCAGCCATTTTTTCAGCAACGAACAACACTGTTTTACCCATTGCCAAAAAATGTGCAATCATATTGGTAATGGTCTGGCTTTTCCCTGTGCCTGGAGGTCCCTCAACCACAATATTCTTACCTTGTGCCGCAGTACAAACTACGGCCAACTGCGATGAATCCGAAATCAATGGCGTAAATAAACTTTGTGGCGCGTATAACTCATCCAACTCTTTGGCATCAATTGTTTGAATACCATCAAAGAACGACTCTTTTTGATGGTTAATTAAGTGGTTCACAATAGCGGATTTAGACAATTCATCTACTCGGCTATTTAAGTCTTTCCACATCACATATTTTGTAAAACTAAAGTTACCTAAATAACAATCGGGTAATACCTCAAAACCTTTCAACTCAGCCACTGCGATACGGACTTTTTGCAGCACTGCTGCAACATCAATACCTTTATCATCAGCGGGTAACTGTCCATCAGTAAATGGCAAACTGATTTCAAAGTCATTTGCCAATCGCTGCAGCAAAGTCGGATTGAAAATGGTTTCATCATCATGTCGCTTTAAGCGAATACCCGAACCAACCGCCTTACGCTCCAATGCAACAGGGATCAACAAAATAGGGGCTTTTAAGACCGTTTCAGAGTCGGGTGACTCCTTCCAATGCAACATACCAAGAGAAACGTATAGCGTATTTGCCCCCGTTTCTTCAATCACATTCTTAGCCGTACGAAAAACATCAACCAAACGCGCATCAAACTCTTTTTCGGGTACATCAAACACCAACTCTGAATTTTTTAATACCGATTGCGCATAACTTTGAGCAGGAGTCATACCCGTCTCACTGATATATGCTTGTGCTGACCGAGGGTCACGTCCATCCATCAATTGAGGGCAAGCCAATAATTTAAATTCATGCCCATCAGTTGCCAAAGCATCTTCAATTAAGTGAGGGTCTGAACTGATAATTTTTAAAAATGTTTTACCTGATTTAAAATTAAGCAGTTTATTACGCAAGGTTAAGTCCAGCAACTTACCTTTCCAACGCAACAAGCGCCCTTGCGGTGTTTCAATAATTGGCACCTCTGTTTGTGGCAATGACTCTGGTGCAAGCGTTGGTAAGTCTGGAGCAGGTTCAAATTCACCGCTGGCATAAGGTGCATCCACGGAGTTTTCGACTGCAATAGGTGATGGTTCACTATTTTTTAATGCTCGAATATGGGTTAACCTCGCCCTTTTAATATCCACTAAATAATTAAATGTCGTCGTTGATTCCTCTAGATAAGCATGAGCGGCAACTACTGCGGCCTTCAGTGAAAACAAACCATTTTGTGTAATAGCGGTTGCCTCTATCATCAGCAACTCGCCAGTATCCACCCGTTTGCGAACATCTTGAGCAGAATCAACAATTGCCGTTGCGAAACAAGTATCAACCAACCACACGCCAACCCACGCATGACCTTCTTTTAATGCTAAGACAGGGTTTAAACCTGCCTGCTCAAAACAAGCCGCAAGCAAAACCGCTGAATCCAAACAAGTAGAGACTTTTGCATCCAAAATGCGTTCAGACGTTCTAATTTTTTGTCCAGCAGATTCAAACGATGCAGGTGGCGAACTGTATTGCAACTCACATTGACGCAACACTAAAGAAATCGCATTCACTTGCATCCAAACACGCTCGCGATTTTTGGACTGATAACCATCTAAAGATACGTTTTTTTCAGACAATAATTTGCTAGCCGAGCCCAAAACACGGTCTATCACCAAAGAGTTGGGCTGTACAAATGCAGCCAATAACTCAGGTAACCCACGCGTACCACCCCACTCATTGTGAGCCAATATATCCACTGGTGTTGTATATTGACCAACCTTTTCACCTTCAATTAAAACACCTACATTCACATGCCCATGCTCGGCCTCATTTAAACTTACCAAATACTCATGATTGGGCATTAAATTTAAATTATTCACGTCAATCAGACGTACCTCACCCGCTTGCAAACAGTCAAAATGTAGTTTTTGACCTTGCATGAAAGATGGATTGGCCGAAATTAATACACCAACATCCTTAAGTGCCTCGTTAGAAACATTTTCAATTCGTATGGTTTGAATAATAGGCACATTATTCTGAACAGCAGCATAACTTACAGTTGATGCACAAGTTGTATTAATCAAAATTTTATAGTTTAAATCACTGATTAAATTCGTTTGCATCCAATCCTCACCAATACTTATTTGAGCCGCAATCAATACCGCCCCCAAATCTCATCACTTTAACATACTATATTTGAGAAATATATAAGTTCACTAGGCTGTATCTTACGCATCGTCGACGCGGTTTCGATCTACTTTAAGACAAGCCACCGTCTAGTTATTGAACTCATTAATGGAACAGCCATAGATAGTGAAAACGCTAACCAAATAATCCAATTTGGTACAAGAAAGCCAAGCACCTCTGCTTGGCTTTCTTGTTCATTGTGATTGTTTAAGTACCATCAACCATTAATCAATCAACACCAATCACACGCTTACGCTCACTGTGGCATGCGGCACACATCGACTTCAACAGGTTTAACGGGGGCGCAAGACACAGCGGTGGTCGAAACGGTGTGACCACTGTGATGTGCGCGCCTAAGACTGGAAAGTTGGGCGTTGTGCTTGTTTTTTCGAGGCACTTGGGTGCGATGGACTTGAGACCTGATGTGCTTTTGTTTTTGAACGACTTCTGGAGGGTTCGTCTGTGCTTTTGGAAAATCTTCAGGCTTCATCATCAAAGCGCGTGAGTTCGGGTCAACAGCAGGTTCCACCTCAGGATAGGTCACATGGCTAGGCTGTGCATGCACAGTGGCCATCAGCGACACGATGACCGCAGACATCAGCCATTTCAATGTATGCGGCTTTATTTTAACGTCCATTTCATTGACCTTTTTATTCATGTGATGGCGCGAGCACTTCGCGGTTACCATTGCTTTGCATGCTGCTGACCACACCACTTTTTTCCATCTGATCCAATAACCGTGCAGAACGGTTATAACCTATGCGCAATTCACGTTGGACATACGAAATCGATGCGCGACGGCTTTTAATGACCAAAGCCACCGCTTGATCGTATAAGACATCGGCCTCTTCCGCCCCGCCTTCACTGTCGCCAAATTCACTGTCTCCCTCTGTGCCACCATTCAAAATTTCATCAATGTAATCGGGTTCGCCATGCAATTTTAAATTTTCGACCACACGATGCACTTCATCATCTGAAGCAAAAGCACCGTGCACGCGGGTCGGCATGCCCAGCCCCGACGGCAAATACAGCATGTCACCTTGTCCCAGCAAAGCTTCTGCACCTTGCTGATCAAGAATGGTGCGTGAATCAATTTTACTCGACACTTGGAAAGCCATGCGCGTCGGGACGTTGGCTTTAATCAAACCCGTGATCACATCCACACTTGGGCGTTGTGTGGCGAGGATCAAATGAATGCCCGCCGCACGTGCTTTTTGTGCAATGCGCGCGATCAATTCTTCAATTTTTTTACCCACCACCATCATCAAATCGGCCAGCTCGTCGATCACAATGACGATGTTGGGTAAGCGTCCCAACGGTTCAGGCGCATCGGGTGTGAGGCTGAATGGATTGGGCACATGCTCTTCTTTTGCGGTGGCATCATCGATTTTTTTATTGTAACCCGCAAGGTTACGCACACCCAACTTACTCATGAGTTTGTAGCGTTTTTCCATTTCACCCACCGCCCAGTTCAAGGCGTGTGCAGCTTGGCGCATGTCGGTGACCACGGGGCAAAGCAAATGCGGGATGCCTTCGTAGACGCTCATTTCCAACATTTTTGGATCGATTAAAATCAAACGCACATCTTTGGGTTCAGCCTTGTACAGCAATGACAAAATCATCGTGTTGATGCCCACTGATTTGCCTGAGCCTGTCGTACCTGCAACCAGCAAATGGGGCATTTTTGCAATGTCTGCCACCACGGGCTTACCGCCGATGTCTTTGCCCAAGGCCACAGACAGAGGGGAGTTTGAATCAAAAAACAACTGTGAACCAATGATTTCAGATAAACGAACAATTTGTCTTTTGGGATTGGGCAACTCCAAAGCCATGTAGGTTTTACCCGGAATCGTTTCAACCACACGGATGGAAGTCATCGAGAATGAGCGTGCCAAATCCTTGGCCAAATTGACGATTTGGCTGCCTTTGACCCCCGTTGCCGGTTCAATTTCGTAACGCGTCACCACAGGGCCAGGATAAGCGGCAACCACTTTAACTTCCACATTGAAATCACGCAGTTTTTTCTCAATGAGGCGAGATGTGAACTCCAGCGTTTCAGTTGAAACCGTTTCTTGAAGTGCATCGGCAGGATCCAGCAAGGACAGTTCAGGCAAAGTCGTGTTGTTCATGTCGCTGAATAAAGACACTTGTTTTTCTTTCTGTACCCGTTCTGATTGGACAACAGGTGGCGCAGGTGGCGCAATGATCACGGGAGGAGCGGTCTCAATCCGTTGCTTTTCCTCCTCCACCACTTTTTCACGATGCGCAGCCACCACTTCACCGACTTTTTCATCCTTTTTAGCAGAAAAATAGCCCATGATGGCGGTGTAACCGTGCTCAATGTCCGTACCGATTTGCTCGCACACACTCAACCACGAAAAATTAAAAAACCAACTCAAACCCGCGCAGAATAAAAACAATAAGAGCAGCGTCGTGAACACCTGCCCAACCACCAAAGTCAGCCCCCCTGCAAGCATATTGCCCAGCACGCCACCCGCCTTATACGGCAAATTACTTGTCCACCCTGCCATGTGACGGGCTTCTAAACCCATGCTGGCAAACAGCAACACAGCAAAACCAGCACGAAACAAAAATTTATCGCGTGATTCTTCAATTTGAATCTCACCACGCTCTTTCATTGAAAACAGACTGAGGTGTAAAAATCGACGGTAGCCAAACCAGATGATGGAGGCACACAGGACCACCCACCAATACGCAGACAAGCCAAAAACATACAACATGATGTCAGCCACCCATGCGCCGAGCGCGCCCACCCAGTTGTGAATGGCGATTTGTTGACTGCTCACATGGTTAAAGGCGGGGTCTTTGGTGTCATACGACAGCAACATCAGCAGCAAGGCAACACCTAAGATGGCAAATAAGACCCACTTCATCTCGCGCATCAATTGGCTCGCGCGCTCAGATAAAGAGGGGGTTTTAAAAATTTCGGGTTTTGTGGCCATGAAACGGTATCCTATACAGCTTAAATGGGCGTACAAATAATGACGCCCGTTCACATATTTCAATCATTTTAACGCGATAGCGCTTGTACTTGTGCCAGATCAGGGAAAATTATAGGGTATTTTCCACATTGGGGCATGCGCACACCTGTTTCGCCCCCATGCGACACTCCAAACACCTTATCCATAACGATTCAAGAAAATAAATTTCTATTTTTGATGTGTTTTTTATACAAATATATTTTTATGGAAACACATAAAAGATGGGTACTTTAACCCTTGAAACCGGCGGTTTAAAAAATAAAAGTTGAGCGCATTTGAAAAAAATGGCTCAACTTTCATTGGTTTTTATGGCATCAAAACGCAACACTTATTTGATCACAAACAGATGGATGCCCCTCAAAAACCGAGTTAAAGCATGGATCAAGCAGGAATGTGTTCATTTTCCCACAACGATGCCAGCGCATCACGCGTACGAATCACATGCACGGCATCACCATCGACCAGCAACTCTGCGGGGCGCTGACGCGTGTTGTAATTTGAAGCCATGGTCATGCAATACGCACCTGCGCTCAAGATGGCCAGCACATCACCCGCCTCCAAAGTCAAATCACGGTCTTTGGCAAACCAATCGGTCGACTCACACACAGGGCCCACAATGTCATAAGTCGTGGTTGCTGTGCCACGCTCAACCGTATTGACCACCTGCATCCATGCTTGATACAACGCTGGGCGAATCAAATCGTTCATGCCCGCATCGACAATGGCAAAATTTTTATGCTGCGTCGGTTTGAGGTATTCCACTTCGGTCAACATCACACCGGCATTCGCCACCAAAGAACGTCCTGGTTCAAACATCAAGGCATGATTGAAACCCGCCTCGCGCAAACCCGTCAATGCTTGCTCAATCAATGACGACGCTGTCGGTGGGACTTCATCACGATAACGCACACCCAAACCACCACCCAAATCAATGTGTGTCAATGTGATGCCCGCATCACTCAATTGCTTGATGAGGCCAAACAAGCGATTTTGTGCATCAAGGTAAGGTGTCAATGACGTCAATTGCGAACCAATGTGATAATCAATACCGACAATCTTCAAGCCCGACAAAGTCGCGGCATGCTTGTACGCCGCCAAAGCCTCAGTGTGGTCAATGCCAAATTTATTTTCTTTCAGACCCGTCGAAATATACGGGTGGGTTTTGGCATCCACGTCAGGATTGATGCGCAACGAAATCGGTGCCTGCTTACCCAAGCGTGTGGCCACCGCATGAATGCGATCCAACTCCGTGATGGATTCGACGTTAAAGCAATGAATGCCCTCGGTCAAAGCGAACTCGATTTCTGCCACACTTTTGCCCACACCTGAAAAAACGATGCGATCTGCAGGCGCGCCCGCCACCAATGCACGCGATATTTCACCCATCGACACCGTGTCAAAAAATGCGCCTTGCTTGGCGAAAAAACTCAAAATGGCCACATTTGAATTGGCTTTGACCGCATAGCAAATGTGAATCGGACGATCCGCAGGCACTTGCCACGCGTCCCATGCCGATTGCAATGCCGCTTTGGAATACACATACAACGGCGTACCATGCACACGTGCCACATCATTTAAGTGAACATTTTCCAACATCAATGCATTGTTTTCGAGGCGTAAGGTCGGGTTTGGATAAGGCGTAGTCATCATCACAACTTCTAAAAATAGATTAAAAAATTAAGGGAACACGAAACAAGTTCGCCCTTTTTAAAAATAGGCGTTTTTATTTCTTCAACATGTCAGATGGCACCGTCATCGGTGTTTTGTTGACGGTTGGTTCCGTCGCAGGCAAATACAACGGGCCTTTATAGCCACAAGCCGTGCACAGCATCACTGTCGCGCCCAACAACACAGCCAATCGAATCACCGTTCTCATATATAATCCTCACATTCGCGCACAGTCCAATGCGCCATACATCCGCATTTCAACAAAGGGTCTATTATGACGGAAACTGAATTCTTACAACAAGTAAAAGTATTATTTGATGCCATCAGCGAGCACATCGAAGCAAAAGAAACCGATTTGGACGTCCTTGCCCACGGTGCTGTGCTTGAAATTGAAAATGACGACGGCCAAAAAGTCATCGTCAATCAACAAGCCTCAATGAATGAAGTCTGGCTCGCCTCACGTGAAGGCGGCTATCATTTTAAATTTGCCGATGGCACATGGATCAACACCCGTGATGGTGCTGATTTCTGGGTTTATCTTGAACGTGCATTGACGTTATTGACCGCTTAAACATCAACCAGCACCCATCCTCAATGCGATGCGGTCACCACTGCATCGCCCTCCTCATCCAAACGCAACTGCATCGCATGCAGCACGGCACCTCGGCTCAAGCCCACATAGATCACAAGACACACGGTGCTACACACAGCAAAGCCCATCACACCCCATGCCAAATATGCATGTTTAAACACTTCAACACCAAGTGCATAACCCAACATGTGCAGCATCCCAATCGCCGATGAGGTCACGCCATATGGTCGATCCGAAGCCGTCATGGCGAAACGATACAACACCGACATCGAAATCCCCTCACCAAAAGCAAAGCAACAAATCCCAAGCACCAGCATCATCACAGGTTGAACACCCACAGCAGCCAACGCAATCAGCAGCCAGCCCAACAAGAAAAAC
>CALMCL010000059.1 GCA_937862905.1 uncultured Burkholderiaceae bacterium | reverse complement strand
TTTGCTGAATTAAACTCATCATCCCCTGCATTTCATCTGGACTTAAAACCATGTGCTCAGGTAAATGCTCTAAATCGAGTGTACATTGAAGAAACTCTGGGCGAAAAAGAAGATTCCAGCCATCCCAATTTTTATCCTGTCCATAGTTATGAGCCTGTCCTGCGCGTACCACAATGAGTGAGCCTGACGTACAACTCACCGATTTGAAATCAACCATTTGGGTGCATTGCCCCTGAGTCACGTAGACCAAAGCATGGAACCCGTATCTGTGGGTGATGCGTACTTGCTCCTTACCTCTATACCTCAAATCGGCCATGGAAAAAATTTCCAAGTCAAGCTGGTGGGGTGCTGGTGGCAGATAACCCAAGTGTTGAATTTTTGTTTTCATTTTTACTTTTCCAAGTTGAGTGGCATTCCACAGGATACGCAGTAGACCAGATCGTAAAAATGTCTAAAAAGTATTATAAATAGTCGCAAAAATATCGTTTTTTATGCCATAAAATGTCTAATAATAATCAACCCTGCCGTACCCTGCAAGGAGAACAATGAAACAATTGATAACACCTTTTGAATGCGCGCGAGGCAATAAGCGCAACTACCGCCTTAGGCTGCTGGTACAGATGTTGATAGCACAAGGTGTACCCAAACAAAAATGTAACTCAAATACATTGCAGCAGAAGGTGATACAGCAACAACAACCCAATGACAACCCAATGCTTTAATCAAAACATTCACCCACCTTTAAAAGGAAAACAAAAATGACAGCAAAAGACGTTGTAACAGCTTACTCAATCGCTCTTTCAAAAGGCGATATCCCTACCGCATTTTCGCATTTTAGTGCCGATGCCAAATGGCATCAACCTGGCCATAACCAATTTTCAGGCACAAAAGTCGGTCTTGATGCCATTGGTAAAATGTTGGGCGACATGATGAACGCCACGCAAGGAACATTGACGATTAACCCAGCAGGTGCCATGATGGAAAACGCCTGTTTTGTTTCTTTCCCCATTCGTTTTAGTGCCAAAAATGGCAATAAAGCAATGGAGATGAATGGCAGTGATTTGTTTGAAGTCATAGACGGCAAAATTTCCCAAGTCTGGCTTTTTTCTGAGAACCAGTCAGATGAAGATGCATTTTGGGGTTGACGTTTAGAGTGATGCAAGACTGGGTACGTCCATCATTCACCTTCAAAAATTATAAAAACCAAGAAAGATTTTTATGTTGAAACTAAATCACACTTCACGTATTGCAACACTCCTTGCTTACGCCATTTCTTTGGGAGCTTGTATGCTCGGTACAGCCCAAGCACATGAAACCGACCATGCGCATGCGGTCAAAGCAAAAACAGCTTCTAATAAGGTAGGATTTCATCTTATCCGCAATGCCACAATGAAACTGACCTACGCAGGCTCGACCTTCCTTATGGATCCCATGCTGGCCGCTAAAGGCGCATATCCAGGATTCCCTGGTACACCAAACAGCGAAAAACGCAATCCATTGGTTGACCTTCCCGTGCCCGTGAGTGATGTGCTCAAGGCCGATGCCATTATTTTGACTCACATTCACGAAGACCACTGGGATGCAGCTGCACGCAATTTGGTTCCACGTGACATGCCCATTTTTACCCAAGATGAAAAGGATGCGGCCAAAGTGCGTGAGGATGGATTCACCAATGTGCGAATACTAACCGAAGAGGGTTTTGATTTCAAAGGCACTCGTTTGGTCAAGACACTTGGCAAACACGGCAGCAGTCACTTCTTTGCAGTGCCTCAGATGGCAGAGCTTTTGGGCAATGTCATGGGGGTCGTGTTCATACACCCAGGCTATGCCACCGCTTATGTGGCTGGTGATACCATTTGGAACAAGAACGTTGAGGATGCGCTCACTCGCTATGAACCAGATGTCGTATTCCTCAATACTGGGTATGCACAAGTAAAAGGCTTCGATGGTTCTATCATCATGGGCAAGAATGACGTGCTGCTCGCTTACAATTATTCGCCACAGGCCAAGATCGTCGGCATCCATATGGAATCAGTCAACCATGCGGTGCTGACACGCAAGGAACTGCGCGCTTTTATCGACGAGAAAAAACTGGACAAACGCCGTGTTCTCGTTCCTGAAGACGGCCAAAAATATAAGTTTTAAGTGCGATACGATACAAAAACGTTTTCTTGTACATGGCGCTGAATGACGGCGTCAATATGCACTTTTCGCATGCCTGAAAAAGCAGACCGCCTCAAGTAGAACGCCACATCATTTGAGGCACTCAAAGCATTTGATTTTAAAAAATACAACATCAATCTGTATCAAATTAAAAATCCAAGTCCTTAATTTTAAGCGGAGTACTGTATCAACGGGTGGCGCTCTGATTTAACCCATAAGCACATGGCTTTAACAGCACCTATGCGTTTCAAATTTTTTCAATGACCAATGCAAGACAAAAGTAAAAAAAGCACCGTTATCAAAACGGTGCTTTTTTATCAAGAGGATGCAGTTAAATCAAAGTGATGTCATTAAACAATGA
>CALMCL010000058.1 GCA_937862905.1 uncultured Burkholderiaceae bacterium | reverse complement strand
GCTGAAAACAGCGGTCAGCCCCATAGACAACAGCACACCACCGACCATTTTATTGTGTTCAGGACGGGCAATCCAGTACATCGCCAAGCAGGCTGCGGGCAAGCCAAACATCATGATGGGGAAAAAGCCTGTCATGAATGGACCTGCGGTTGGATCACCAGCAAAGAAGCGGTGCAAATCGCCTGCAATCACTTTACCTGAGCCGTCTGTGAACGAACCGAAAACAAACCAAACAAAAGAGTTCAGGACGTGGTGTAAACCTGTGACCAACAACAAACGATTCAAAGCGCCGTATAAGAACAAACCAAGACCGCCCGCACCGATGAGCCAGTGACCAAATGTGTCTAAGGCATTTTGAATGGGGGGCCATATAAAACCGAGCGCAATACCAAAGATCACGGCGACCAAACCCGTGATGATGGCCACAAAGCGTTTGCCACCAAAAAATGCCAAATACGGTGGCAGTTTGATGTTGTAGTATGTGTTGTACAAGCCGCCAGCGGTCAGCCCCATGAGCACGCCTGAGAGCACACCCATGTTGATTTTTTCATCAATGACTTTGAGTACGGCCACCAAAATCAATTGACCAATTGCCCCCGCCAAACCAGCGACCCCGTTGTTCTCTTTGGCAAAACCGACTGCAATGCCGATGGCAAACAGCAGAGGCAAATTGCCAAAAATCGCATCGCCCGCTTGTGCCAAAATTTTGATGTTTAATAAATCAGGTTGCCCCAACCGCAGCAATAAACCTGCGATGGGCAGTACAGCAATGGGCAGCATCAAGGCGCGCCCCAATTGCTGTAGGCCATTAAATGATAGTTTCATGTCTGTCTCCTAAAGGTGAACATATAGATAATAGATAAAAATTTATTTTTTATAAAACACAGTAAACGTGAAAAAAAGCTGAATTCTGTATTTTTCGTGCTTGTTATAAAAGACTGCTGTAGGGTTCGAAGTGACCCTGTTATCGGTATTGTGGGATGAGTAGGTGTTTTTTCTTTGTTTATCCTCCTTCCAGTGAGGCCAAAAAGGCGTGCACTTTCTGCCGAACGTCCTGTGCCGAATGCAGTGTTAAACAGGTTTTGACCAAGGCTTGGCATGCCGCAAGGTCGTGACGTCTGACCTGTGCTTTGATGTGAGGAACATTGGCGGCGCCAACAGACAGTTCCGTGATGCCCAAACCAATCAGCAGGGGCACGGCCAATGCTTCTTCAGCCAATGCACCACAGACGCCCACCCATTTGTTGTGCGCCGCTGCACCTTGGGTGGAAATCTGAATCATGCGCAACACAGCAGGATGTAAACCATCCAAACGATTGGCCAGTTCAGGTTGGCAACGGTCCATCGCCAACACGTATTGGGTCAAGTCGTTGGTGCCAATTGAGAAAAAATCGACGTGTTCGCTCAGTTGATCTGCCAGTAATGCGGCGGATGGGACTTCAAGCATGACACCCAGCTCAGGCAATTCGGTGATGCCGAGTTGAGTGGCAAGGCGAGCCAGCCGCTCCCGCACTTGCTTGACTTCAGAGACATCGCTGATCATGGGTAACATGATGCGGCAGGAGCGGATGGGTTTGACTTGAAGCAAGGCTTCGAGCTGGGCATCCAACATGTCTGTTCGTGCCAATCCCAATCGCACCCCACGTAAGCCCAGAGCGGGGTTTTCTTCTTTGGGCATCGTGACATAGCTGAGTTCTTTGTCCGCACCGATGTCGAGCGTGCGAATGATGACGGGTTTGCCAGCCATTGTGTCGACAATGGTTTGGTAGTGCGCTTGCTGTTCTTGTACGTTGGGCATGGATTGACGCTCAGTGAACATCAGTTCGGTACGAACCAGACCGATGCCATCGGCGCCATTGCGCATGGCTTCGCTGGCGTCTTGTGCGTGAGCAATGTTGGTCGCCACTTCAATGGTGTGTCCATCGAGGGTCATTGCAGGCTGATGGGCATGGCGTAAAGCATTTTGCTTGAGTTCGGTCAATTCATGCATGCGTTGTTTGGCCTGTGCCTGTTCATCATCGCTGGGATTGACAATTAAGTGACCTTGTTCGGCATCAACGACCACCATCTGACCATTTTTTAATGTTAAAACCTGTTCCCCAAGCGCCACAATAAAAGGAATGCCCAATGCACGTGCCAAAATAGACACGTGACTGGTTGTGCCACCTTTGGCTGTGAGCATGCCTCGGATTTTGTTTTTTGAATGGCCACTGAGGGTGGAGGGCCAGATGTCATCGGCCAAAACAATGACATCGTCAGGCCAATCGGTGTCATCCATCGGGTTGTGGGTGGGTGCCAAGGCATGCAATATTTGTGAGGCAAGGTCTTTCAAATCACTTGCACGCTCACGAAATAGCGCCAAAGCAGATCGTTCGAGTTGATCCATCAATATTTGCGTTTCTTGGCGAACGGCGATGCCTGCTGCGTGTTGATGGTGAATGGCTTGGCGGATTCGATTTTGCCAAACCTCATCTTCCAACAAGCTCAGGTGTGCGGCTTGAATGTCTTTGAGCGTGGATGAATGACTGGAGGCCTTTAATTCATTTTTAACTGAAGTCAGCGCATCATCAAGGCGTTGCAGTTCATGCTCGACGCCCACAAATGTTTCATTGAATTGCGGCCATTCTGCGCGCAGGTGCATGATTGTGCCCAAAGCCACGCCACGAGAAGCAATCACGCCTTGACATGCATGGTCTTGCAAGGGTGAAAGCGGGGTGGGCGCTGTCCATGCTTCATTTGAGTTGTGAGCGGCGTTGGGGGTGTGCTCTGATTCATCAACGAGTTCAATGATTTCAACCATCGCTGCAGCGGCCAAGGCCGCATCGCTGCCTTCAGCGGACACCATGATGTGTGCATGCTCGGGAATACTCATCATCAGGATGTCTAATGTGCTTTTGGCATTGGCTCGTGTATTTTGATAATGCAGTTGAATATTTGAATCAAACTGCTTTGCAACTTTTTGCACCAATGCCGCTGGACGGGCATGCAAACCATTGCGGTGTTTGACCATGGCCACCACCTCAACTTGGGCTGCGGGGTTCGCTGAGGAGGTGGGTGCTTGTGCTGTTTGAGGAACGCCATCGAGCACGGCACAGACATGAACGCCTGTGGGCATAGGGGTGCTCACATTGAAAGGGAGTGCGTGATCATAGTGCCATTTAAACTCATCCGAATTGAGCAAGACAAAAATCACCCATGCACTCGGCACGGTTTTTTTTAAATAAGCCAGATCAAATTGGATGAGCGGATCACCTGCTTGCACCGACTGATTCAAAGCAACATGAGGTCTGAAGCCTTGGCCATTAAGGGTGACGGTGTCCACGCCGATGTGCATGAGCACTTCTGCACCCGTGGACGACACCAATGTGATCGAGTGCGCTGTACTGGCAAGTTGTTTCACCACCCCATCAAAAGGTGCGTACAGCACCCCTTCAATGGGGTCGATGGCAAAACCTGTGCCCAGCATTTCTTCAGCGAAAACAGGATCGGGTACTTGGTTCACGGGCAGCAGGGTTCCTGTGACTGGGGCAATGAGTTGTAATGAAGTCATGCTTGTCTCCTTGATTTTTTTAATGTTTTTAATGTGTTTGCGTGACTTTGTTTAAATAAAGCGGACGATCTGGATCCATACCCCGGTGCTGGGCAAGTTCGGATAAAAACACATAAAAGCACTGTAAAGCCGCCATGGGGGCTAAAGTTGAACAGAACGGGGCTGTTCCAGTATGAGCGTCCAAAATCATCACGCCGGCACGGGTCAGTGAATCAAGTGCATCCGTGTCCGTCGCACAAACGGCCAAAACATGGGCGCCACGCGCCTGCATTTCGATTGAAAAATCAATCAATTGCTGTTGCTCCGGTCCTGGGGTAATGAAGACCACGACGGGGTAGTTGGCTTCAATCAATCGCATGGGGCCATGTCGAACCTCTGCAACGCTGAAGGCCTCAGATTGAATGGCACAGGTTTCTTTCATTTTCAAGGCCGCTTCCAGCGCAATGCTGTGTGATAAACCACGTCCAATCACAAACACCCGTTTGGCCGCGCCAAAGACATCCAGCACACGATTGGGTGCGCTTTGCGCTGGGTGCGCAAACCGATCGACCAACGACAACAGCGCATCAAGCAGCGGTTGATCGTCCTGCCACACCGCGACAAATTGAGCGGCCAGAGTCATGATCCCCAAACAGCTTTTGGTGGCTGCAACACTCAGTTCTTGACCCGCATCAATGGCCCAAGACAAGTCAGCCGCTTGCTCAAGTGCACTGTTGGTTTGATTGACGCACGCAATGGTGTGCGCCCCGTGTTCACCCAGATGGGTCAAGGTATCGACCAAATCAGGGCTGGCGCCCGATTGAGAAAACCCAAACGCCACAGAAGATGAAACCTTGAGCGGCGCATGGTGCAGCGTGACCAAGGAAGGGGGGAGGGACACGGTTAAAATCCCCAGTTTCTGCATGACCAAATAGGCAAAGTAATGTGCGGCATGGTCAGAGCTGCCACGGGCCACGGTGATGAAAGTGCTTGGGTTTAAGGCTTTAATCGCATCAACCAAAGCGGTGGTGTGCTTGATGTTGGCCAACTGCCCTTTGAGCATGTCACTCGCTTGCAAGGCTTCACGGTGCATGTGGGTGATTGGGGTGTGGGCATTAGGCATGAGCCTCTCCTCGGGCGTAAACGGTGTGTAAATGAAGGTTTTTGTCAATGACAACAATGTCTGCAATCGCTTGTTCGACCAGTTGGCCTCGGTTGTTCAAACCCAAATATTGAGCGGGTACAGTCGACAGGCGTTGAGAGGCCTCTGCAATTGAAAGACCAATGCTGTGTAAGTTTCGCAGGGCATCGATCATGGTCAAGGTGCTGCCAGCCAAGGTGCCGTCTTTTAGGCGAACACCGCCCAAACACTTGTTCACCTCTTGAGAACCAAGCATGTACATGCCATCGGGCATGCCCGTGGCGGCGGTGCCGTCGGTCACGCAATACACATGTGGAATGGCACGTAAGGCGACGTGGATGGCGCCCGGATGAACATGCAATAAATCAGGAATGAGTTCTGCGTAGTGCGCATGTGCCAATGCCGCCCCCACCATGCCTGGTTCGCGGTGATGCAATGGTGTCATGGCGTTGAACAGGTGGGTGAAACCACTGGCGCCATGCCTGAGGGCATTGACCCCATCCTCATACGAGCCGTGCGAATGACCGATTTGGACGCGAATGCCCATTTGGGTCAAATGTTCAATCAAATGTCGGTCACCCACACATTCAGGTGCCAAAGTCAGCACACGAATGGGGGTGATGTCGTTCAGATGCAAAATTTCTGTCAGCACAATGTCACGAGTCCACGCGGGTTGTGCACCCAATCGACCTGGATTGATGTAGGGGCCCTCAAGGTGAACGCCCAATACTTCTGCTTGGTCTTTGTCGATTGTTTGAGACAAATGTTGTTTGATTCCAGTCAGCACCCGTTCCAGCTCTGGCAATGGTGCGGTCATGCTCGTCGCTAAAAAACTGGTTGTGCCATGCTTGATTTGGTGGCGTGCAATGTGCGCCAAACTGTCCCCTCCTGACATCAGGTCAACGCCTGCACCGCCATGCACATGCAAATCAATGAACCCCGGAATGAATTTTGGCTCATCTCGTCCCATCACCTGTTCTTCACTGATGGGTGTGCCGCTGATTTGGGTGACCTGTGTGCCCGAGATGGTCATTGAACCTTGTAACCATCCTGTGGGGGTTAATATGTCGCCCGTTAAGTTAAACATCGTCTGCTCCTTTTTCTCTTTTTTAAACATCACTTTGGGTGATTTGTTGTCACATCCGTTGCGATGAAGATGTTATAAATTTCGATTCAATTCCACGGTGAAGTCATAAAAATCACTGCGACAATACGTGGTTGAGTATTCAATGATTTGATTGTTCTGATCAAAACCAATGCGCATCACCTGCAAGACCGCTTGCCCCACCGGGATTTTGCAATATTTGGCCACCTGTTCCGTCGCATTCATGGCCAATATGTGTTGTTGAGCACGCACCAGACCGTGACCAATGCCATCCAGATAATCGTACAAAGAACCCGTGATTTTTTCTGGCTCCGGCACCACAGAGGCGGGCAATACGTTCACTTCGTAAGCAATGGGTTTGTTCTCCACAACCCGCTGGCGCCTGAGTCGAAGCACAGGGACGTCCAAAGCGATGGATAATTTCAGCGCCTCATCTGCTGTGGGCGCATCAATTTTTTTGCTTAACCAAACCGACTGAGGGTGCAATCCCCTGTTTTTAAATGCTTCAGTAAAACCTTGTAAACGACCCAAAGGTTGC
>CALMCL010000057.1 GCA_937862905.1 uncultured Burkholderiaceae bacterium | reverse complement strand
ATTCAAAGTTGTCCATCTCTTGTCCATCTCTAAAGCGAGCTTCGTTGCCCTATTTGGTTTGATCATTTGGATCGGACTTGTTTTAATGATTGTTACTGTATTTTTTCAGTAAAAATGACATTACTTTATTTTAAACACCTTTAATCGCGCACAGGACTGCACCATGCCCGTCAACAAACCCCACCTCCCTGGCACATTATTCGTCGTCGCTGCACCGAGCGGCGCAGGCAAATCCACTCTGGTCAATGCCTTGCTGTCCAAGGAAAACAACATCCAACTGTCGATTTCATACACCACACGCGCACCTCGCGTGGGTGAAGTCGATGGTCAATCGTATCATTTCACCACGGTCGAGGATTTTTTAGAACGCCAAACCAAAGATGAATTCATCGAGTCGGCTGAAGTGCATGGCAATTACTACGGCACGTCAAAAGCATGGATCAATCAAGCCCTTGCCAGCGGGCGCGATGTGCTGTTGGAAATTGACTGGCAAGGCGCACAACAGGTGCGTGCACACTTTCCACACATGGTCGGTATTTTCATCCTGCCACCGTCATTGGCTGCTTTGCAAGAGCGTTTACACAAGCGCGGCACAGACACAGAGGATGTCATTACCCGCCGCTTACTCGCTGCGGGTGGCGAAATGGCGCACGCACCTGAGTTTGAATATGTTATCATTAACGAAAATTTGGACAGTGCATTGCGCAATTTGATGCACATTGTCGCTGCGGCGCGTTTACGCTTTAATCAGCAATTCTCGCGCCAGCCCAATTTATTTTATGATTTAGGCATTCACGCCAAATAATTGAAGGAAAATCCATGGCTCGCATCACCGTTGAAGATTGCTTGAAGCAAATCCCGAACCGTTTTGAAATGACATTATCAGCCACCTACCGTGCACGCCAATTGGCGCAAGGCCACACGCCCAAAGTATTGGGTACGGCCAATGACAAGCCGACGGTGATTGCTTTAAAAGAAATCGCTGAAGGCGTCGTTGGCATTGAAATGCTTCTGAAAGTGCCTAGTTAAGCATCGGCTCACCACCGTAAAAGCCATTGCTTCGATACAATGGCTTTTTTTAACGCTAAAATTTACGGATGACACATCCGTCATTTCCAGCAGGTTAAATTGAATGTTCTGGTGCCAGTTATAAATACTTATAAAAATGCCTGTGGTTATTCATGCTGCGCTGCACATTATTATTGCAATAATGTGTTTTAAAGTGAACGCCCTTTCTTTTTTAAAACTTTACAAGTGATTTAGTCAATGCCCAAACGCCCTTCTTCGCCACCACACACGCCAGACACTTTCGCGGCGAGCACCATCATGGCAAGCTCAATGGCGCACAAGCAACACCATGCGGACTTAATCAAAGTGGGTTTAGAAGACTTATTCACTCAATTATCGACCTACCTGTCGGAGACCGACTGCGCACGCGTGCGCGCCGCATTTTTAGTGGCCGATGCCGCTCACCTCGGCCAATACCGACAAACAGGTGAACCGTACATCACACACCCCGTTGCCGTGGCGACCTTGTGCGCCACATGGAAGCTGGATACCCAATCGATCATGGCGGCATTGCTGCACGATGTGCTGGAAGACACTGGCACGGATAAAATCACCTTGGCCCATGAATTTGGTGCGCCTGTGGCGAATCTGGTGGACGGCCTGTCCAAACTCGACAAACTGCATTTTGACAGCAAAGAAACACAACAAGCCGAAAGTTTTCGCAAAATGCTGTTGGCAATGGCAGATGATGTGCGGGTGATTTTGGTGAAACTGGCCGATCGTTTGCACAATTTGTCGACCATGGAAACATTGCAATGGAGCAAACGCCGTCGAATCGCACAAGAAACCCTAGACATTTACGCACCGATTGCACACCGACTGGGCTTGGATGGCATTTATCGACAGTTGCAAGATTTGTGTTTTCAACAAATTCATCCCATGCGTGCGGCGGTGATTGAGAAAGCCCTTAAACGCAGACGCCAGCAAAAGCGTGAATTGTTCACCAAAATCGTCGATCAAGTGCAAGAGGCTTTTGCCCAATCGAACCTAGACGCCGATCTGTCTGGCCGTGAAAAAAATCTGGCCAGCATTTATCACAAAATGAAGTCTAAAAAACTGAGTTTGTCCAAGGTCTTGGATGTGTACGCGTTTCGCATCATCGTACCGATGCGCAACGATTGTTACCTTGCACTTGGGATTTTGCATGGCTTATTCAACTTTGTTCCAGGTCGTTTTAAAGATTACATTTCCCTCACAAAGAAAAATGGTTATCAGTCGCTGCACACCACCGTGCTTGGACCTTATGGCACGCCCGTTGAGTTTCAAATTCGCACATATGACATGCATCGCATTGCAGAGTCAGGCATTGCCACGCATTGGTTGTACAAAGACAACGATGTGAGTTTCTCTGAGGTGCAAAAACAATCGCACACCACCTTACAATCGCTGTTTCATATTCAACAAAAAACCAATGATTCTATTGAGTTTCTTGAGCACATTAAAGTGGATTTATCGCCTGATGCAATTTATGTGTTCACACCCAAATCTCGCATTTTGACCTTACCACGTCACGCGACCGTGCTCGATTTCGCTTACAGCATCCACACCGATGTGGGTTCACATGCAGTTTCAGGTCGCATCAATGGTGTGGAAGCAGGTCTGTCAACAGAACTGCGTAACGGCGATCGAATTGAAATCATCACCAACCCCACAGCCGCACCTCATCCTTCATGGCTAAAATGGGTCAAAACGGGTAAAGCCCGTTCAGAGTTACGCCATTATTTAAAATCTCAACGCGTCTCAGAGTCTGCACATTTGGGCGAACAACTGTTCCGCCAAGCTTTAGACGCCATTCACCTGCCGTACCCTGATGAAGCTGAAAAGGACATTTGGGACAAACTGCTTGCAGACTCCGGCTGTAAAACCCAAGAAGAGTTATTTTCTGAAATAGGACTGGGCATTCGCCCTGCCAACATCACCGCTCAGCGCTTATTGATGGTGATGCCCAACAATGCCTCAAACATCGTTCGCACCTCAGAGCAATCATTGGTCAGCACAGGCATAGAGCGTTTGGTCATTCGAGGCGATGAAGCCAATACCATCACCCTGTCAAAATGCTGTCACCCCATCCGAGGGGATGCCATCATCGGTCACCTCATGCGCCGACAAGGCTTGGTGGTGCACACGGCCGACTGCCCGAATGCCCGAGTACAACGTGCACAAGACAACCTGCGCTGGATTTCACTTGAATGGGATTTACAAGCCGAACTGGTCGACCCCTTCCCCGTCGCCCTGCAAATCATTGCAGGTGATGAGCGTGGCTTATTGGCAAAAGTGGCCAGCAAAATCAGTGAAGCCGGTGCCAATATTGAAGTTGTGCACTCTCAAGTGCTGCACAACCACGTGCATGTCGACATCGTCATTGATGTCACCGATCGCGTGCATTTGGCACACGTCTTTAAAAACCTGCGCACGTTGACCCGCGTTGAAAAAATTGCTCGCCGATTTGGGCATAAAGCAAAACGTTGATGCATGATGCCTCAACCCGCATCATGTGTGTTTATGGCCTATAATTAAAAAAGCAAAAAGCGACTGCATTGACAGTCGCTTTTTAAAAAAT
>CALMCL010000056.1 GCA_937862905.1 uncultured Burkholderiaceae bacterium | reverse complement strand
GTGCTGTTTACACCTTTTGCATGGGGGCACTTGAAGCGAGACTGGCCTGTCTTGTGGGCACAACGCTGGCGGGTGTTGGGTTTTGGGTTGACGGGAGCCATGGGCTATAATTCTTTTCTTTACCTTGGTTTGCGCAGCACGTCGATTGTCAATGCCGCTTTGATTAACGCGACCACACCTGCGGTGTTGGGTGTGTTGTCAGCGGTGTTGTTGCATGAGCGCATCACCCGTTGGCAGTGGTTAGGCGCTTTGTTGTCGATGTTGGGCGTGTTGCAAATTGCTTTGCGTGGCGATTGGGGGGCATTGAGCCATTTGGCTTTGCACATGGGAGATGTGTACGTGTTTGCAGGTGTGGTCTCTTACTCACTGTACACGGTGTTTTTACGTTTTATACCAAAAGTACACCCTTTCGCTTTCATGCACGTATTTTTTATTTTGGGGGCTGTGTGCACGTGCGTGTGGCTTGGCTTAAATGTGTTGGCGGGCGGCTCAACCGCTGTGGATGTGCCTTGGTCTGACGTGTTTTGGCAAATTGTATACATGTCGGTGTTTGCATCGATTGCGGCGACATTCTTTTGGAATTATGGGGTGAAAAATGCAGGCGCGATTCGTGCGGGGTATTTTATAAACCTCATTCCCGTATTCAGCATTGTGTGGGCTTTGGTGTTGGTCGGCGAGCATGTGCAGCTTTATCAATGGTTTGGTATGATGACCGTTTGCTTGGGTTTGGTTTTGGCTTTGATCAAAAAATAATTTTTAAGTGCCTTTTTGATGGCATATATTGGCATTTTTGACAAAAGTTGCGGCATAATGCAGCTTAGATGTATAAATTAAGTGCACATGTGCCTTTGTGTTGTTTTGGGTGAAAATGGGGATGGATTATGTTGGTGGTGGATGCGGCTGTGTTGGTGGGTTTGGATAAAATCGTCGCTCATACTGAAGATGTGCGTGGCATGAATTGCCCCTTGCCCATTTTACGTACAAAAAAAGCATTGGCTAAAATGGCGGGCGGGCAGATGTTGAAAGTACTCACAACCGACAAAGCGGCAGTGACCGATTTGGCTCTTTTCGCTCAACAAACGGGTCACGCGCTTAAAGCACAAATACAAGAAAATGACCACATTGCGCATTATATTGTGCGACGTGAGGATCAATAGTTTAACGATAACATGCTTTTACACAAGGGGTGAGTGATGAAAACGAAAGAAATGATGTTGTGGGGAAAAGTGGTTGTGACGTCTTTGGCGGTCATGGCATTGTCTGCGTGTATTGAAATTAAATCGGACACCAAAGTCAGCAGCGAAGCAAAAGTTGCATTCAGCACCACTTACGACATGACCAAAGTTTTACCCACATTGCAGCAAATGAGCAAAGATGGTGGCGACATCGCCAAAAGTTTGAGCTGCGACAAAATGAATGAAAAACTCACCAAAGAGCTCAAATGCAAAGACGTTTCTCCAGGTAAATTCATCGTGTCAGGTGAGTTCATGGGTGATGCTGGTAACGGGGTGGTTTTGGATAAAGACAAAAATCAAGTGTCTGTTGATGCTGTTCAGTTGTTCAAAACAGTGGCCGATTTGAACCCAACGAAAAATGACGCTGCAGCGACTGACCCTGCCAGCATGATGTTGCAAAAAGGCTTGGTGCCTGTTGCTGTTGATCAAGCCGCCACTTATAAGCAAATGGGCATGGCTTTGTCGATGAATTTGACTTTGCCTGCTGAAGTGTTGACGATTGATGGTGTGGCTGCAAAAGACATCAAAGACAATACCGTGAGTGTGAATTTCATCGACATCGCAGGTAAAGACACGTATGTGATCACCAGTAAAGTGAGCAAAAGTCGTTTGTTGTGGAAAATCCTGTTTATTTTACTTGCCATTGGCTTGATTGCTGCTGCGGTGCTGTATTTGATGAAACGCAATAAATCCAGCCACAACACACCTCCGACGTCACCGATTGTTGCGCCTGTGGCCGCTGAAAGCGCGACCGATGTCGACTCAACATCGTTTAAAGAAACCGTTGAAAAAGTAGTTGAGGTGAAAGATGATGTGGTTGATTCGATTGAGAAAAAAACGTCAGATGTGATTGAAATGGTTAAGGAGGAAGCATCTGATGTCGCTGAGTCCATTAAAGAAGTCACATCCGATGCGGTGGGTGATGTGAAAGTGGCTGCTGAAGACGGGATCAAAAAAATAGATGATGTGATCGAGGGCGATGAGCCCACATCACACACACCCAAAGCTTAATTATTTTAATTGTGTTTGTGTCCGCTCATGGCTGTGTGCTGTGAGCGGATTTTTCATTGAGGGGCATATGCCAGCTTGGTTAAATCAAGACGTGTTGTACCAATACAGCGTGCCATTTTTTGCCGCAATCATCATCGCAGAGTTGCTGTATTCAAGCATTGGGCAATTGCATTTGTATCGCACCAGCGATTCTCTGACAAGTGCAACTTTTGCTTTGACCAATTTTTCGCTTGATCTGCTGATGAAAGGGGTTTCATTTGGGGTGTTGACCTGGGCTTATGCGCATCGCATCACCGAAATAAGCAATCCTTGGTTGTATTGGATCGCACTTGTGTTGTTGCAGGACTTTGCATACTATGTGCAGCATTACATGGATCATCGTGTGCGCGTTTTATGGGCTGTGCATGTCACACACCACAACTCTCTGTACTTTAACCTGACCACAGGTTTTCGCTCATCGGTGTTCCAGCCCTTGTACCGCTACGTGTATTTCATTCCGATTGCCATGCTGGGTTTTACACCTTTGCACATCATGTTTGCTTATGCCGCGACACAAATTTATGGCAATGTGATTCATACGCGAGCCGTGGATCGTTTGGGTTTTTTAGAGAAAATTTTGGTCACGCCTTCACACCACCGTGTCCATCATGCATCGAATGTGCCGTATTTGGATAAAAACATGGGCATGCTTTTGATTTTTTGGGATAAATTGTTCGGTACTTTTGCACCTGAAGGCTTGGATCCAAACCCGATTCATTACGGTTTGGTGAGCGATGTGGACAATCGCAACATTCCCAATCTCATCACGCATGAGTTTCAAGCCATTTGGCAGGATGCAACTCAGCCAAACTTAACAGTCAAACAACGTTTGAGTTATGTCTTTGCACCACCTGGCTGGAGCCATGATGGGCATAAGCAAACCAGCAAACAATTGCAGGCAATGTGGGACGCAGGCGCATAGGACGCTCTTTGCACTATTCTGTTATACTGACGCCCTTGGTGCTTGATTCAGTCCCCGCGCCAACCTCTTTTTCCAGCAACACCTCTTTGCCCGCGACTGACGTACACGACACGGCGGACGAATTCCAATAAAGAATACAATGAAATTTACAGAACTCGGCCTTGCCGATACCATCGTGCGTGCCATCACCGAGCATGGTTATGACACCCCCACACCCATTCAAGCTCAAGCGATTCCAGCGGTGCTCGCGGGCGGTGATTTGCTTGCAGGCGCACAAACAGGCACGGGCAAAACGGCCGGTTTTGTTTTGCCTGTGTTGCAAAAGCTCTCCACCACCATCAATGGCAAAAGCAGCAAACCGCGTGCGTTAATCCTCACGCCAACACGTGAGTTGGCTGCACAAGTGGCTGAAAGCGTTGAAATTTATGGCAAATATTTACCGCTGAAATCCATGGTCATGTTTGGTGGTGTCAACATCAACCCACAGGTGCGCCAAATCCAAAAGGGCATTGATATTTTGGTTGCCACGCCAGGCCGCTTGCTCGATCATCACCAGCAAGGCAACATTGACTTGTCCAAAGTGGAAATCCTCGTGCTTGACGAAGCCGATCGCATGCTTGACATGGGTTTCATCCATGACATCAAACGCATTTTAAAAGTTTTGCCAAAACAACGTCAAAACCTGCTGTTTTCAGCAACTTTTTCGGACGAAATTAAAACCCTCGCCGATGGCCTGTTGAACAATCCCGCCATGATTGAAGTGGCACGCCGCAACTCAACCGTTGAGGTCATTGCACAGACAATTTATCCTGTTGACCGTGATAAGAAACGTCAAGTGCTTGAACATTTGATCAAGGCCAATGACTGGTTTCAAGTGCTCGTGTTCACGCGCACCAAACACGGTGCCAACCGCTTGGCAGAACAATTGACCACCAGTGGCATCAGTGCCATGGCGATTCATGGCAACAAGAGCCAAGGCGCACGCACCAAAGCCTTGAGCGAGTTCAAAGACAGCAAATTGCAAGTTCTGGTGGCCACAGACATCGCCGCACGTGGGATTGACATTGACCAATTGCCACATGTTGTTAATTATGATTTGCCCAATGTGCCAGAAGATTATGTCCATCGCATCGGTCGTACAGGGCGCGCAGGCGCAACGGGCGAAGCGATTTCATTGGTGTGTGTGGATGAGTTGAAGTTGCTCAAAGACATTGAAAAATTGATTAAACGAGAGTTGCCACGTCAAGTCATCGCAGGTTTTGAGCCTGACTTAACCGTCAAGCCAGAACCTTTGCAAAAACCACGTCAAGGCCGGGGTGGTCACTCAAATGGTGGCGGTCGCGGTGCCGCAACACCTCGTCCAGCAGGCAATGCAGGGCCTCAAGCACGCCGTCCAAACGGGGGTGGGTTTGCCGGTCAGCGCAGTGGAGGGGCTGGCAAACCGTCATCGCCACGCCGCTCAGGCGGGCGTGGTCAGTGAGTCTCTTTTGGTTTTAATGCAAAAGGTATTGATGCAAAGATGTTGAAGCAACAAAAAGCCGCTCGATTTGAGCGGCTTTTTGCTGAGCATTCAAGATGAGATTCAATGTTCGGCTGTGTTGGACTGCTGGACTGTGGCTTTTAACCCCAGACGGTTGCAAGAAAGCCAAAACATGGTTGGTGTTATTTTGCCGCGTGCTCCAGCATCTCCACAAACAACCCCGCGACATCAAATCCTGTTTGATTGAAAATCTCTTGAAAGCCCGTCGGGCTGGTGACATTGATCTCAGTGATGCAGTCGCCGATGACATCTAAGCCCGTCAATAAAATCCCACGTGACCACAAGAGGGGGGCGATCGCATTGGCAATGCGCCAGTCAGATTCGCTCAAGGGCTGGGCGACGGCTTTGCCACCGACGGCCATGTTGCCTCGCACTTCACCATTTTGAGGGATACGGGCAAGGGCATAAGGCACGACTTGGCCGCCGATGAGCAGGATGCGTTTGTCACCTTCAGCAATCGCAGGCAAGAAGCGTTGCGCCATGATGGGGCGTGTGCCATTTTCAGTCAACATTTCAATGACACTGCCCAAATTCATGCCGTCGTTGCTGATGCGGAAAATACCTGAGCCACCCATGCCATCGAGTGGTTTAAAGATCACATCACTGTGCTCGGTGTGAAAAGCAGCGAGTGTGGCTTTGTCGCTGCTGATCAACGTGGGGGCAGTGAGCTCGGGAAACTCTAAAATTGAAACTTTTTCAGAGTGGTTGCGAATCGCTGTGGGGGCATTGAATACGACCGCACCTTGGCGCACGGCGGCATCAAGTAACCATGTGTCGGTGACGTAATTGACATCGAAAGGCGGATCTTTGCGCATGACGATGGCGTCAAAGCTGTGCAAGGCTTTGGTGTCAGATTGGGTGACATCAAACCAGTGCGCGGGCACTGCATGTTCGAGCAGTTGAATCTGCTGTGCATTGGCTTGAACATCACCTTTTGCAAAAAGGGCATTGGATGTGCAAGCCCATATGCTGTGGCCGCGTGCTTGTGCGGCACGCATCATGGCATAGGTGGTTTCTTTATGAATCTTAAATGTGTTCAGCGGATCTGCAATGAATAGGATGTCCATGACGGGTTTTCCATGTGTTTGAATGGGGAAATGGCTTAGGTTTTTCTCAACTTAAGCCACCTCTGGCAAGGGTGGCTTTGTTGGCGTGGTTTGATTAACCAATGTGATTTTCAGGGTTTGGATCCGTTTTTTCCAGCTCAAGTGAAGCGGCGAGCATGGCCAAACGCCCAACCACACCATATGGGTAAAATCGATTGTGCAATAAGCCCAGATCATCTGCACGTCGTTCCGATTCTTTAATGAATGGCATGGTTTCAAAATGCATGCCCGCAGAATTTAAGTTTTCATCCGCACCACGTTCACCATTGATGCGATAGAAACCACCCACCACGTAGCGATCAATCATGTAGACCACAGGTTCAGCGGTGCTGTTGTGAAGTGTTTCGATGGTCGGTACACCTTCTTGAATGAGCACATCATGCACTTCAAGTCCATCTTTGACCACGGCCATTTTGTTGCGTTGCTTGCGGTTCAAGTCCTTGACATCGTCGGGGCTGCGAACGGTCATGATGCCCATGCCGTAAGTGCCCGCATCGGCTTTGACAATGAGGAATGGCTTGTCGGTGATGCCGTATTCTTTGTACTTCTTGGTGATTTTTTTGAGCATCGTTTCGACCGTGTGCGCCAGTTCATCCTCACCTGTTCGGTCGTTGAAGTTGATGTTGCTCGCATGTGCATGGTAAGGGTTGATTAACCATGGGTCAATGCCCAATGCTTTCGAGAATTTTTTAGCCACATCGTCGTAGGCTTTGAAGTGTGTCGACTTGCGGCGCACAGTCCAGCCCGCATGCAGTGGCGGCAACAAAAATTGTTCTTTGATGTTTTCAAGAATGGTGGGTTGCCCTGCCGACAGGTCGTTGTTCAATAAAATGGTGCAGGGGTCAAAGCGACCGCTATCCAGCGTCAGGCGCCGCCCATTGCGCTCCAACGGCTCAAGCGTCAGTGTGTCGCCATTGGGCAGACTGATGGCTGTTGGGATGGTGATGTCTTTAGACAGTGAGCCCAAGCGCACATTTAAACCCGTTAAACGCATGATTTTTGACAGCTGCGCCACGTTTTGTAGGTAAAACGGGTTGCGTGTGTGTAATTCAGGGATGATCAGTAGGTTTCTGGCGTCTGGGCAATATTTCTCAATGGCCGCCATTGCTGCTTGGGTGGCGAGGGGGAACATTTCTTCGGCCAGATTGTTGAAACCGCCAGGAAATAAATTGGTGTCCACGGGTGCCAGTTTAAAACCTGCGTTGCGCAGATCGACCGAACTGTAAAAAGGCGGGGTGTGTTCCTGCCATTCCATGCGAAACCACCGCTCAATCATGGGTGTTGCGGCCAGCATTTTGTGCTCGATGTCAGACAATGCGCCCGTGAGGGCGGTGCGCAAATGTGGAACCATGTTTTTTCCTTGTTGTGATTATTGTGTTTTGGACGTCAGTGTATCACGTCTTATGGCGCAGTTTATCTTAAGGACATGAGGCGAAATGCGCATTTTTCAAGGGCACTTTGGTTGACTTTTTCGGGCGTTTCATCCGCTTGCTGCTGATCGAGTTCCTTACTTGGTGTCGCTTGTCGCCTGAATGCGATGCTGTTCTATCCAGCCTGCAATCACTTCAGTTGCTTCTTCGAGGCCAACGCGATTGGTGGATGAAAACAATTGAACAGTGCCCCATTCACCTGTCATCATTTTAAGTTGTTTTTCAACGGCAAATAACATTTGTTTGGCTGCATTTTTAGACAGTTTGTCGCATTTGGTCAATAAAACGTGAATGGGTTTAGCCAAAGGTGAAAACCAGTTGATCATCTCAACATCCAAATCAGTGAAGCCACGACGAATGTCACACATCAGCACCATGCCTTTGAGTTGATCGCGTTCTTGCATGTAAATGCCGAGCAGTTCATTCCAATGGTTTTTGACATCCATGGGCGTTTTGGCATACCCATAACCGGGCAAATCGACCAAATAGCCAAAAGTCTCGCCACGGCGGCCGACAGTGAAATAGTTGATGTGTTGTGTGCGCCCTGGGGTGTTGCTTGAAAAGGCCAAGCGTTTCTCATTGCACAGCACATTGATGGCACTGGATTTGCCCGCATTAGAGCGGCCTGCAAAAGCGATTTCAGGGTGATCGGTTTTAGGCAGGTCTTTGATGTGATTGACGGTGGTGAAAAATGTGCTGTGATGCAGAATGGACATAAAAACTTTCAATAAACTTGCAAGATACATAAAAAATGCACAAAGCATTTGATAAATTTGACCTGTATTACCCTTGGTTTTAACATGGTCTTGAGGTACAATGATACCTGTTTATGGAGGCTTTTTGCCAGTTAAGTTGCCCAAAAGGGTGGACTGCGGTTAAAACCCCGAATATAAGACACATTACACCGAAGACATAAAACGGGAATACCCTATGAAACGTTCTTACGCTTATTTACTCGCCGCTGTTGGCATCGTTGCCGCTATTTCAAGTGTTGCCATTGCGCAGCAAAAAGACGCGCCAGCCGTGGTCAAGACAGAAGCGACTGCCGCAGCGCCTGTTGCTGCGCCTGCTGTTGCCCCTGCGGCGGCTCCCACTTTTGACATCAAATCTGTTCAAGGCATGCCTGTTGGTGTGGAGCGTGGTCAAGCGATTTCCGTGGGTATTTGCGCATCATGCCACAATGCCGATGGCAACAGCACGGTGCCTTTGCAGCCTAAGTTGGCGGGGCAACATGAAGCGTATTTATTGAAACAGTTGCATGACTTTAAAGCTGCTGAAGGTGCGACTGAAGCCGCACGTGCCAATATGATTGATGGTGCAACGGGTCAAGTCAAAGTCTCAACCATGGGCGGGCAAGTGGCTGCTTTGTCTGATGATGACATGAAGAGCTTGTCTGCGTGGTTCTCTGCTCAAAAATTGACGCCTGATGTGGCCAAGCAAGATGATCCTGTGTTGTCAAAACTCGGTGAAAAAATCTATCGTGGTGGTGTGATCAGCAAGAGCTTGCCTGCGTGCGCGGGTTGCCATGGCCCAACAGGTGCTGGCATCATGGCAAAATACCCACGTGTGGGTGGCCAGTACTCTGATTACCTTGTGGTTCAATTGAAAGCATTCCGCGAAGATGCGCGCAAAAACAGTGCGCCGATGCAAGACATTGCAAAACGCATGACGGATACAGAAATCGCTGCTGTTGCCGACTACATGGCTGGCTTGCGTTAATTTCGGTTTAACCTATTGCAGTGCAATAGCGGTTATAATAATGGGCGGTGATTTTTCACCGCCCATTATTTTATGAAAATAAGATGCCTTATTTTATTGTTTCCTGTCGAATGTTGCTGTGTAAAGGTGGGGGCGCGGTTAAATTGAAAAGCCCACAATCTTGTGATGGACGTGTTTTTCCACATTGTTAATGGATGCTGAGCTGAGATTGCCACCACAGACTTTTTTTCTGCGGCTCATCACCAATATCGCCAATTATCGACAAGCATTGACAACCATCGACAACTTTAGTTTGATTTTAATGACTCAAAATAACTCATCCACAGCCTTAATGCGCGCCCGTTTGTGGGACTTTCTTGGATCCATGCGCTTGGCCATCAGCTTGCTCAGCATTTTGGCGATTGCCAGTGCCATTGGTACGCTGGTTAAGCAAAATGAACCGATGGTGAATTACATCACCCAGTTTGGTCTATTTTGGGCACAGTGGTTTGCCATGTTGGGTATTTTCGATGTGTACAATCAAGCTTGGTTTTTGATTATATTGGTTTTTTTGTTGATTTCCACCAGTGTGTGCTTGATTCGCAATACGCCTAAAATGTTGCAAGACATGCGCACATTTAAGCACCACACGCGCACCAACAGTTTGCGTCATTTGCCTGAACACCGGGATTGGACAAGTGGAAAGTCGCTTGATGATTTGACGCAAAGCAGTGTGCGTGCCTTGCAAAAGCAAGGCTATCAAGTGCGTGCTCAAGAAAATGAAGCGGGTGTCTATATTGCCGCGAAACGAGGGCGCTTTAACCGTATTGGTTATATTTTGACGCATTTGGCGATCATTGTGATTTGTATTGGCGGTTTGATGGACAGCGAGTTGTCGATTCGCGCTCAGGTTCATTTATTTGGCAAACAGCCTCAAACCAATGCCATGTCTTTTGCTCAAGTGCCAACCAGTGGGGTGTTGTCGACCCATACGCTGAGTTACCGAGGTGATGTTAAAATTCCCGAAGGGGCGGTGACGGATGTGGTGTCTTTGACCTACGATCAAGACCATTACCTGTTGCAGGATTTGCCATTTGTGCTGCGTTTGAATAAATTCATGGTGGATTATTACAGCACGGGCATGCCCAAGCGCTTTGCCAGTGAGGTGACGGTGCAGGACAAAACCACGGGGGAGAGTTTTAACCAAACAATTGAGGTGAACCATCCGCTGCGTTATAAAGGCGTTGCCGTGTATCAGGCGGGCTTTGATGATGGCGGCTCACGTTTACAATTGGCGGTGTATCCTTTGAGTGGCACGGTTGCACAGCCTGCAAATATTGATGCGACGATGTACAAAAACCAGCCGATCAGTTTTGCGGGTGAGCCTTATACGATTGAATGGCGCCAGTTTAAACCGATCAATGTGGAAAACTTGGCCGAGGCTTCTGGTGCGCCGATCGATACAACAAGCGCATTTGAACACGCCATGAGTCCAGCCAGCAAGGTGAAAACATTGAAAAATGTGGGGCCCGTGATTCAATTTGTGTTGTTGGATAAGGCAGGGCAAGCGACTGAATTTCGCAACTACATGGTGCCAGTGACTTTGGATGGGGCATCTGTGTTTTTGAGTGGCGTACGCACCGATCCCAATAAAGATTTCTTATATTTGCGAATCCCTGCCGATGCAGAGCAAAGCATGGGTGATTTCATGCGTTTGCGTGCGGCGTTGGCGAACACGGACATGCGCACAAAAGCCATTGAATTGTATGCCAAACGCATGCGTGAAACCCAGCAAAGCAAGCCGTTAAAAGGCGATGAGCTGGAGAAAAGTTTAACTGAAATTTTAAATTTATTTGCTCAAGGTGGTTTGCAAGCAGTGGGTGAGTCTTTGCAAGCCAAAGTGCCTGCAGAACAACGGGATGCGGTGGCGCAAACCGTGACACGTTTACTTGAAGGCAGTTTGTGGGAGTTGTTGCAAACTGCACGTCAGGCCGATGGCCTGCCTGCTTTGGTGGATAATCCCGATACAGGTAAATTCATGCGCCTGTCGGTGGTCGGTCTGTCCGATGCCTTTGCTTACGGTTCACCTGTGTTTGTTCAGCTCAAAGGTTTCGATCAAGTGCAAGCCTCGGTGTTACAAATGACCCGTTCTCCAGGGCAATTTTGGGTCTACAGTGGCTCATTGATGCTCGTTTTGGGGACTTTGGCCATGACCTTCATACGCGAGCGCCGTGTGTGGTTACACATTAAACCGAATGGCATGGTTCAGCATTTAACTTTGGCGATGAGCAGCACCCGTCGCACTTTTGATTATCAACGCGCTTGGAAGAGCTTGTGTCAAGCGATCAATCCAAGCATTCAGCATTCAGAGCGCGCCAGCGAACACACGCCCATTCAGGGCGATCATGAGGACAATCATGCATAAAGCCAACACCACCACACCCATTGATTTAAGCCGATATGGTAGCGATGCACCGCCCGCGTGGTGGCGGCGTTTGAATGCAATGGATGTGCTGTACGCCTTGGCCACCTTGGGCTTATTTGCTTATGGTGGCATGAAAAACCGCGACCTCATGGATTATTATGAGGTGATTATCTTAATGGGTGGCGCCTTGGCCACAGTCGCCATTGGTTGGTTTTGGCGGCCATTACAGATCGTATTCGCTTGCGTGACTGTTTTGAGTTTATCCGCAGTGGCGCTGTATCAAGGTGACTTGGCGCGTGGCGAAACGGCATTTGGTTTGAAATACATGTTGGCTTCTCAGCCTGCCGTGATGTGGATGAGTGTGCTTTTTGTGCTGGCGACGGTGATGTATTGGGTCAATGTGTTTTTCGATAAACCCACCTTGGGGTGGTTGGCTTCACGTCTGGCATACGCTGCTTTGGTGCTTGGTTCAACTGCATTGATGGTGCGCTGGCATGAAAGTTATTTGATTGCAGCGGATGTCGGGCATATTCCAGTATCGAATCTTTATGAAGTATTTATTTTATTTTCATTGTTGACCACAGCGTTTTATTTGTACTATGAAAATCATTACAAAACAAAGCAACTCGGCCCATATGTGCTGCTTGTGGTCTGCATGTCGGTTGGTTTTTTGCTGTGGTACAGTGTGGCGCGGGGTGCACATGAGATTAAGCCCTTGATTCCTGCTTTGCAGTCATGGTGGATGAAAATTCATGTGCCTGCTAATTTCATTGGTTACGGCACCTTTTCATTGGCGGCGATGGTTGCCTTTGCTTATTTGATTAAATACGTGGGCACGCCGTATGATGCCTTGCCAAAAGCGTTTCGTGTGAGTGGCGCAAATGGACTCTCGACAGAGGATTTGATGTCTCAGCATGCACGTAAAACTCGCGTGGCG
Source organism: uncultured Burkholderiaceae bacterium (assembly GCA_937862905.1). Taxonomy (GTDB): domain Bacteria; phylum Pseudomonadota; class Gammaproteobacteria; order Burkholderiales; family Burkholderiaceae; genus Hydromonas. The sequence goes on along the minus strand of CALMCL010000056.1, from coordinate 1,011 downwards.
ACGGTTGTGCTGTGGGTGTTGGGGGCGTTGTTGTTTGCCGAGCCACTGATGTTCCGTGGTGTTCAGTTTATGGCCACCTACTGGGCGATTTACTTTGCTGTGGGCTTGGTCATCATTGGTGCTATTTTAATGGCTCGCCGTCGTTTGGCCAGTAAGCTGCCTGATTTTGAAGTGTTGGATGACATCATGTACAAATCCATCGCCGTTGGTTTTGTGTTTTTTACGATTGCCACCATTTTGGGTGCGCTGTGGGCGGCCGATGCGTGGGGCAAATATTGGAGCTGGGATCCAAAAGAAACGTGGGCATTGGTGGTTTGGTTGAACTATGCAGCATGGTTGCATTTGCGTTTGGTGGCGGGCTTGCGCGGTGTGTTCAGTGCCTATTGGGCGCTCATTGGTTTGGTGATCACTGGTTTTGCATTTTTGGGCGTTAATATCTTCTTGTCTGGTTTGCATTCATATGGTGGTTTGTGATTTTTTTAAAATAAATGATGGAAAGTGATAAAAAGGGGTTGACGTAAAACCATAATCACCCTATAATTTCACTTCTGTTTTGAAGTGCGGGAATAGCTCAGCTGGTAGAGCGCAACCTTGCCAAGGTTGAGGTCGCGAGTTCGAGTCTCGTTTCCCGCTCCAGATATTTCAAAATAGAAACACACATTGTGCGGGAATAGCTCAGCTGGTAGAGCGCAACCTTGCCAAGGTTGAGGTCGCGAGTTCGAGTCTCGTTTCCCGCTCCAAATTTCCAAAGGGAAGTTAACGTTTATCGTCAAACTTCCCTTTGTAGTTTTAGATGTTAAAAAAGTCACATGCAAGCTGGTGTGTGACACGCCAAACAAGCATTGGCGGGGTGGCAGAGTGGTCATGCAGCGGCCTGCAAAGCCGTGTACGCCGGTTCGATTCCGACCCCCGCCTCCAATGCGACAGAATGGCGCCCGGGTGGTGAAACTGGTAGACACAGCGGACTTAAAATCCGCCGCTTTCCTGAATAAGGGGCGTGCCGGTTCGATT
>CALMCL010000055.1 GCA_937862905.1 uncultured Burkholderiaceae bacterium | reverse complement strand
CATATGTTTACCTTGGCCCTTTTTGATCCGCTCCTCCATTGCTTTTACTGCATCATCATACTTATCCGATGGAACCTCTAACTGCATTGGGGTGCCATCATTGTTCCAATACCTATAAGTGCCATCTTCAAAAGCTTCAGAAACGCATTTAGAACCGGTGCTGCAATATTTTGTCTGTATATAAATGCCATTAACTAAACGATCAGCACCATTCTTTGCATTGTCTCCCCCAACGAGAGTTGCATCGTTTCCAGTAAAAACATCATGTAAGTGGTTGGCTCGTTCGCCTGCAAATCCATGGCCACGTTCTGCATTGAAAATAACATTATCGGCAAAATTCATTGCACTGCCGACAGATCCAATGGATTGTCCTGTAAAATTGGCTGCGGAAGTAGTTTCACTGATATCGTAGTTTGGATTTACCCATTTCCAAGTTGTTGAACACGAAGGACATGTCACCTCTAAAGCTTCTCGATCTGCGGGAATTATGAGCTTTTGGGAGCATTTAATGCAATTGATGATGGTAGTGTTCATTCTTCTTCCCAAGAAAGGTGTAGTTAAAGAATTAAATTATAACGTAGGTTATACGTCAAAAAACACTGATATCCTGTTTTCATTTCGCCGCATATCCTAACCATTTAAAAATCGTATGTCCTTTATTTGATTGTGTTTTCATTAAAACACCCCAACCAAACAGTAGGATATACGTCCTATTTTAATCACAAACGCGGCGTCTGGCTTGCTGTGAAACCATCCATCTACCGTGAAATCAGGCGGTGCGTCATTGCGAGCTTGACCCGCAATCTCCTAGTCATGGAGATGCCGTGTCGAGCACGGCATGACGGAACGCATGTAAGTTCACAGTAAAAACCAGCGCGATCCATGTTTGTACGCAGATGATGTTGCTTTGGTTTTTATTTTAAACCGATTCGTTTGAAGCACCTGCGTTTAATTAAAAATGCATTGTGAATTTGATCAAACAACCTCACCGCCCAAATCACGCACTTCCGATTTCAAACGATCCCATGCCGCATCCAACAATGTGCAGGCTTCGCCGTTCGCTTTGACGCCCAGTTCGATGTGGTATCGTTTTGCTTCGGTGCTGTCGGTGGCGTCTTGTGCGATTTTAGGCAGGCTGTAGGTATTCACCCCTTTAAAATCATGTTCAATGGCGATCATCAATGGGGCTATTTGTGATTCTTGCAGGCCGTAGACGTGCGCGGACAGGTGGGCGTGGCGTTCTTTGAAAAACTCATCGGCGTAGAAAGTGTCCAGTACCCACTCCAGCATGGGGTGCGCCATGACGGGGAAGCCTGGTACGAAATAATGGTGCTGCACATGAAAACCCGCCACATTGTTAAATGGGTTGGGGATGATGCCCGCGCCTGCGGGGAAGTTGGCCATGTTCAAACGTTGCAAGTGAATGGCGCTGTTTAAGTCATCGCCACGCTTTTGGCTCAAATCAATGATGAATTGCGCGGCTTCGGGGTGAAGCGCAAGCGGCACTTCAAGTGCGTTGGCTGCGGCTTGACGGGTGTGGTCGTCGGGTGTTGCGCCAATGCCGCCCGTCACAAAAACAGGTGTGGATTCGGCAAAACTGCGTTTCAGTCGCGCAATGATTTCACTGGGCACGTCGGCCACGTATTCAACCCAAGCCAAGCGCAAACCACGCGCTTCCAACATTTCTCGAACTGCACCAAAATGGGCGTCTGTGTGCGAGCCGTTCAAAATTTCATCGCCGATGACCATTAAACCAAAACGCATGTTTTCCCCTGATATGATTCCATCGATTGTATCGATTAAATCAATTTAAATGTGATTTGTGCCTCTTAAAAGAGCCTCTAAAAATTGATTTCGGAACAGGAAAGGCCGATAAAAGTTGATTTAACGCCCAATCTCATCATTCCCGCATGCTTTTAGCGAAAATCCAGTTAAACACAAAGCGTTTATTGACCCATGTCAGCAACTCAAGGTGGCTTCTAGGTGCGCTTTGTATCACTGAACGACCACCAACCCATTGCGGGAAAGCGGCACGGAATGCTTTGAGCGAGCGGACTGTGTTGAAACCAATTAATCCAATTAATCTAATTAATCAATAGAGGGCACAATAAGGGCCGCCTTAATTATCTTTCAGTGCAGATTGTAACAGCAGTTCATGTTGCACTGCACGATAATCGTGCAGTGCCTGCAAACAATAACAGCTGTAAGCCAATCCACAAAATGTGAACAATGCAGTGAATGTCAACACTGAAAAAACAGCGGTCAATGGCAGCAACACCACGCCAATGATTGATCCCATCCAGACAAATGTCGGCAAAGCGCCCATCAGCGTGATCACCAAGCCGAGCACAAACAAAGCACCGTTGCGCTCTTGCGTGATGACTGCGTACTCATGCGCATCCGCATGTTCCGCCAAAGCGTCCAAAGCAAAGACTTTTTGATTGTAACGCGCCATGACACCTGTTTGGATGATCGCGCCGAGCCCTGCCAGCAAATAAGCGGGTGTGCTGATGATCCAAAAGAAAGCAAACCAAAATGTCCAAGCCGTTGTGTTTTTGATGCTCTGCCACGTGGTCAAGCCACCTTTGGCTTCCAATGCTGGAAAAAAGCGTTCCGCCACCGCATGGTTGATGTGTGACATGCCAAACACACTGATCAACAACATGGATGAGAGCACGACCATCAAAATCCACAACAAACCCACCCCCAACCAAAAACCACCTTGCATGGCCCAATTCAATGCTTGAGCCGTCCAGCTGTCACCCAAAGCCCAACGGTTCTGAGCGGCAGTCATCCATGCAAAAAGGTCTTCGCCAAATCCCCACCAGATGCCACCACCGATGACCGCCCAAGCCAGCAGTGCCAACACTGCGGGACGCCAAACCAATCCCCACACGCGTGGCGTGAACATCATCAAGGCCGCACGACTGAGCGCTTGAGCCACTTTATCCATGTTTTTTCTCCTCTAGCAGTTGATCACATTGTTGTCACATCGGCCGCATCAGTGTCAGATCGATGCATTTTAGGCCATTTATCGCTGCAAACTGTCCCACACTTTATGCAATCGTTTGACCGACACGGGCATTGGCGTGCGCAATTCCTGTGCAAACAAGCCAACGCGCAGTTCTTCGAGTAACCAGCGGAATTGCGCCAAACCATCGTCCATTTGACCACCCCGCTCATTCACCGCACGTTGCCAATGTTGCACCAGCGGCAACATGTCGCGCATCAATTGCGCATCGCGTGCGCTGTCATTTTTAAGTTTATCCACACGCAATGCAATGGCTTTGAAGTAGCGCGGATAATGCACCAGCTGTGCATACGTGGTGTTCAGGACAAACCGTTTGGGCGTGAGCCGTTCGATCTGAGCCACCATGTCATTGTACGCATTCAACTGCGTTTTTACAGACACCAGTTTCTTTTGTGCGGCTTGCCATTCGGTCAAAATCAACAGCACCAGCTTCGCTATTTCTTGCACAATCAGACCCAAACGGTTTTTTGCTTGTGCCAGCATGTTTTCAAAAGACAATGCGTCGCGCGGCCATTGACTCACATCATCCAAACCACACGCCCGTTGCAGTGCCAACGAGACAATGTCGGTTTTCAATGCTTCTAACGTGTCGCTGGTCAAACCCGCGTAAAGCATGCCCATGTTGGCGGCATCGGGGATGTTTTTATCCAAATGCTTTAAGTTTTCTTTAAAGTGCAAACGTGCCAAGCGCAGTAAACCCTGTAAATGCACGGCTTGCGCAAGGTGTTCCTCATCCCACACCGACAGTTCACAATGCGTTTCACAGTCTTGCAAAGCTGGATAACCAAAAATTTTCGCATTGTTTTTTTGCAATTCCATCAGCTCGGGCAACTCGCCAAAATCCCATGTCGTGATTTTTCGCCCCGCCTCACCCGCGATGGTTTGTGCCATTTTATTGGTGTTCAGCTGTTTTGACGGTGTTGCCATGCTGTTGCTCTGCGCCTGCACCACGTCTTGAAACGACTCACGCGCTTGACCACCAAAATGCGTGCGCAACAAACTCAGGTTGCGCGTCATTTCAAGTTGGCGACCGTATTCATCGACCAGTTTAAAATTCATCGATGCATGGGTGGACAAGGTTTCCAATTTGAAATCGGTGGTTTTCAGCTGTTGCCCCGTGCGCAACCGAACATGGGTGATCAATGCATCCAGCAAAGCTTGCTCGCCCATGCGTTTTTCTTCCATCGCCCAAGCCACGAAATCCTGTACATAATCAGGCAATGGCACGCAATGACGGCGGATTTTCTGCGGCAATGATTTGAGCAAGGCCTGCACTTTGTCCTTGAGCATGCCAATCACCAGCCATTCACATTGCACCGCTGACACTTGATTGAGTACGGTGATCGGTACGGTCAAGGTCACACCGTCGCGTGGACTGTTCGGCTCAAAATGGTAGGTTAAACTGCACGTCAAACCGCCGACCTCCATGGTTTTTGGAAACACATCGGTGGTCACGCCCGAAGCCTCATGCCGCATGAGTTCATCTTTGGACAAATATAAAATTTTCGGGTCGGTTTTCACCACCTCATCGTGCCATTTCTGCAACGCACGCACGTCCATGATGTCAGGCGGAATCACGCTGTCATAAAACGCGACAATCAATTCATCGTCCACCAACACATCTTGGCGACGTGATTTGTGTTCAAGGTTTTCGATGTGGGCGATCAGTTGTTTGTTGTGTGTGAGGAAGGGAAAACGCCCTTCAAACTCATGTTGTGCCAGCCCATCGCGGATGAACACATCGCGCGTCTCCTGCGGATTGATGCGTGCATAGCTCACCGGGCGCTGGTTATAAATCACCAGTCCATATAATGTCGCGCGTTCATCCGCCTGCACTTGCCCCGATTTTTTGCGCCAACGCGGTTCACTGTAGGTTTTTTTGAGCAAATGCCCCCCCACACGCTCCAGCCATTTCGGCTCAATTTTTGCCAACGTTCGCGCAAATAAACGTGTGGTTTCAACCAGCTCTGCCGCCATCACCCATTGACCTGTTTTTTTCTTCAGGCTCGAACCCGGCCACAAGTAAAACTGAATCCCCCGAGCCCCTTGGTAATATTGCCCACGCTGACCGACTTTGGCATTTTGCCCAGCTGTTGGTTTATTCGCATCATTGCTTAACTCCGATTTGAAACCGACATTGCCCAGCAAGCCGGCCAGCAAGGCGCAGTGCAATTGTTCAAACGTCGGCTCCGTCTCATTCATGCGCCAACCCTGCTCTTTCACCATCGTCGAAAGCTGTGTGTGCACATCGCGCCACTCACGCAAGCGCAACTGTGAAAGGAAGTTTGAACGGCAATTCTCTTGCAATAATTTATTGGATTTTTTATGCTTGATCGCGTCGTCGAACCAGTTCCAAATTTTCAAATACGTCAAAAACTCCGATGATGCATCGTTGAATTTCGCATGCGCCGAGTCCGCCTGCGCCCGTAAATCGGCGGGGCGATCACGCACATCTTGCACCGATAAGGCACTCGCAATGATCAGCACTTCACGCAATGCACCTTCATCGCGTGCGGCCAAAATCATCCGTGCCACACGTGGATCAATCGGCAATTTCGCCAACTCACGGCCTGTTTTGGTCAATTGATAATCATCGGTCAATGCGCCCAATTCTTGCAGCAAATGATAGCCATCCACGATCGCACGATTGAGAGGTGCCTGCACGAACGGGAATTCTTCGATCTGCTTTAAACCGAGCGCCTTCATGCGTAAAATCACACTCGCTAAAGAGGAGCGCATGATCTCAGGGTCGGTAAAATCAGGTCGAGCAACAAAATCAGCCTCTTCATACAAGCGTATACAAATACCCGCAGCCACCCGCCCGCAACGCCCAGAACGTTGATTGGCAGCGGATTTTGCAATCGACTCAACCTGTAGTTGCTCAACTTTTTGGCGATATGAATATCTTTTGACCCGCGCCAAACCACTGTCAATCACATAACGAATGCCAGGAACGGTCAACGATGTCTCCGCCACATTGGTCGCCAACACAATGCGCCGTGCATTTGATGGCTTAAAAATGCGTTCCTGCTCCTGCGCGGTCAGTCGCGCGAACAATGGCAAAATTTCAACATGTGGTGGATGGTGCTTGCGTAAACTTTCTGCCGCTTCACGAATCTCTCGCTCACCAGGTAAAAACACCAATACATCGCCCGAACCTTCACGTGCCAGCTCATCCACCGCATCGACAATACCATCGTACAAATCGCGCTCTTTGTCATTTTCATTGCGCTGAATTGGGCGATAGCGCACCTCAACGGGGTATGTCCGACCGCTCACATTCATGATTGGCGCATTGCCTTTTTCAGTGGCAAAATGCGTGGCAAATCGCTCTGCATCAATCGTCGCCGAGGTGATGATGATTTTTAAATCTTTGCGCTTGGGTAGAATTTCTTTCAAATAACCAAGCAAAAAATCAATGTTCAGGCTGCGCTCATGCGCTTCATCAATGATGATGGTGTCGTATTGCTTGAGCAAAGGATCGCGCTGGGTTTCAGCCAATAAAATACCATCGGTCATTAATTTAACCGATGCGCCCTCATGCAAACGATCCTGAAAACGAATTTTATAACCCACCACCTCGCCCAATGGCGTGCCCAACTCTTCCGCAATGCGCTTGGCCGTACTGGTCGCAGCCAGACGACGCGGCTGCGTGTGACCTATGAGTCCACGTCCACCCGCACCCATGCCACGCCCCAAAGCGAGGCACATTTTCGGCAATTGAGTGGTTTTACCCGAGCCCGTTTCACCACAGATAATCACCACTTGATTGTGCTCAATCAATGCGCTGATGGCCTCACGTTCGGCACTGACAGGCAGGTTGTCTGGAAAAACAATGTTTTGTTTGAATGTTTCTGCCTGCGCGGGTGTGACGGCAGGCGCAGCAGCCATCTTGGGGGCACGAGGTGCACCTGATTGACGGCGATGGTTGTTGTTTTGTTGTACTGAGTTCGAGTTCATTGTCTAAATCAAAAAATTAAAAGCCTTCGTCATGACGAAGGCTTTTATGGGCACTGCGAATGCAGTCATTTAAAAAATCACAAAGAAGGCCATGCGTTTACAGCATCGACCTTCGACACCGTTGGTGCTGAGCCACTTTCGAGCCAATTTTTAATGCGCACCGCATCTGTGACGCGTGAATCGGCAGAGCGAGAATCAAGCAACACAATGATTTTTGGTGAACCATTGATAAATGCTTGAATCACCACGCATTTACCTGCTGCACTCAAGGTTCCCGTTTTTTGCATGCCAATGTTCCAACCCATACCGCGTGAAATCAATCGGTTGCTGTTGTGATACACCAGTTCACGACCATACGGCGTGTACACGGTCGCACTGTCAGTGGTTGACAATTGACGAATGACTTTATATTGAGAAGCGGCATTGACCATTTTCGCCAAATCCATGGCCGAAGCTTGGTTAGAAGGCGACAAACCGCTTGGATCAACAAAGTTGGCACCATTCATACCGAGCATGCGGGCTTTGGCATTCATTGCCTGAGTGAACGCATACAAGCCACCGGGGTATGTCCGACCCAAAGCATAAGCGGCACGGTTTTCAGACGACATCAATGCCAACAACATCACATCACGACGTGGCAAGGTGGTGCCTGCCGACAAGCGAGAGCTTCGGTAATGATCCGCATCTTCTTCATTGATGGTGATGGGCTCATCCATATCAAGACGCGCGTCCAAAGTCACCATGGCCGTCATCAGTTTGGTAATCGAAGCAATGGGCAATTGCGTGCGAGAATTTTTCTCATACAACGTGCTCCAGCTGTTTTGATCCACGACGAGCGCCACACTGGCACGCAAATCGAGCGGATCGTAGGACTGATCCAATCCGAACTGACGACCATACGATACATTGCGAACGCTGTACGTTGGTGCTACAGGCGCAATGCGTGCGATGTGGAAAATGGGTTTAGCCGCCGCTTTGGCTACAGGGGCACGCTTAACAGGTGCGAACTTAACCAGATGGGTTAATTTGGTTTCTGATTTGGCAACAACCAATTTTTTATTTGATTTTGAGTCTTCTTTGGTTGCGATTTTGGTTGATTTTTTTTTCTCAACAACTTCGGCTTTTGCCGTAGTTTTAGGCGCATTTTTTGCAGCAACAGGGGCAGACACAAACAAGGCCAGTGCAGATGCCATTGCCAATTTAAATGTGTGTTTCATCGGAACTCCATTTTTAGTTGCGCTTCTTTTGTGCGCTTGGGGAAAAATAAGCTTTAAAAGTCAACTTATCTTCATATATTGAAAATCATTCTACGGATAAAGTCATTAAAAATCAAATGCTTTAAGCAGTTTTATAAAGCAAAAACTACGTTTGTTGGAAATTTAACGCCAATCAGGGCAAAAAAAATAGATTAAGGTAAAAAAACACAAGCATCTCATAACGTCAGCAGGTGATTTTCGTTGACACACCTATGACAACACACGGCATTTCTTACTTACTCAACACCAAGAACAACATCAAGGGCGATGTACTTCACTTCTTCAATTTCCAACACCTCAATGCCTGATGGCGTATGTAAACGAACCTCATCACCCACCCGTGCTTTCAGCATCGCGCGAGCAATCGGGCTGTTCCAGCTCACATAACCGCGAGACGAGTCAATTTCATCTTTACCAACAATTGAAATCGTTTCTTCGGTTTGAGACGACTCTCGCCAAAAAACAACAGTGGCACCAAAAAAAACTTGATCCGTATGTTGTTGTGCCACAGGATCAATCACTTGGGCGTTTTCAAGGGCTTTTGTCAAATAACCCACACGCCGATCAATCTCCCTCAAGCGGCGCTTACCATATAAGTAATCACCATTTTCGGAACGATCACCATTTTTAGCGGCCCATGAAACCACTTGAACCACCTCAGGACGCTCGGTATCCAACAAATGCAGCAGTTCCGCCTTTAGACGCGCATAACCTGCTGGCGTTATGTAGTTTTTTACAGGCGCGGGAATGGGTGCCCCACTTTCAATCATCTTGCCGCTGACCATGCCTTAATCCCTTGCAACTTAATCATTTTTTAGCACAATCTATAATTATACGATAAATAATGGAAACACTTTGGACTTGAGGCATAAACCCGTTACGAGCTCATAAAATCCTTGTGTTTCTTTGCCTTTTATGTGAAAATAAGCGGCTTTTTATATTTTGGCGTGTGATTGGGTTTTCGGGTTATCTTTTATAACCGCTCAGTTGGCTGCCGCTTAACTTAAGGATTTTTAAAAATGAAACCAGGTATCCATCCAGAGTATCGTGAAGTTGTTTTCCATGACATGTCTAACGATTTCAAATTCGTCACACGTTCAACCATCCACACCCGTGAAAAAATCGAGTTCGAAGGTAAAGAATATCCTTTGGTTAAATTGGAAACGTCTTCAGAATCACACCCGTTCTACACTGGCACCCAAAAAATCATGGACACTGCTGGTCGTGTTGAGAAATTCCGTAACAAATACGGCTCACGCAGCGGCATTGCTAAACCAGCCGAAGCTGCAGCTGAGTAATGACTCGCTTTATGCATGTTGTTTAACATGCGATGAGCAGAAGGCAGCGTTGGCTGCCTTTTTTCATGCTCAGCCCAATGATTGACGGGGAGAAGCTCTTGCTCAAACGGTCAATATTGGATTCATCACGAAACCCATGATGGGGTTTTGATTTTGCCACTGACACACGTTTATGCCTCCAAAAACCTCCAATCCTTTGCGCCTTAATCAAGATGACGTGGCTCGTTTACCTCACCGATACTTGATTTTGGTCGTGATGCTGTACATTGCCGCTGGCTTGACTTGGCGTGATTTGTGGCGTCAAGAAGCAGCCAGCTTTGGCATCATGCTGAGCATGGCTCAAGGGGGTGTATCGGATTGGATTTATCCGAATGTGGCTGGATTGTACAGTGTCACCCTTGGCCCATTGCCTTATTGGATTGGTGCCGTTTTCATCCAATTGTTTAGCAGCATCATGTCGCCATTCAGTGCCGTTCAATTGGGCATTGCCTGCCAAGATGCGCTCAGCATTTACCTGCTGTGGCTCGCAGTCTATCGTTTGGGCAAACGACATGAACTTCAACCCCAACGGTTGGCTTTTGGCGGAGAACCTCTGCCCAACGAATATGGTCGGATGTTGGCGGATTCGGCTGTTTTGCTTTTGATTGCAACGTATGGTGTCGCCGCTCACACTCATGACACCAGTGAAGGCGCGACCATTTTACTGGTGTGCATGATGTGGTTGTGTGGGGCTGTGGGCTCACTCGAACGGCCATTGAAAAGCCGTTGGCTCTGGGCGGTGGGTTTTGCTGGAATGGGTTTGACGTTGCCATTCAGTTTGTTTGTTTTCTTTATTTTAGCGACTTTATGCGTCCTGTTTTTTACACATTGGCGTGAAAACAGCCTCAATGTTGCCCCAGTGGTTATTTTGATCGGCGCTCTAGCCCCCGCTGCATGGTTGTTCAATATCGCTCAAAACACCGAATTCTTTACCGCTTGGCTGGCCAATCAACGCTTCGCACCACTGTCTTCAGCCAACGCGGCTTTTTTTGGACGCAATATTTTGGTGTTCACTTGGCCGATTGCCCCACTGGGATTGTGGTGCTTATGGCAATGGCGCTCACGTTGGAGCAACCCCATGATGGCTTTGGGGATTTTATTGCTCAGCGCCCCCTTGTGCCATACATTCATTACTGGCCAACGTTTTGATGCATCGATGTTGATGTTTGTCCCTGGCTTTTTGTTGCTCGCACCATTTGGCTTGGCGACATTAAACCGTGGTCGTGCCAACATCATTGATTGGTTTTCTCTGCTTACTTTCTCTGCCTTGTCTTTGCTCATCTGGCTGTTTTGGGTGGCGGCTTGGACCGGTTTTCCAGCCCAATTGGCACGTAATGTTTACAAACTCGCTCCTGACTTCAAGCCCGAATTCAAATGGTGGCCTTTTGTGATTGCAGTTGCGGTGACCATCGGTTGGTTGTTGGTGTTGCGTTGGCGAGCCCGTTTTCAGCCGCGCGCCTTGTGGAAATCCGTCGCTTTTTCATCCAGTGGTTTGGTCATGGTGTGGGTTTTGCTCGCGACATTGGCCATGCCTTGGCTCAACCACACCCGCAGCTATGAAGCCGCAGGTAAAGCATTGAACAGAAGCATTCCGCCGGAAACCACATGTGTGCGCGCGATTGATTTACCTGCAAGTGCGCGCGGTGCGATGTACTATTATGCACGTGTGCCTTTCGTACCTGAACGCGCTGCTTTTAAAAATGTCAACTGTCCGTATGTGCTCACTCAAGAGCGAACATTAAAACTCAACACGCGCGTCAATGGTAAACCAACTGTTGAATGGCAGGGGCAAACATGGCAAGTCATTTGGACGGGTGAGCGGGTGTCCGAACGCAGCAATGCTTTAATGCTGCTGCGCCAGTAAGACCATCGTAACAATCAACCTTTATCATGGACGCCATTCATTGGCATCCATAGGCATCCAATTTTCAAAATTCATTATGAAACACAACTCTTTTAAACAACAACTTCCTCGCTTTATTTTCTTTAGCCGTTGGTTGCAACTGCCGCTCTATTTGGGTCTGATTGTGGCTCAAGTGGTGTATGTGTATCATTTTGGGATTGAGTTATGGCACTTGCTGCATGCCACGGCTGCACATGAATTGACCGAAACATCCATCATGCTGATTGTCTTGGGCTTGATTGATGTGGTGATGATTTCCAACTTATTGATCATGGTGATTGTTGGCGGCTATGATATTTTTGTGTCACGGATGAATTTAGACGACCACCCAGATCAACCCGAATGGCTTGACCATGTCAATGCGGGTGTGCTCAAGGTTAAACTGTCCATGGCAATCATTAGCATTTCTTCCATTCATCTACTCAAAACCTTCATGAACATCGATCAAATGAGTGACCGTGCCGTTATTCTGCAAACCAGCATTCATGTGGTGTTTTTACTGTCCGCACTGATGATGGCTTGGATTGACAAAATCAGCAGTCATGCACACAGCACAAGTGACTACCCCACCAGTGCAGAGAAAACACATTAGAATGGTACATATTTTCAATTAAACGACCGAGGAGCACACCATGAGCACCATCTTAGAAAAGGATTTCATCGAATCCATCGCCGATGCCTTCCAATACATCTCGTACTATCACCCCCAAGATTACATTAAGGCTTTGGCTGCAGCTTACGAGCGCGAAGTCTCGCCAGCAGCCAAAGATGCCATTGCTCAAATTTTAACCAACAGCCGCATGAGCGCAGAAGGTCATCGCCCCATCTGCCAAGACACGGGCATCTGCGTGGTCTTCCTGAAAATTGGCATGAATGTGCGTTGGGAATCCAAGCTCACCATCCAAGAAATGGTCAATGAAGGTGTGCGCCGCGCTTACCTTAACCCCGACAATGTCTTGCGCGCCTCGGTGCTTGCCGATCCAGCAGGTAAACGCATCAACACCAAAGACAACACCCCAGCCGTCGTTCACATCGAAATGGTCGCAGGCGACACGGTGGACGTGACTGTCGCAGCCAAGGGCGGTGGATCAGAAAACAAATCCAAAATGGTCATGCTCAATCCATCGGACTCAATTGTCGACTGGGTGCTCAAAACGGTTCCAACAATGGGTGCAGGTTGGTGTCCCCCGGGCATTTTGGGATTGGGCATCGGCGGCACACCTGAAAAAGCGATGACTCTTGCCAAACAAGCCATCATGGAACCCATCAACATGCACGAGTTGCTCCAACGAGGCCCCAGCAACCGCATCGAAGAACTGCGCATCGAATTGTATGAAAAGGTCAACGCACTCGGCATTGGCGCACAAGGTCTGGGCGGCCTCACCACCGTACTTGATGTTAAAATTTTGGACTACCCCACACACGCCGCTTCACTGCCCGTCGGTATGGTTCCCAACTGTGCCGCCACACGCCATGCACACTTCGTCCTCAATGGCAATGGCCCCGCCATCCTCACGCCCCCTTCACTCGACACATGGCCTGATGTGAACTGGGCACCCGATTACGAAAAAAGCAAACGCGTCGACCTGAACACCTTGACCCGTGCTGAAGTCGAAAGTTGGAAACCCGGTCAAACCTTGCTCCTCAACGGCAAAATGCTCACAGGTCGCGATGCCGCCCACAAGCGGATCGCCGACATGCTTGCAAAAGGCGAGCCATTGCCTGTCGATTTCACGGACCGCGCGATTTATTACGTGGGCCCAGTGGATCCGGTACGCGATGAAGTGGTTGGCCCCGCAGGTCCAACCACCGCCACACGCATGGATAAATTCACTGAAATGATGTTGGCACAA
>CALMCL010000054.1 GCA_937862905.1 uncultured Burkholderiaceae bacterium | reverse complement strand
CTGTTCAAATTGAGTCTGTTCAAAATCAGTTCAAAGCTTCTAAAATGGATTTTAAACTGGCTTGGTCAACCAATGCATGCCCAGCCACTCGCGCATCAATGCGCTTTGCCAAACCAGCCAAAACTTTGCCAGGCCCGCATTCAACAATGTCAGTCACGCCTTTATCTGCCATGGCTTGGATGCATTCAACCCAACGCACGGGATGCCATGCTTGACGCACGAGCGCGTCTTTGATACGGGCAATGTCATGTTCAACCAAGACATCAACGTTGTTGATGACTGGAATGTGTGGTGCATTTAAGCTGACGTTGGCCAGCGCACCTTGCAGCACGTCTGCAGCAGGCTTGAGTAAACTTGAGTGAAACGGCGCAGAAACAGGCAGAAGCAATGCGCGTTTCGCGCCTGCGGCTTTGGCCAACTCACATGCCTTTTCGACTGCGGCTTTATGGCCTGCGATGACCACTTGGCCAGGCGAATTGAAATTCACCGCTTGCACGACTTCACCGGCCACTTCAGCTTGCGCGGTTTCGCACACAAATTTCACCGTGTCATCATCAATCCCTAAAATCGCAGCCATACCACCCACACCAACAGGGACAGCACTTTGCATGGCTTCGGCACGCGTACGCACCAGTTTCACTGCATCCGTTAAAGTCAAAACACCGGCGGCCGTCAAAGCGGAATACTCGCCTAAACTGTGCCCTGCCATCATCACAGGGGCTTTTCCGCCTAAGTCTGACCATGCGCGATAAAAAGCGACACTGGCTGTGAGCATGACGGGTTGGGTGTTAACGGTCAGGTTAAGGTCTTCAATCGGACCATTTTTCATCATGCCGAGCAAATCAAGGCCAAGCGCATCTGAGGCTTCGGCCACAGTGTCTTGCACAACTTTGAGCTCGGCAAGGTCGTTCAACATGCCAATGCTTTGTGAACCTTGACCTGGGAATACGAATGCAATCATGGAATCTCCAATAAATGAGCCCTCTCAAGGGCTTCAATGGGTTTACACTTTTTTTGATTCTTTAGGGTCGTGAGACCCTTTTCTTTAAGTCGATTTCAATTGAGAAATCCGTGCTTCAGCCATGTTTCAGTCAAAATTTAACTTGTTTAAATGATGTCTGATTAAAATTAAAATCCAATTAAAACAATGGCATCACACCTCAATGACATCACACTTGCTGGACCTTAAAACTTCAACAGGCTGGCACCCCATGAGAAGCCACCACCAACACCTTGTAAAAGTAAGGTTTGTCCTTTTTGAATTCGACCATCGCGCACGGCCATGTCCAGCGCCAAAGGCACTGAAGCTGCTGATGTGTTACCGTGTTGATCGACAGAGACAATTATTTTTTCTGCAGGTACATTCAAACGTTTTGCTGCGGCTTGCATGATGCGAATGTTTGCTTGGTGCGGGATGAACCAATCAAGCTGTTCAATGTCCATATCGGCGTCTTCGAGAACCTCCAACGCAACGTCGCCAAGCACTTTGACGGCATTTTTAAACACCGCTTGACCATCCATCGAGATAAAAGGATTGCCAACGATTTCGCCATTTTTTATTACACCCGTGCTGTATAAAATAGAAGACAAGTCACCATCTGAGTGAATTTTACACGACAAAATCCCGGCCTCCTCGGAGGCTTGCAGCACCACTGCACCCGCCCCATCACCAAACAACACACTGGTTGTGCGGTCGTTCCAGTCAAGTAAGCGTGAAATCACATCACCGCCCACCACCAAAACATTTTTTGCTTGACCCGATTGGATCATGGCATTGGCCATGGTCATGGAATAAATAAAACCACTGCAGGCGGCAACAACATCAAAAGCCGCTGCCTTTTTCGCACCGATGCGCGATTGCAGCAAGCAACCTGCGCTGGGGAACATCATGTCGCTGGTGGTCGTGCCAAAAATGATTAAATCAAGCTCATCCGCACCAATGCCAGCCATGTCGAGGGCATTCTTAGCCGCCACCTCAGCCAATGAGCTGACCGTTTGCCCCTCATTCACCCAATAACGCTGGGTGATGCCTGAGCGATCACGAATCCACTCATCGGAGGTTTCAATGCCTTTGGCCGCTAAACGTTCGACCAGCATGGCGTTTGTGATGGGTTCATTGGGCACGCAACTGCCTGTGCCTATGATTCTTGCGTATGTATGCTTCATGTTATTGTCCGTGTACTTTGATGCGTTTTTTATGCGAAGTACCGAGCATTGTACGCCAAAAGACCCAAACTGTGAATGCTTCAAGTGCGCAAATCAAGGCACGGGCTGTTTTCTTGAACTTCACAAATCCAACCACGAACCCACACGAGTAAGCCTGCGTTTGATCACTGCGCTTAATCACTTAAATTACTTTAAAATGCCGAAATGCCTTCCATCAAAATACTCCACAGCATTGCCCAAGCCCCTTTAGAGCTGTTTTTGCACAGCCACTCACCTTTTCTATCACGCACCTTTTGGTTGGCGCTGGAAAACAGTGGTGCCGTGTCCAGTGAGCGCGGTTGGTGGCCGCAGCACTTGCTTCTGCTTGATGATGAAGGACAAGCCTTGGCTTTGCTGCCTTTATTTATCAAAAACCACAACCGTGGAGAATACGTGTTTGATCATGCTTGGGCGCAAGCCTACGCAAACAATGGGCTGGATTATTACCCTCGCTTGGTCAGCGCTGTTCCATTCACACCCGTCACAGGCCCTCGCGTGTGGTTGAAGGCTGGGGTTCATTTGACTGATGTGCTGCCTTTTTTACTTCATGGCATACAACAGATCGCTGAACAACTCAATGCGTCCTCATGGCATGGTTTATTTCTTCAGGCCGAGGATGTGGCTGCATTCCAGCAATCAGGCATGCCGTTGGCATTAAGGCATGGCTGTCAGTTTTTATGGACGGATCAAAACTTTGGCAACTTTGATGGCTTTTTGGCGACAATGACAGCCAAACGGCGCAAAAGCATCAAAGCCGAACGTGCAAAAATCACACGGGCAGGCATTTCATGTACTTTCATTGAGGGCGCCGACCTCAATACCGATGATTGGGCTTTTTTCTACACTTGTTATGCGCGCACTTATCACATTCGAGGTCAGCGACCGTATTTGAATCAGGCGTTTTTTGAGCAATTGGGTAAAGACATGCCAGAGCACATGACCTTACAAATCGCTCAACATGCCAATGGTGAGCGATTGGCCGCAGCTTTGTTTTTTAAGGACGATCAAACATTGTATGGTCGTTATTGGGGGGCGTTGGCGGACGTGGATTGTTTGCATTTTGAAGTGTGTTACTACCAAGGCATTGCTTATGCTTTGGCGCATAAATTGCGTTACTTTGATCCCGGCACGCAAGGTGAGCACAAATTATCACGTGGCTTTTCACCTGTTTACACACAATCGTTGCATTGGTTACACGATGAGCGATTCATGCAAGCGGTGCTGCATTATGTTGAACGCGAACAGCTTGGCATCTTGGACTATTACGAAGAAGCCCGTGCTGCTTTGCCCTTTAAAAAATTACACCCGATTTAACCTGCTCGAAAAGCAGCGATCGAGCCTTTTTCAAATTTGCCCCACACATAACGTGCATGCCGTGCTGAGCCAAACCCTGCCGCTAAGCTGGCTTTTTCGACACTGTAAGCACCATTGCTTAAAAATTTCTTCAAGGCTGACACGCGAACCCATTGCTGGTATTGCACCACACTCATGCCTGTATTCTGTTTAAACAACCGAGTCAAGTTGCGTGGGCTCATGCACGCTGTGTTGGCCAAGCTGTTTAAATCATGCGGCTGGTCGAACTCCTTCTGAAGCATGTCCTGTACACGATGAACACCCGCATGGGCATGGTGGCGAGTTCGCAACCAAGGCGACATTTGCTCATCTTCTAAACTGCGTTGAAAATACACCACCATTTCACGCATGGTGTTTTGCATCACCGTCGCCCCCGCCAACTCCCCAAGGGCATGCAACAACATGTCGATCCCAGAAGATAAACCTGCACACGTCCACACATGCGTCTTGCGCCCGCTTGACCGCACGACGGCCCGTTGAGGCCGCACACGTATGGATGGGTAAAATTGCGCCAAACGATCACACAGCGAATGGTGCGTGGTGGCATCAAAGCCGTTGAGCAAGCCAGCCCCCGCCACCACAAAAGCGCCAGAGCAAATGGCGCATACCGTGACGCCTTCATGAATCACATGTTTAAGCCAATCCATGACCGATAAAAATGCAGGATCATTCATTTCCAAAGGAATCGCCAAAGATCCAGGAATAACCACCACCGCGCCGTCAGGTAGACTTTCGGGTAGGAACTCGCATTTCGGTACGATCACTTGCGCAGCATCTGTTAAAGCATGAACAGACTCAGGCGCAACACTGTGCCACACAAAATCCCCACCAAACTGATTGGCGATGCGGAACACATCAACGGCACTGGCGTATTCAGTCAAAATGGTTTTTGGTAAAAAGACGCCGTATACATGAATCATTGCTTATCCTTTAATAAGAAAACAATTATACGTCAATAAAAACTTATTTCCAGAATCGCATCAGACAAGCATCGGAAACATTAAGCCATACTATACCATTCACAACAAAATGCTTTTTTATAAAAAAATCCCTCGCACTAAAGATGCGAGGGATTTTTTTCAAAACAAAAAACGACTCAAAAAACTACTTCTTAGGTATGGG
>CALMCL010000053.1 GCA_937862905.1 uncultured Burkholderiaceae bacterium | reverse complement strand
GTTGTGTGTTGTGTGTTGTGTGTTGTGTGTTGTGTGTTGTGTGTTGTGTGTTGTGACAAGGTCACTTCAGACACAACACCACATGCGTCCCGCCCCAGAGCCACAAAAGCCCTTCTTTTGTCATGTCAAGCCGTGACACCTGTGGCTGTTTCATCCAACTCAACAACCGATTTCCGTTCAAAACGTGTCACTAAAACCAACAAAGCCACCACCATCGCAATGCCGCCAATGATTTGGAATGCATCGGCATACGACAGATTGGATTTAAACAAGAAACCAAACATCATGCCACCGACGTTACCACCCGCGCCGACCACACCCGCCACCATGCCCACATTTTTTGTGTTCACGAAAGGAACGATGGCATAAGTTGCACCATTGGCCATTTTCAAGAACAAAGCAAAACACAACATCGACACAATCGCAGCAGTCAAATCACCCGCCATCGCAAAAATCACCAAACCCACACCTTCTAAGCCCAAAACCAAAGCCAACAACAAACCTTTGCCTTTCAAACCTGATTTTTGACCCACTTTATCGGCCACAATGCCACCCAAAGCGCGGGCAAAAATATTCATGAAACCAAACACACCCGCCCAAAAACCCGCTGAACCTTGAGACAATTTGAATGTATCAACAAAGTGCAATGCAGCCACATTATCAAATGTGATTTCCATGCCAAAACACACGGCATACGACAAGGTCAATGCCCACACACGCCAATCAGACAACACAGACCAATCGGTTTTTGCGGCAACCGTTTTGGTGCGACCAATTTCATCGTAGTTGCCCGCAGCGGTGTCTTTGGTGTATTTGAAGTAAACCACAGCCATGATGAGCATCATGAGGCCTGGCAACACCATCGCATAACGCCATGATTGTTGTGGGGTATAGCCCATGCCGACGATGACCGCGAAAATCACAGGCATCAGCATGTTGGTCACGCCACCGCCCAAATTGCCCCAACCACCCGCAACGGCATTGGCCGTGCCTTTGATTTGCGGCGCAAACATGATGCCCGCGTGGAACTGGGTGATCACAAAAGAAGAACCAATCACGCCAATCGCCAAGCGAAACAGCAAAAAGCTTTCATAACTGTTGGCCAAGCCCACCGTCATGACAGGAATCGCGCCCAGTGCCAATAAAGCCGTGTAGGTTTTACGTGGCCCCCATGTGTCGCACAAACGACCGATGAATAAACGGGCAATGATGGTCGCCGACACTGAAGCGATGATGATGTTGCCGACCTGTGCTTTACTCAAACCCAGCTCTGTCCGAATGGTTGGCATCAATGGTGCCAGACCGAACCATGCAAAGAAACAAATAAAAAAGGTAAACCACGTGATGTGAAATGTGCGCATTTGCACGCCTGAAAAACTGAAAATATTCAATTTGTCCAGCGGCTTGTTCGAGGCAATGCTCGAAGTGGTGTTGATGGTAGACATGAGACCCCCTTCAGGTGAACAACAGGTTAACAACAATTAAATAAAAAAATGAAATTGGAAAGTTAAAAAGGCATGAATAAACTGCTTTT
>CALMCL010000052.1 GCA_937862905.1 uncultured Burkholderiaceae bacterium | reverse complement strand
GTACAAATATACCGCCGACAATAACCCCGCCACGGCAGCGCGGCCAAAGGCGATGAACCACGGCGACAAAGCCGCTTCGTATGAACCATCAGGACGATAGCCCATCGCCCATTTGGTCATGGGCAGGGTCATGGCGAACAGCGCAACGGCGGCGAAGCCGAGCCATAGGCTTTTGGTGTCATGGTGCTTAGACATGCGTATCTTTCAAAGTGTGCTTTTGTAGAAAAATGAGGCCAAAGTCAGAGGTCATCATTTCTGTTCGTATAATTTCGTAGCCATGTCGTTTGTACAGCTGAATGTTGCGCGCGCTTCGATTGCCTGTAAACAATTCAAACGAGTGCGCATCGTTCCAAAACGATTCAGCGGCTTGAAGTAATTGTGTGCCAATGCCTAGTCCTTGATGGTTTGGATCAACGATGAGACGACCAATATAACAAATATCATTTTTTAGCTTCATTCGGACTGAACCAACCATGTGTTGATTGTCCACTGCTTTTAAAATGACACAGTCAACGAACTCTGCGTTCAAAGATTCGATTGTTTGAACGAGGGGCGGCAATGATTGGTCGTTGTAAATGATGGCTTCTGATTGGTAGGCACGTTTTTGTAAGGCCAAGATAGCCTCAGCATCTTCAATATGTGCCCGAATGATTGAGATGGTTTTAGTCACGCTCACCCCCTTCTGACCCATAAAACATCACCCAAGTTGCAAAATCAGCCGAAAAAGTTTCAAAACGATGCTCAATCCCAGCAGGCACGAAGATAAGATCACCCGCGGCAAAAGGGTGAATCACACCATCATTGTTAAACATGTCATGACCTGACAGAACAACATAAACCTCATCACGGGTGTGTGGCTGTTGCAAATCTTGACCCACGGGGCGATAGATTTCAACGGACAGCGAACCGTGTTTGAACATTTCGGCGAAAGGCAAATGGGTTTGTTCAAGGGTTTTTAAAGCCCCTTCTGGTTTAATGCGCATGATGTGCTCCGTTCAACACCACGTCCGCCAAAGCCTTGGTGTGCAAAGGGGTGGTGTCAAACATGGGCAGTTTCACATCGTTTTCGCCCAGAAGTAAACCAATTTCAGTACAGCCCAACACCACGCCTTGCGCACCTTGCGCTGCCAGATCGGTGATGATGCGTTGAAGCTGTGCGCGTGAGGATGGATTCACCGTGCCTTGACACAATTCATTGAAAATGATGTCGTGCACCAGCGCCTTATTCGCTGTGTCAGGCATCAGCAGGGTGATGCCTGACTGCTCAAAGACGCGGCGAATAAAGTCCTGCTCCATGCTGTAGCGCGTGCCCAGAAAGGCTGTGCGTTGGATGCCCGCTTGTTCAAGCGCGGCAATGGTCGGCTGGGCGATGTGCAAGACGGGTACATTGACCGAGCGGACAATGTCATCGTAGACTTTGTGCATGGTGTTGGTGGCGATGGCAATGCAGGTTGCCCCTGCGGTTTCAAGGGCTTGTGCGCGTTGGCTCAGGTGGGCTGCTGCTTTGTCCCATTCCTCCGCTTGTTGCCATACCGCCATTTGAGCAAAATCAACACTGTCCAAAATCATCGGTGCTGAGTGCAAACCACCAAGTGCGGCGCGGACGTGCTGGTTAATTTGCTGGTAATACACAGCAGATGATTCCCAGCTCATGCCGCCAAGCAGGCCGATGGTGGATAGGGGTGAGGTGCTGCTCATGCTTCATCCTTGAATCGTGCATGCACGCAGGCCGCCATGGCCATGTCACCTTCTGTTTTTAGGTGGTTGTGGACGGTACGCTGGTTGCTCGCAGGTTGGTTTTGGCTGACCTTCCATTTGCCTGTCAGGCGATGAATTTTCAGTTCAATACCGACAATCACACGCATGTTTTGCGCCACATAGTCTTCGGGGGCATCGCTCACATGCCACGGCTCGGCGAAGCGTTGTTCTTGGCTGTTGGTCAAGGCAGTGATTTGCGCCAATACCCAAGCCGCATCGTCGTGCACGGTCAGTGCGCCATAGGCTTGCACAGTGACGTAGTTGTACGTGGGCACGACTTTGTGGGTTTCGGCCTTGGTGGCATACCATGAGGGTGAAATATAGGCCGTTGGTCCTTGGAACACCGCCAATGTGTCGATCTCTTTTGAGAAGTTTTGCCACAATGGATTGGCGCGGGCGACGTGTCCTCGCAACACGCCATGCTCAGAGCCGTCATCAAACCACATCAGAGGGATGAGGTTGGCATTAAGACCCTCTGTGTCAAGGGTGATCAGCGTCGACAATGGGTGTGCGGCGATGATGCTTCGCAACGCTTGTGGGTCAGACTCATGAAAACTTTGAACGTGGTACATGGATGCTCCTCAGTGGTTCTTGAAATGCGAGTTGAAAGCCATAAAAAACAAATGCTGAAAACAAGTGCTGATTGATTTGGCCATTGAAGGTTGAAGGAAGTGAATAAATGAATTGAAGTTTCTAAGACTTTTGAAACGAAAAGCCAGTGCATTCAATCTGTTTCTTCAATTCAATCTACTGATTCAATGTTGAATTGCCGAGTTCATACAAAAAACATGGGGAATAAAACATACAAAAAAATAGGTTTTAATTTTTTCGCAGCGGCCTTGTGTTTATGTGTAAGGCAAAATATTTGACATGGCACGCGCCACATAGTCGTCTTTTTCACCCACTGGCGCGAGGTAATGCAGCACATCACGCGCCGCTTGTTCATTGTCTAGACGCAATCGCACCCATGCCCCCAAGTACGCAGAGGCAAAGCAGCCGCCTGCGGTGGCTATATTGTCTTGTGCGAAAAAAGCTTGATTGAGCACGTTGATGCCCGCTTCGATGGCCCAAGGTTTGGTGATGGTGTCGGTGCAGGCGGGGATGTTGTTCAGCAACCCCAATTTTGCCAAAATCAATGCGCCTGAACACTGTGCGCCAATGAGTTGGAGCGATGGATCAAGCGATTTGAGTTGGGTCATGATGCTGTGCTCTTGAATGATGTCACGGGTTTTCACACCGCTACCGATGATGACGGCATCTGCAGTGCACGCTTCGGCCAAATCAATGTGCGCATGAATGGTCACGCCGTTCATCGAGGTGACGGTGGGCGTGGGTGCCGCGATGCTGATGCGCCAGCCTTCAGGTCGGCTGCGGTTGAGCACGCCCAAAGCGATCAGTGAGTCGAGCTCGTTGTAACCGTCAAAGGTGAGGATGGCGATGTGCATGGTGTGTCCAGTGGGCGCATGAGGTGGTTTGTTTTGTGAAAAAGTGTATGCTGCTTTTTGTATGATGTGGACTGTACTTTACTCCAAATATACAGTACAGTACCGATACAATCATTCGAACAATTTAAGAACTGTACTGAAATGAACAACGATACAATTTACAACGAAATCGCCACCGCTCAAGAATCGTCTCTTGGTGTGCACAGTGGTGTGAGCTCGATGGGCAAAGGGTTGGATGCCCGTTTGAATAAAGTCGACCAAGTGGTGGCGTGGATGGGTGAGCGCATTGACATGCGTTTTTATGCCCCGGGCGCGCGCGTGCCGTCGGTGCGGCAGTTGGCAGAACGCTTGGATGTCAGCCGTTTTACGATCGTCCATGCGTATGACAAACTGGTTGCAGCGGGTGTTTTGGTGTCGCGTGCGGGTTCTGGTTTTTATGTGGCTTCATCGGTGAGCGAAAAAATCGTGGCGGCGCCAAAAGCGGATGCATTGAACGAGCAAGCCAATGTCAGTGCGTTGGACACAACATGGTTGATGCGCCATATCTTTTCCCATGTGGCTGAGGAGCGGTCGCCGGGCAGTGGTTTGTTGCCAAAATCATGGCTGGAGAATGAGCGGGTTGGTGTGGCTGCGCGCGCGGTGGTGCGCTCATGCGATGAGCACATTTATGATTATGGCAATGTGCAAGGGTATGCGCCTTTGCGTGAACAGATGGTGGTGCAATTGCACAAAATTGGCATGGCTGCACGACCTGAGCACATGGTGACCACGCAAGGGGTGTCTGCCGCAATTGATTTGGTCGCCCGTTATTTTTTACGACCTGGTGATGCGGTGTTGGTCGATGATCCCAGTTGGTTTTGGTTGTACGGCAGTCTGCGCGCCCAAGGCTTGCGTGTGATTGGCGTGCCACGTGATCCAGATGGGCCTGACATTGAAGTCATGACGCGCATCATGCAGCATGACAAACCCAAGCTTTATGTCACCAACAGTGTTCTGCACAACCCAACCTCGTGGGGGGTCACACCTGCACGGGCTTATCAAGTGCTGCGTTTGATGGATGAGCACGATGCTTATGTGTTAGAGGATGATATTTACGGTGATTTTCATGCGGGTGCCGCCAAAGGTGCGCCTGCATTGCGCTATGCCGCATTGGATCAATTTAAACGGGTGTTTTATATTGCCGGTTTTGCCAAAAGCTTGGCGGCTGATTTGCGCGTCGCGGTGCTGTGTTGTCCAGCCGAACACATTCAAGGCATCACGGGGCGCAAAATGTTGTGCAATATGGTCAGTCCTGAGTTGAATGAGCGCATTGTCCATCGACTGCTTGCGGATGGCCAGCACCGCCGTCACCTTGAACGTTTGCGTCAGCGCATTGCCAATGCACATGCCCGTTTGCGCGAAAATTTACCAAAAATTGGTTTGGTGTATCCACCCTTGACACAAGATGGTTTGTTCATTTGGGTGGATGTTGGGGTGGACACCAATGCCCTTGCGATTGCAGCCATGAATGATGGTTGGCTGATTGCACCAGGCGGTTTGTTTTCACCCAATCAAGGTGTTTCAACATTCATGCGCTTGAACGTGGCGCGGACTTCGAATGAATTTTTGGCGTGGTTAAATGGATATTTAACGGAAGTTGAATCAAAGTAGCGGTTTGTACCTTTTAATTTCTAAGTGAGCCCTTTTTAAGGGCTCACTTTTTTGCAAAAAGGCTGCTTGTTTTGTTTTTAATTTATTGTTTTGTATGCATTTTATTGGTTTTTCATGAGG
>CALMCL010000051.1 GCA_937862905.1 uncultured Burkholderiaceae bacterium | reverse complement strand
TCAAATCGTCATTCGTCCAATGAACTACCTCGCCATGTCATACGATCACCGTATCATTGACGGCCGCGAAGCAGTTTTGGGCTTGGTGGCCATGAAAGAGGCACTGGAAGATCCAGCACGTTTGTTGTTGGATGTTTAATAAGTTTCCATCATTGCGGGCTTGACCCGCAATCTCCAAATCATGGTGATGCCGTGTCAAGTCGGCAATGATACGGTGAGTAGGTTGGCGGTGAGCACAAAGAGAGCCCCAGCACTTGCAAGCACAGCATAATTATTGATGATTCATTGTGTTATTAAATATATGGGGGTTGGGGTTCACAAAAATGTTCACCCCAACTTACTTGCTGCGTGTTTGAATTGGTGAAAATTGGAGTTGAAATGAACAAAATAGCATCTGCACTGCTTTCTATCTTAGTATTAATACCCTTGAACTCTGGTGCAAAAGATGTCTCAAAGCCGATACCTGAAAATTCGGCGGCGGCTTTTTATGATTTAGATTATCTAGATTTTGTGAAAAAGTGGATGCCAAAATCCACATTCAACATAATTGGCAACATGGTAAATCCACTCCAAGCTTTATCTTCAACAGGAGATAACATCACGAGGAATTACTGGATTCGTGATAAGCCAAATTTGTTACAAGATGCCCAAGCTACATTCAATAAATATTGCGCTTCAAAAAAAGGTAAAGTCGAGTTAGTTTTTGATAATTTATTTTGTTTAAGCGAGCAAGAATCAAGCATGATGCGATGGGAGGAGAATGCATTTAATTTCCAAGGGCAAATCTATTTTTTCCACTCTGCTGGTGCAGGCGTTGTTAATCATTATACAAATCTAAAACAGCAGCAGACAGTGGCAACAAACCATTTATTGAAATTAATTTTCAAAGAAATCTACTCGTTAAAATCGGGAATGAGAATTAGCACAAATCACTATGGTACAGGTTTAATTGTTATGCTTATTGAGGTAGAAACTGATGGTAAGTTAATTATATTTCAGCCAGATTCTGGTCAAGCAAGAGTAATTAGTGTTGAAGAGGTAAAAGCAATATTAAGTCGCTAGATTAGAAATTAATTTTATTTTTAGGAAATTTCAAATGTCACAAAATTTCGACGTAGTTGTCATCGGCGCAGGCCCTGGCGGTTACATTGCTGCGATTCGTGCAGCGCAATTGGGCTTATCTACGGCATGCATTGAAGGCAATCCGTATGATGATCCAAAAGGCGAACCGCGTTTGGGCGGTACGTGTTTGAATGTGGGTTGCATCCCATCTAAAGCGTTGTTGCACAGCTCGCATTTGTTTGAAGATGCAAACCATCATTTTGAAGACAATGGCATTTCGGTCAAAGGCGTGAGCATGGATCCTGCCAAAATGGTGGCACGTAAAAATGCCATCGTCGACAAAATGACGGGTGGTATTCAGTATTTGTTTAAGAAGAACAAAGTGACTTTGCTCAAAGGTTATGGCGCGTTCGTCAAACAAGAAGGTGGCTTGACGCAAGTGCAAGTGACCGACAAAGACGGCAATGCATCGATTGTGAGCGCGAAGAATGTCATCATCGCCACAGGTTCTAAGGCGCGTCATTTGCCAAGCATCGCAGTGGATAACGTCCAAGTGTGCGATAACGAAGGTGCGTTGAATTTCTCTACCGTGCCTAAAAAACTGGGTGTGATTGGTGCGGGTGTGATTGGTTTGGAATTGGGTTCTGTGTGGCGTCGTTTGGGTGCTGAAGTGACAGTGCTCGAAGCCATGCCCGCTTTTCTCGGTGCTGCTGATGGCGCAATTGCCAAAGAAGCGAAAAAACTGTTTGAAAAACAAGGCTTGAAGTTTCAGTTGGGTGTTTCGATTGGTGATGTGAAAGCCAGTAAAAAAGGCGTGACGGTGAACTACACAACAGCCGATGGTGCAGAAGCCAAAGGCGAGTTTGATAAGTTGATTGTTTCTGTGGGTCGTACGCCGAACACGGATAATTTGAACCTTGAAGCGGTGGGGGTGAAAACCAATGAGCGCGGTT
Organism: uncultured Burkholderiaceae bacterium; assembly: GCA_937862905.1. Taxonomy (GTDB): domain Bacteria; phylum Pseudomonadota; class Gammaproteobacteria; order Burkholderiales; family Burkholderiaceae; genus Hydromonas. Next base: position 2,090 of record CALMCL010000051.1, on the reverse strand, counting down.
TCATTGAAGTGAACCACGATTGCGCGACGGCCGTGGCTGGTATTTGGGCGATTGGTGATGTGATTCCAGGTCCAATGTTGGCACACAAAGCGGAAGATGAGGGCGTGGCTGTTGCAGAGCGCATCGTCGGTCAAAAACCGCACATTGATTACAATTGTGTGCCTTGGGTGATTTACACCAGTCCCGAGATTGCATGGGTGGGTCAAACTGAAGAAGCGCTCAAAGCGGCAGGCCGTGAAATCAAATCAGGCCAGTTCCCATTCATGGCCAATGGTCGTGCTTTGGGCATGGGCGCAGCCGATGGTTTTGTGAAAATGATCGCCGATGCGAAGACCGATGAGATTTTAGGCGTTCACATTATTGGTGCAGGTGCATCGGATTTGATCGCAGAAGCAGTTGTGGCGATGGAGTTCAAAGCCGCATCAGAAGACATTGCTCGTGTATGCCATCCTCATCCAAGCATGTCAGAAGTGATGCGTGAAGCGGCATTGGCCGTGGATAAACGGACTCTAAACATGTGATTGTTGTGGATGTCCTGAGTTGGTCAAAACCCCTTGTGATGCACAAGGGGTTTTTTTATTAATGTTTTGTGTTTTTAAGTAAATAAGATGTTGCATTTAAATGCTTAAATGCTGCTATTCCAGTTAAAAATAATGCGGCAATCATGATGTCTTCCAGCCCCTTAATGTCGTGTGATCGATGTAGCCGATGTGGCATCAAATGCTTAGCCGATCATTCGATGAATGTCAGATGAATGAGATTGGATTGTTTGAATATAGACGGAAGGGTTGACTGAATTGCGTTAAAATTCATACCATAGGCTTGGCAATTATAAAAACAACTATAGCTGCATGTGTAGAAGCTATAGGTTAAGCATTATATTCAACTTTCCCCTTTGGCTGTTTTTTCAGGCCTTTTGACAAGCTCATGAAGCACAGTGGATAAGACTTTCATTGCTCTCATAGTTTGTCGAAAGGGGCTTGGATAGTTTGTTTTCATTTTTAGCTACCAAATCAATAACATTGACTTACAGATAAACAGAAGGTGATCCATGGATTCAAACAATTTAATTTCCGAAGACCATGATGTTGCACCCCGCATCGCATGTGTGCAAATGGTGTCGTCCACTGATGTGAATGTGAACATCAATACCGCGGGTGAGTTGATTGCGCAAGCGGTCGCTGACGGTGCGCAGATGGTGATTTTGCCCGAGTATTTTTGCATCATGGGACGCAATGAAACCGATAAGCTGGCTGTGGCAGAGGATTTTGTGGGGGAGGCGACGCATGCTGGAACACCTTTACAGCATTTTCTACGTCAACAGGCCATCCAACATCAGATTTATTTGATTGCAGGCACGGTTCCATTGAAAAGCAATGACCCCAACAAGGTATTCAATACGACAATCATTTATGCCCCAACAGGTCAGATTGAAGCGCGTTACGACAAAATTCATTTATTTGGTTTCAGCAATGGCATTGAATCGTACAGTGAAGGTGAGGCGATCATGGCGGGTGATGCCACTGCGCCGTGTGTGTGGAACAGCCCTTGGGGGCGAATTGGGATTGCGATTTGTTATGACATTCGTTTCCCTGAATTGTTTCGTATGGCGGGAGATGTGGTTGCTTGGGTGGTGGTGGCGGCTTTTACATACACCACAGGGCAGGCGCATTGGGAGATTTTATTGCGTGCACGGGCAATTGAAAACCAATGTTATCTTGCTGCATGTGGTCAAGGTGGCGTGCATGACAATGGCCGCCGTACGTTTGGTCACACGATGTGGATTGACCCGTGGGGTGTGGTGCAAGCGGTTCTGCCCGAAGGTGTCGGCGTGGTCGCTGGCAATCTGTTAAACTCTCGCATTACGCGGGTACGGGCAAGTTTGCCTGCATTGAAGCATCGGGTCATGAATTGCGGCAGCGCATTGGAATCCCCCATAAAAAATGGGAAATAAAAACCAGTTTTTTATATTGCTCACTCAATGCTGTCTTAATGCTGTCTTTTGCACCTTGCATCAAGTTGTTCTGAGATAAGACCGCTGACTTCGCCCAGATGCTTTTCCTAAGCCCTTGTTTTTACTTCATTTAAAA
>CALMCL010000050.1 GCA_937862905.1 uncultured Burkholderiaceae bacterium | reverse complement strand
TTGGGTAAAGGCGTTGTGCGCGCAAAAGACACACCGAACTTCATCGCCAACCGTGTGGGCGTGTTTTCTATTTTGGCGGTGATGGCTGAAGCCGAAAAATTTGGACTGTCGTTCGACGTGGTCGACGACTTGACGGGGGCAAAACTTGGCCGTGCCAAATCGGCCACTTTCCGCACTGCGGATGTGGTTGGCTTGGACACCATGGCACATGTCATCAAAACGATGGATGACAACCTCAAAGACGATCCTTTTGCCAGCGTGTACCCTGTGCCTGCCGTGCTCAAGGGCTTGGTTGAAAAAGGCGCACTGGGTCAAAAATCAGGTGCGGGTTTTTATAAAAAAGAAGGCAAAGAAATCAAAGTCCTCAACCCCGCCACGGGTGAGTATGTCACGGGCGGCGGTACCGCCGATGACATCATTGCCCGCATCCTTAAACGCCCTGCAGCCGAACGTTTGAAACTCTTGCGCGAAACAGACCATCCGCAAGCTCAATTTTTATGGGCGATTTTCCGCGATGTGTTTCATTACATTGCGATCCATCTGGAATCAATTGCCGACAATGCGCGCGACATTGATTTTGCAATTCGTTGGGGTTTTGGTTGGAACGAAGGTCCATTTGAAACATGGCAGGCGGCAGGCTGGAAACAAATTGCCGATTGGGTGTCTGAAGACATCGCTGCGGGCAAAGCGCTTTCGACGGCACCCTTGCCTGCATGGGTGGCTGAAGTGGACGGTGCACACAGTGCTGCAGGCTCTTACTCACCCGCCCATAAAGATTTTACCCCGCGTTCATCCCTGCCTGTCTATGCACGTCAAGCCTTCCCCGCATCATTGGTGGGCGAACATGCCGCTGATCCAAAAACAGCGGGTGTGACCGTATTTGAAGACGACTCGATTCGTTTGTGGCATCAAAACGACGGCATTTTGATCGCATCATTCAAATCAAAAATGAACACCGTTGGCCCTGGCGTGCTCGCTGGTTTGCAGCAAGCGGTCACGCTGGCAGAGCAAGACTTTAAAGGCTTGGTCATTTGGCAAACAGGCTCTTTGAGCGGTGGACCGTTTTCAGCGGGAGCGGATTTGCAAGCCGCCATGCCTTTGTTCATGAAAGGTGGCGCCGCCGCCGTTGAACCCTTTGTGGCCGAGTTCCAAAACACTGCGATGCGCATCAAATACGCGCAAGTGCCCGTGGTGGCCGCAATGGCTGGTTTGGCTTTGGGTGGTGGTTGTGAAATCCCAATGCATTGTGCGGCACGTGTGGCGCATTTGGAAACGTACATCGGTTTGGTGGAATTGGGCGTGGGTCTCGTGCCTGCGGGCGGTGGCTTGAAAGAAGCCGCGTTGCGTGCCGCACAAGCGGGTGGCGCATATGGCTTCACCAATTTGACCGAATTCATCAAGCCATGGTTCCAAAATGTGGCGATGGCCAAAGTTTCAAAATCTGCACGCGATGCACAAAGCATGGGTTTCTTGGCAGAGACCGACACCGTGGTGTTCAATATTCACGAATTGTTGCACGTGGCCAAAGGTCAAGCGGTGGCGTTGGCAGATGCGGGTTATCGCCCACCATTGGCCGCCGCCAACATCAGCGCAGCAGGTCCTTCGGTGCAAGCCACTTTACAGTCGATCATCGCCAACATGCGTGACGGCGGCTTTATTTCAGCGTATGACGGTGAATTGGCCACCCGCGTGGCCAACATCCTGACTGGCGGCGGCGTTGAAGCGGGTACGCAGGTGGATGAAGCGTGGTTGCTGAAACTGGAGCGAAAGCACTTCCTTGAAGCCTTGAGCAACCCCAAAACGCAAGAGCGCATCATGGGCATGTTGTCGACGGGTAAACCTGTTCGCAACTAAAGTTTTTTATTCAAATTTTTTGCGGCTGTGCCGCAAAAAATGTCTAATTCATTCAGCCAAAAAAAGTAGGTTTTAACTTTTTTTGAAGGAGATTCGCATGACCCAATTACAAGAAGCCTACATTGTTGCCGCCACGCGCACACCTGTGGGTAAAGCACCACGCGGTGTGTTTAAAAACACCCGCCCCGACGATTTACTCGCTCACGTGATGAAAAGCGTGATCGCCCAAGTGCCACAGCTTGATCCGAGTTTGATTGAAGACGCAATCGTTGGTTGCGCGATTCCACAAGGGCCTCAAGGTTTGAATATGGCGCGCATGGGCGTGCTGTTCGCAGGCTTGCCAAATACCATTGGCGGTGTCACCGTGAACCGTTACTGTGCCTCTGGCGTGACGGCTTTGGCGATGGCGGCGGACCGCATTCGCACAGGCCAAGCCGACGTGATGATTGCAGCAGGTGCCGAGTCCATGAGCATGGTGCCGATGAATGCCATTTTGACCGACATGAATCCTGCCATTTTCAGCAAGGACGAAAACATTGGCATCGCCTATGGCATGGGCTTGACTGCTGAAAATGTCGCCAAACAGTGGAACATCAGCCGAGAAGCGCAAGACGCATTTGCTGCAGAATCTCATCGCCGCGCTTTGGCTGCACAAGCGGCGGGTTATTTTAATGCGGAAATCACACCCTATGACGTGAGCGACATGGGTGTGGACTTGATCAGCCAAGAGCTCAAAGCCAAAGGTTTCACGGTCAGCCAAGATGAAGGCCCGCGTGCCGACACCACGGCAGAAACCTTGGCAAAACTCAAACCCGTCTTTGCCGCACGAGGCAGTGTGACCGCTGGTAACAGCTCGCAGATGTCGGATGGCGCTGGTGCCTTGTTGCTGGTGTCTGAGAAAATTTTGAAAGAACACAATTTAACGCCGATCGGTCGTTTTGTGTCGTTCTCTGTGCGCGGTGTGCCCCCAGAAATTATGGGCATTGGCCCGAAAGAAGCAATTCCTGCGGCATTGAAAGTGGCGGGTCTGCAATTGTCCGATATGGATTGGATTGAATTGAATGAGGCTTTTGCAGCGCAAGCCTTGGCCGTGATTCAAGACCTCGGCATGGATGAGTCGAAAATCAACCCGCTCGGCGGCGCGATTGCCCTCGGCCATCCTCTCGGCGCAACGGGCGCAATTCGTGCGGCGACGGTGTTGCACGGTTTGCAACGCACAGGTGGTCGCTACGGCATGGTCACCATGTGTGTGGGCACGGGCATGGGTGCTGCGGGCATTATCGAACGCTTGTAATCACATCCCCAAAACAGCCTGCTTCTTGCAGGCTGTTTTGCCTTTCAGTTTGCCTTTCAGTTTGCCTTTAAGATTGGATTCGTCATGCTTTTCGCCCATTGGATGCTGTTACTCGCTTCATTCTTACCCATCATCGCCATCACGCCCGCAAAAATGAAACGCGGCTACGACAATCGCAACCCGCGCGAATTTTTAGACAAACTGCCCGCTGGCTCAATGCCCAAACGCATGGTGGCCGCGCAAGCGAACAGCTGGGAGGCGTTGATGATGTTTGCACCCGCCGTATTGTTGGCGACGATGCGCGGCGTGGAAGCGAGCACCTTGAATTGGCTCGCAGGTCTGTTCATCCTCGCGCGCGTGGTGTATGTGTGGTGTTACGCCAAGGATTTGTCTACTCCGCGCTCTTTGGTGTGGACGGTTGGCGTGTTGTGCGTGATTGGTTTGTACATCGCTTCGGCTTTGGTTTAAATTAAGATGCAAATAGAAAGCCAAACACTGACCGCAGCCAATCGTTTGCCTGTGGTCACGACCACGTATTCGCCTACGGATGTGGCTCAGGGTTTGGTGCTCATCGCGCCTGCCATGGGCGTGCCGCAATCGTATTACAGCAAATTCGCCGCTTGGCTGGCCGAACAAGGATACCAAGTC
>CALMCL010000049.1 GCA_937862905.1 uncultured Burkholderiaceae bacterium | reverse complement strand
CAAGCGCTTAGCTCGAATCTTTTTGAAAATTGCCTTTCGTAGTTTAATTCACCAGCTTAATTAAGGCGCATGACATTTATGGCACGCATTGAATTTTATGATGGCACATCTGCACTCGCACATGAAGCGCAAGTCTCTGTTTACAATGGAAAACTCATCATTCGCGCCAACGGGCAAGCATACACCATCGAAGAGCAAGACATCGCCCCAACATTATCAACACCCAATGGCCGGCGCTTCATCAATTTGTCGAATAACATGGCACTTGAGTTTCATGACAATGCCGATGCAGAGCAACTGCTTGACGCATTAAACGCACCGCATTTACGTCACATGCGCTGGTTTGACCGTCATTATCGAACATGGCCATTCATTGCGGGTGCGCTTGTAACCTTTGTCGGATTGGTCACCCTGTTGTATTTTTTCGCGTTGCCTGTGGTTGCCGAACGCATTGCAGACCGCATGCCCAGTCATTTACTGGACGACATGAGCCAAGAAGCATTGGTGCAAATGGAAGACAATGAAACACTTCAACCAAGTAAATTGAGTAAAAAAAGACAATTGGCGCTTTTGGCCAAATTCAATGCGCTCAAAAAACCAGACACCCAAGTGCCATTCAAGCTGCATTTTTACAGCGCACCCGACATCGGCCCCAATGCTTTTGCCCTCCCATCCGGAGATGTGGTGTTGCTCGACGAACTGGTCAAACTCACCACTTCAGATGACCAAACCATGGGCGTGCTCTCACATGAGCTCGGTCATGTCGCCCACCGCCATACCATGCGCGGCATCATTCAAAGCAGCATAGTCAGCTTTGCGGTTGCCTCTTGGTTGGGTGATTACGGCAGCACGTTGGTTAACTTTGGGGCCTCTTCACTTTTTTCTGAAAAATATTCTCGCGATTTTGAACGTGATGCTGACAATTATGCGATTAAAATGATGAAAATGAATGGCATTTCACCCGCCGCATTGGCTGATTTCTTTGTCATCATGGAACAAAAACACGAAACAAAAAAAACAGATGCATCCAACAAAACCAACCAACCCTCAAAAGACAACAGTAAAACAAACAAATCAAACTTTAATTTAGGAGACTTGTTCGCCAATCACCCACCGACAGCTGAGCGCATAGACACTTTGCGTAAAGCAGCAGCACCATAGAACAAGCCACCCGCATTCACATTCACATTTATTTAGAGGACGTTTATCATGACCACCCTGCGCCCCACTTTCATGCAACAGCTCAACCAAGCTTGGCACTCACAAAACTCATTGCTGTGCGTCGGCCTCGACCCCGATATTCAAATGATGCCTGCACACCTGCAAGCCCTGCCCATTGAGCAAGCCATTTTTGAATTTTGCAAAACCATCATTGACGCCACAGCACCCTATGCATGCAGCTTCAAACCACAAATCGCTTATTTTGCCGCCCACAGTGCAGAAAATGTTTTACAAGACCTGATCGCATACAGCCACACTCACCATCCGCACATCCCCGTCATCCTCGATGCCAAGCGCGGTGACATTGGCTCCACCGCAACGCAATATGCCATTGAAGCATTTGATCGCTATCAAGCCGATGCGGTAACAGTCAACCCTTATATGGGCTTTGACTCTATTGAACCCTATTTGAATTACAGCAACAAAGGGGTCATTGTCTTGTGCCGCACCTCCAATGCGGGTGGTAGTGACTTACAATTTCTCAATGTCAGTGTCGATGACCACACCCGCCCACTTTATCAACACGTCGCCCACCTCGTTGCAGACAAATGGAACACCAACGGTCAGTGCGCCCTTGTTGTTGGTGCCACGTTTCCAAATGAGGTGAAACTCGTACGGGATTTGGTTGGCGACATGCCTTTATTGATCCCCGGCATTGGCGCACAGGGCGGCGATTTAAACGCCACGTTAAAAGCAGGCTTAACTGAAAATGGCACTGGCGTGATGATCAACTCATCACGTGGCATTATTTATGCTTCTCAAGGTGAAGATTTTGCACAAGCCGCCACAGTCGCAGCACAAGGGCTTGTGCAGGCAATGAATGCATTGAGATAAACGCCCCTCACCCTTCCCTCATTGTGCTAAAATCCGCCCTCGATCAGCAATAGTAAGCACATCCAAAGGGTTAAATGATAAAAAGCACAGGGGCAGCATTCATATTTCTCACTTATTCCAACTTAACACATGCCGCATCAAGCATCGAACTGTATGGTTCGATGCAAATTGCGTATGAGGCTCAAAGTAAATATTTGGATTTATTGGACAATGGTGGTTTACAACGCCTGTGGAAAGCACAACGTGCTGAAAGAAATCGACTTTCATCATCAGGTGTCATTGCAGATTTAGATGCCGTTGTCGCCGCAGCTCGTCAATTAAATGATGACTTTCAAATTGATGAGCAACGTGGCGACATTCAAAAACTAATCGATGCCATCAAAAACATCAACATTTCTCAAGCGATCGAAAATGGTGGCAAAGGTGTGAACCAAAGCAGCATAGATGCGCTCATTGACGCTGCAAAAGCCATTGACAAAGACAGCATATGGACATCTGAGGACAAAGATGATCTAAAAAATTTGATCGATGCAGCAAAAAAGATCAAACTAAATCACTTTATCGAGACAGAACGTAAAGCACTCAAACACGTCCTCGCCCTCGAACGCATGGTTAAGTTTAAACAAAAATCTGAAGGTGATTCTTATGTCGGCATTAAAATCAAAGAAGATCTCGGCCTTCAGACCTCAGCTTTTGCACAATTAGAAATGGGTTTCAGTGCAAACAATGGCACTCTTTACACGGGGAGCCGTGACAATGGTGGCATCACCCCAAAATACAACCACAACAAATCATTGGTGGGACTTCGTTTTCAAAATGACATGGGGCAACATCAATTGTATTTCGGCCGTTCAAACACACCATTTGACAGATTAGACAACAGCGTAGGCAAACTACATGCCAAATTTGACTCAGACATGAATCAGACGTTATTGGGTGGCTTGTGGAGCAATGGGGCTTTTTATGATTTCAATAGTAAAAACATTCAATTCATGGCCGCCAGAACAACCCGAGCAGGCGTCATGGGAAACACTTATGAAGGCTCCCAACATCCAAAACGCTAAGCCTCTTTTGGCTTAGCCGCACGATACACCGCCCCCAACGGCTCTCTTGGCGCAGGTTGGCAAAAACAATATTTTTCAGCCGATGAGATTTGGGGCATTTTAGATGATCTACGAGACTCTAAACTCATAAAACTGACAGGCTTAGGCGATACACTTGTTCCACCATTGCTCAACAATGAATGGAAAGTGACAGGTTCTTACTCTTGGCGAAATCTAACTTTGAACGGCTCTTTCGCTCAAGGAAAAATCAGCTACTCGCCCAAAATCTACCTTAACCACCACACGGCACAAGCCTCATTGGCGGTCAACCTCACGCCATTCGACACTTTATTTGCCAACTATGGGGTACAAAAATTTAAAACATTTACTTACAAAAACAGCAATGCCAAACTTAAAATTGACAAACTGGGTCTTGGATACGTACATCATTTTGGGCGCCACACCCAAATATTTACCAATGTAATGGTCGAACGGGCACAAGGCAAACTGATGATCAAAAATAAAACCTATGCACACTTTAATCGTATTTTCGGTGCAGCAACCGACATTGGGCTTTCTCATCAATTTTAACCATTTCAATTATCATTGCACACCCTGAAACCCGCCACGCCTAAACGTTAAAACCAAAGTATCCCGATGTCCTGTCTCGTCCAATGGCTGGATCGGGGTTGATTCATGGATGACTTTCTCATCGTCTAAAAACAACAACGTCCAAGGTTCGTTCAAGGTAAAACGTTGCCCATTCGGCCCTTCTGATTCAAACACGCGGGTCTCTCCGCCCTTGATACCTTCACGCCCAACCACCAGCACCACCACAAAATCAACACCATCACGGTGAGCGCCTTCAGGCGTAGGGCGTCCAATGCCATCGGTGGTGTCGATGCGAAATTGATGAGCCTCGATGAACCATGGTTGCTCACCTTTCAAAGATGAGCATTGCTTGGCCAGCATCTGCAAGACATTTTGCCACGCAGGATTCGCAATCACAACCGGCTCAATGGGTTCAAACATGCGCTCCATGCCACCATGCAAAGCGTTATAAGCCAAAGGTTGCCAATGCGCGCGATGCGGCACTTGCATCACCTGATCGGCCTCGGCAATGAAGCAAGAATGGCGGCGGCGGCGATAGCGGCCACCATCTTTCAAATAATTATCGGGGGGTAAATCATTCCAGCTGGACACCAATGCATTTAAGTTGTGTCCAGTTTCATCACGTGCCCATAGGTTCACATCAGCGGCAGCAATGACTGCATAACCTTGGGTTTGAATCGTCTGGATGAATTGTTCTGTTTCAGTTATTGGAGGGGCAATTAAAAAAGTCATAAAA
>CALMCL010000048.1 GCA_937862905.1 uncultured Burkholderiaceae bacterium | reverse complement strand
TGGTTTTGCGTTTGGAATTGACACCCGTTTTTTTGGAACGTGGTTGTTGTACATTGCCGCCGCATTAACGGTGGTTTCTATGGTGGTGTACCTCAAAGCGGCATGGCCTACCATTAAAAAGCATGCATAGCACCCTGCATAACATGATGTGAACATATATAAAAGCCATGTCTGTGCCCATTGGCATGACATGGCTGCTTGCGCATCAAAGATCAACTCTTTCAAAATGCAGCGTTTATGGATGCCTGTGCCCCATATTAAAATCAAAATCGAGAACACACGCATGAGTCAAATCATCCAGTTTTACCCACAAAAGACAGTGCAATCCAACATCAAAGCGGTCACATTGACCGCTTTGCCGCCTCTGGCCTTGTATGTGCATGTGCCGTGGTGTGTGAAAAAATGCCCGTACTGTGATTTTAATTCACATGAGCTCAAAGGTGACATTGAGACATGGGAAGCCCCTTATATTGATGCATTGCTGAAAGACTTGGAGCATGCTTTGCCACTGATTTGGGGACGGCGTGCGGTCAGTGTTTTCATTGGTGGCGGCACGCCCAGCGTGCTGTCGGCAAAAGCCATTGACACACTGCTGGCCGGCATTCGTGCACGCATGCCTTACCTTGCGGACATGGAAGTCACGATGGAGGTGAACCCAGGTACATTGGATAACACCAAGTTAAAAGGGTTTCGTGATGCGGGTGTGAATCGTGTGTCGCTCGGTGTGCAAAGTTTTGATGATGAATTGTTGCAGCGAATTGGCCGCATTCACAATGGCAAACAAGCCCGTGATGCGCTGGAAACGGCCTATGCTTTATTTGATAAAGTCAATTTAGACATCATGTTTGCGTTGCCTGAGCAAAGCTTTGATCAGCTGCAAAAAGATGTGCGTACTGCACTCACTTACGCACCGACGCATTTGTCTTACTACCACATGACCATTGAGCCGAACACATATTTTCATCGTTATCCACCGAAAACGCCCGATGATGAGCTCGCGTTGGACATGCAAGAGTTTATTGAAACCTCACTTGCTGACGCAGGGATGCGTCATTACGAAGTGTCTGCTTATGCGAAAGCGGGTCATGAGTCGCAACACAACAGCAATTATTGGCGTTTTGGCGATTACCTTGGCATTGGTGCGGGCGCACACAGTAAGATCAGCAGCCACGATGGCATCGTTCGCCAAGCGCGCTACAAACACCCCCAAGCCTATCTCGATGCCATTGCCAAAGGCGATGGTGTCGAAACCCATGAGACTTTGAGTGCGGATGATTTGCCATTTGAATTCATGCTCAATGCGTTGCGTTTGCGTGAAGGGGCGAGTTTAAATGATTTTTACGCTGCCACAGGATTGGGCTTGATGGACTTACAACCCGCACTGCTGCACGCGCAAGAAAAAGGCTTGATGGAAAAGCAGCATGACATTTTGCGTGTGACCGATTTGGGTTGGCGTTTCTTGAGTGATGTGCAAGGGATGTTTTTAAAATAAACAGTTTTCACAAGTCTTGGGCTGAGGGTGGCAAGGTCTATTACAGCCCTTTATTTTATAAATTGCTTTTTCATTTCAGACCTGAAAATTGAAAGAAATGAGTTAGGGGGATCTTTAATTGAAACTTGCTTTTTTCGTTTAAAATTTTTTTGATCTTTTAGATAATTATCTAAATCAGGGTCTTCTTGTTTCAGCTGCTGTGCAAAAATGAGTTCAAATTCATTTATTAATTCAGCTTCGGCTCTTTTAAAAAAGTCAATGACAGCAGCATTAAATTGATCGCATTCATTTTGGCGCCAAGGGCTTGGATCGGGAGGATAATCCCAATTTAGCGCTGTATCGTGCCATGTTGTTAGTGCGTAGGCTTCTTCTATTAATTTTTTAGATAATGGAAGTTCTTCGGGGGCTATGAAATAGTCAAATTTTTGAGCTGTAATGTCATCATAGGCCCAAAATGGTGGGCATTGCCAATCAAAAGAAAAGCGAATTTTATATTTACTGGTGTTGCACAAGCCATGCTCATTTTTTAACATGTTTCGCTCAGCTTCATCCATACCCCATTCCGCAATACCTCTGCAGCTGCAAATTTCGATTTGTATGACATCTTTGGGCAGTCTTCAATCCAATATCCCAAATACACATACGGCAGACCCATACGCAGGGCGAGGTCGATTTGCCACAACACATTGTATGTGCCGAGTCCGCTGTACTGCGGATCGGTTTCAAAAAAAGTATAAACAGCAGACAGACCGAAGGTTGTTTGATCAATTGCGCTGACCATCACGAGGCGATTGCCATTGCTGATGTCGCGGAATTCGATGAGCAGGCTGTTGACTTGGCTTTTGAGTAAGAATTGACGGTATTGAGCTTCGTCGTCTTGTGCCATTTCACCTTCATTGTGCCGCGTGTTTTGGTAATGTTGGTAAAGCTTGAAGTGTTCATTTGAAAATTCCAAGTCATGGACGCTGATGGCGAGTGCAGACCAACGGGACTTGGCACGGCGTTGGCTGCGGCTGGGTATAAACTGATCAACAACAATGCGCATGGATTGACAAGCGGTGCAATGGTGGCATTTGGGGCGATAGACGTATAGACCACTGCGGCGGAAACCTTGATCAAGCAGATTTTGATAATTGTTGGCATTGACTGCATCGGCGGGGGCAATCATTTGCGAACGCGCACGCTTTTGCGGCAAATAGCTGCATGCGTATTCGCCGGTTTCATACAATTGCAAGCGTGTCAGGTGTTGATGGTCGTCGGTGTTCATTGTGTGAAGGTGTCAAATGTAAGGCCAAAAACGGGCTGAAAGAATGCGTGAGTCGGTTAAATGGTTTAAATATAAGCACCCAATAAATTGTCTTGCTCGGCCATTTTAGCCCAATCAATCGATGCGTGCTGCATGAGCTGAGCCGATTCACTGAAAAACTGGGCTCGCGAAATCGGTGCGCCGCCGAGGCGAGTGAGGTGCTCTGTTTCCTGCTGACAGTCGATGATCTTGAATTGTTCCTGCTGTAGGTATTTAACCCAGCATGCCAGTGCCACTTTTGAGCCATCGGTGATGCGGGTGAACATGGATTCGCCAAAAAACATGTGACCGATTAACACGCCATATAAGCCGGCAACGAGCTGTTCACCTTGCCACACTTCGACGCTAACGGCGTGATGTTGGTGGTGCAAATCGACATAGGCTTGGGTCAGTTCGGGGGTGATCCATGTGCCGTCTTGTCCATTGCGGGGCGTCTGTGCACACGCGGCAATGACCTGTTCAAATGCACGGTTGAGCGTGACGCGCATGTCATGCCTTGGCTGGCGTGCCCATTGCTTGAGGCGTTTTTTCAGGGAAGGCGAACAATTGAAACGGTCTAAAAATAAGACCATGCGTGGATTTGGGCTGTGCCACAGCACAGGCTCACCTGCGCTGTACCATGGAAATAAACCGCGTTGATAAGCTGTTTTGA
>CALMCL010000047.1 GCA_937862905.1 uncultured Burkholderiaceae bacterium | reverse complement strand
TAAATACGTACCCCAACAAAAAAGTCCGCAAAAATGCGGACTTTGTCGTCGTTCGGTTGCAATATAAAATATTTGAAAAATTTCAAAAGACCATTTAAACCACACTGACATTGGCCATCATCCCAGCATCTTCGTGCTCAAGGATGTGGCAATGCAGCATGCGCACGCCCCTATGCTGTTGAATCATTTTAAAGACCACACGCTCACCTGATCTCAAATTCACAGTGTCTTTTAAAGACAAGGCATACGGCGTTGGTGCGCCACGGCTGACATCGATCCACTCACGCCGCTGCAATTGAAACTGTCCGCCATGGATGTGCACGGGGTGATCCATGTCTGACGTGTTGTCAATCACCCATTCCTCAACCTCACCAACCTTGCTGGTGAAATCGATGCGGCTCATGTCAAATTGCTTGTCATTGATGTAAAAACGCATGTTGTGCATGCCGCCGGCCATGCTCATGGTTTCACTCAGCCGAACCCTTTGCTGACGCACAGCGGTACCCAACGGTGTGATGTCGCGTAAGCGTTGAGGCAACACAAAGGCACTTTCAGCCAATTGAACGGACAATAATTTGCGCGCGGGAGTCGCTTGCACCATGCCCATTTTGCCTTGTTTATACGCCAATGCGTGCAGGTTGACGGTTGCAACCTCTTTCGATGACAACAACAACTCCACCCGTTCTGCGGGACTGACCAACACGGTTTGAGCCTGCTGCGCTTGTGCCAACAAACCACCATCCGTGCCCACTTGAACCAACGCCACCACCTGCTCGGTCATGTCTTGCAATTGCAAATTCAAAAATCGCGCATTGGTTGCATTCCACAATCGCACACGGGTCGCCTGAGTCAATGAGATGGTCGGCTGATAAGCACCATTGACCAACAAAAATTGTCCCTCACGCCCATTCATGTCATCGTTCATGTCATTTTCAGCGATGCTGCCATCGGCATTCAACTTCAAATCAGTCACAAACACATGCGTTTCGGGTAAAACATCCAATGCATTGCTTGCCGTTAGCTTGGGTCGAACAATGATGGCTCCCGCCAAGCCACGAAACACCTGCTCATGTGTTGTTCCATGTGGGTGTGGGTGAAACCAATACGTCCCCGCACATCCTTCTGGCAAGACAAAACGATATGTTCGTCGCCCTTGGGGCGGTACAGCTTCCTGCGGTCCACCATCCTCCTCTGGTGGGACGGGCAAACCATGCCAATGCAAAGTCGTTTCTTGTGGCAACTGATTGATCAGTTCAATTTCCACAGACATGCCTTCAATCAATTCAATCAACAACGGCGTGGCACTGCCGTTATACGCCCACACCGTGGTTGGCTTACCTTCAATGAAGGCATGTTGCATCGGCGCGGCAGTCAACGTCGCTTTAAAATGATTGGCATCGCTGCTTTGATTGACCAACAACGGTAAACGGGGCACAGCCAATCCAGTGGGCAGCACGTCCAAAGCCGCCAAAGCCGATGGCTCTGTCATTCCACCCATGCCCCTCATGCCCTGCATCGAGGACATGTCATGACCTGAATCCACTTTGGCACATGCCACAGGAATCACAGCGATCCCCAACAACCCCACGCTTCGACTTAAAAATTGACGACGATCCATAGCATCCCTCACAAAAAACACCCATTCAACGTTCAATATCAACCCAACATCAACATAACAAACCAACAGATCAGACCAAGTCAATTGAACACTCAAACACACGTGAAAACAAACACCACGTGCAACACAAAGCAACATGCCAATGAAAAAGACAAACGCCCATCGACAGTACAGGTACACTGTAATCTCAGTACGTAACTACGGAGTCAAGCACAATGAACAGCACTGCCCCCACCCTCACCATTGGTCAACTCGCCAAAGCCGCTGGCGTGCACATTGAAACCATCCGCTACTACCAATCCCGTGGCCTGCTGCCCAAACCCGCCAAGCCACTCGAAGGTTACACGCGCTATGATGACAACCTCATCACCCGCATCCATTTCATCAAAAGCGCGCAACAACTGTCATTCACCCTCGCCGACATCGCCGCCCTGCTCGCCCTCACGGATCAAGCCAGTGATAAAAGTCGAGTGCGCGAATTAACACAAATGCGTTTGACACAGGTTCAAGAGACACGACGGCATTTGGATTTTGTCGAAGAGACTTTGACGCGCTGGATCAATGAATGTGAGCACAGCAACGACAGCGAATGCTGCCCCATCATTGCACACATCACGCAAACAGATGCAATGCCCACCCCATTCAAATGATCCCTTCGATCAGCAAAACACTCAAGGCTTTAAACACCACAACATAAGCACCGCAGACCTTTTTTGTTTAACCTCAACAGAATTTATGGCATAAAAAAAGCCCTCTCAGTGAAACTGACAGAGCCTGTGGTTTGATCCAAAGCACCACATGAACACAAGACGAAGATCAACCTCAACTCAAAGCACTTCAACTCAAAGCACTCACGAACATTGAACCGTCCTGATGCGGAATCATGTCAAAACAACCGCAACACATAGTCTGGTTCATTGGGGTTATTTGGAATGTCCAATGGCCCAGGAATGGGATCAAAACTCGGACTAAAGGTGTCTCGGTCATTTCGAATAAAACTAAACTCCATCACCCGAGGCATGGCCATGCCATGCAACAAAGAAATCCCGCCATAATTGTTTGCGTGCGTATGAACGCATGTGTGGTGGCGAGTCAACTTCGTGATGACATCGTGTGCTTTGGCAAAAAAATGGGCATCGTACAGCCGGGTAAAATCATGCAACTCACACACGATCAAACGAAATTTAGACAAAGTGTCCATCGAAATGGAAGCAAATGCATCCCACTCAGCGCCTTCGACATCGAACTTAAGGATCAAATCGTTTTTATCTGACAAATGATTGCGTTCAAGCATGTCGCCCAAACTAACAAAATCACCCGATGTTTCCGCAGCCCAACCTTGTTTATGAAAATGGAACAACTCATGGTCAATCGGATTTTTTTCAACGGTATGATCGTATTGATACGATGGAATCCCTTTTTGTGCAAGCGCATGATCAAAGCTGACATCAGGCCCCACACCAATCGACAACATCCCCTGAACACCGTCAAAGTCATCAGGCAACACATAACCGCCATCTGCTGACAACCCCACTCGGACTTTACTTAATGTGTCGCACTTCTTTGGAGACAACGCGGTTAATAATTTCAAAATACTGTTTGTATTGGGTTCAACTGGCATATGCGCTCCAAGTAAAAATCATTAATTGATAAAATTTAAGGCTTTCTGCATGCTTATTTTCGGCACCGATCACTGCGTCAATCAATCGCGGTCATCGTGGATATTTGCTTCAATCGTTTTAAAAACCGTACTCAAAACGAGGTGAACATCAGATTTGAAATCAAGTATTGATCACCTGAACACAGTGGATACACATTTATTGAATGCCTGCATTCTACTTGTAAATGGCTGTAGAAAAACCCATCTTGCTAAATAAATGAGGGATAAGCCTCAAAAAACGTCCTACGTGGGGTGAGCTCTGTCGATCAAATGCATTCAAATGCCATTCCATTCAACGAGATCCAATAACAAATAGCCTCTAATGGCATTCAACACCATGCATTTCTGTTGATGCACGAATAAAACATCAGCACACCAACCAACATACCAGCATGTATAAAAAACATGCTTTTATTTTGATTCAACTTTTGATTAAAGACACCTCACTTTAATTCCCAAACACAAGATGTTTGCGTGGATTGGAAAATAAAAAAATGAGCATGCTCTGCATGCCCATTCTTGATTTCACTTTATTTCTTCAATTTCGCAAATGCCTGTGCAAATGCAGTATTTGGCGGCGCAGAAGATTGCCCACTGCGTTGCCCCCCTTGCGGACGCGAACTGCCGCGTTCATTTCGGCGCTCGGGAGTGGCCGTTGCATGACGCTCATTGCGCATCGGCAAAGCGTCATCCTCCAAACGCATGGTCAAACCAATGCGACCGCGCTGAACATCAACCTCCATGACTTTGACCTTGACCAATTGCCCTGTTTTCACCACCTCACGAGGGTCTTGGACAAATTTAGTCGACAAGGCCGACACATGCACAAGCCCGTCTTGATGCACGCCAATATCGACAAATGCGCCAAATGCGGCAACATTGGTGACCACACCTTCTAAAATCATGCCTTGTTTGAGGTCTTTGATGTCTTCCACACCGTCCGAGAATGTGGCGGTTTTGAACTCACCACGTGGATCGCGACCAGGCTTTTCAAGTTCGTTGAAAATATCCATCACCGTCGGCAAGCCGAATTTTTCATCGGTGAACTCGGTGGGAGAAATGCCTTTAAGGGCTTCTTTTTTGCCCATCACATCGCGAATACTTTGCTTGATAGTGGCCAAAATCTTTTCCACCACAGGATACGCTTCGGGGTGAACCGATGAAGCATCCAATGGATTGGCCTCTGGGGCGCTGCTGGAAATGCGCAAAAAACCTGCGGCTTGCTCAAATGTTTTTTCACCAAGGCGTGGCACATTTTTCAAGGCTTTGCGATTGGCGAAAGCACCGTTGGCATCACGGTATTCAACGATATTTTTTGCCAAAATGCTGTTCAAACCTGAAATCCGAGCCAGCAACGGTGCCGATGCGGTGTTCACATCCACGCCGACTGCATTCACGCAGTCTTCAACCACCGCATCCAAACCACGCAGCAGCTCACGTTGATTCACATCGTGTTGGTACTGGCCGACACCGATGGATTTTGGATCAATTTTGACCAGTTCAGCCAGCGGATCTTGCAAACGACGGGCAATCGAGACCGCACCACGAATCGACACATCAAGGTCTGGAAACTCAGCAGCAGCCAATGCAGAAGCTGAATACACGGATGCGCCTGCTTCTGAAACAACAATTTTTTGCAAACCAAGCTCAGGGTGCGCTTTCATCAAATCAAGCACAAGCTTTTCCGTTTCACGGCTGGCCGTGCCATTGCCGATGGCGATCAATTGCACACCATGCATTTTGCATAACACCGCAAGGCGGTGCAAGGAACCATCCCAATCATTGCGTGGTTGATGTGGATAAATGGTATCGGTTGCCAATAATTTACTGGTCGAATCAATCACCGCAACTTTGCAACCCGTGCGAATGCCAGGATCGAGACCTAAAATCGCCTTATGCCCCGCAGGTGCGGCGAGCAACAAGTCCCGTAAATTACTGCCAAATACAGTGATGGCCTCTGCTTCAGCCCTTTCACGCAAATCACCAAGCAAGTCCGTTTCAAGGTGCAGCTGCAATTTCACACGCCAACTCCAACGGCAGCAATTGAGTAAAAAAGCATCGGCAGCGCGCCCCATGTCGGCAATATTGAATTGCTGGGCAATCACGGTTTCACACGGATGCGGCGTGACCTGTTCCAACTCTTCAGACAGTCCCAAACGCACGGTCAACACCCCTTCGTTGCGCCCACGGAACATCGCCAAGGCACGATGCGACGGGATGTTTGACAGTTTCTCGTCATACGCAAAATAATCTTGGAATTTTTGTCCTTCAGCCTCTTTGCCCTCAATCACCGCAGCGTAAACGATACCCCCTTTGCTCAAATAATTGCGCAAATGAGCCAATAACTCTGCATTTTCTGCAAAGTTTTCCGCCAAAATATCACGCGCACCATCCAAAGCGGCCTTGGCATCGACAATCGGCACTTCGGCATTGAGGTTCAAATACTTGGCCGCTTCAATGTGCGGATCCAGTGTCGGCTCCGCCAACAAGGCCAAAGCCAAAGGCTCCAAACCCGCTTCACGCGCAATCATGGCACGCGTGCGACGCTTGGGTTTGTAAGGCAAATACAAATCCTCAAGCAACTGTTTGGTTGCGGCACCATTGATGGCCGCAGCCAGCTCAGGTGTGAGCTTTCCTTGCTCATCAATTGATTTAACAATCGTTGCCCGGCGGTCTTCCAGTTCACGCAAATAGCTCAAACGTTCATCTAAGTTGCGCAATTGTGTATCGTCCAACCCTTGTGTGACCTCTTTGCGATAACGGGCGATGAAAGGAACAGTCGCCCCTTCGTTCAACAACTCGACAGTGGCACGGACTTGTTCAGCACGAATCTGCAAATCCTGTGCGATTTGGGTGATAATACGGTCTTGCAAAACTTTTGCAACATCTTGATTGTTTAAAGTCATATTATATATTCATGAAATAGTGTTCCACACCAACAAATGCTCGGTATAATTATACAAACCAATTAATTTTTAATGGGTAATTAGCATAATGAACTACTTGCCAAGCACATAGCGGAGTCAGATGATGTATGTACATACAAACAATTCGAAAGCAATCCGATCATCTTCACATGAACGGCTTAAATTCGTCGCGTATTGTGCCATAGTTCTGAGCCTATCGGGGTGTGCGAGCACAACTTCTCAACTCACCAGCGCCATCAGCGAAGACGCACTGTCAAATGACAAAGTCGTCGAGCGCGCAAAAAGCATCAAAACCCTCAAACAAGCACAAGCGCAAGAAAACAAAGCCATTGAAGCACAAAATTTGGCCGATGCCAATTTGATGATCGATAAAGTCGCATGCAACAAGATATTCCTGGTCAACCGTTGCATCAATAAAGTCACCGCGGTGCGCAATGACCTGTGGGACACCGCGCAATTGGATCGCACTTCTGCGCGTTATTTCATTCGCCAGTATGAAGCCAATGAACGTCGAGTGGCCTTAGAACAAAAAATTGCCGCTTACCGACGCGAACAAGCCGCGCAAGCCGCCACCCGTTTGGCCAACAAAGCGGCGTATGAAGCCAAACTCAAAGCCTATGCTGAAAAATTGGCACAACCCGACCTATTGACACCAGAAGAGCGCAAAAAAAACGTGACGTTGTTTGAGGCAAAACGCAATACAATACTGGAAATACAAAGGAAACGTGCTGAAGCTGCGCAAGCGCGCGCAGATGCCGCCGAAAAAGCCGCAAAGTCTGCGGCCGCGGCGGTCGCATCACCCCAATAAAATTCATGTCAGATACCGAAAACACCTCACCCCATTCAGCCTCCTCGCTACCATTTGAACAACAGAACCACCTGTCCCGCATTTTTGGCGAAGGTGGTTCTTTTGCGCAACGCCTCCCGCACTATCACTCACGTCAAGAACAAATCCAAATGGCCGAAGCCGTGACCCACGCCTTAAATAAAGTGGGTTGTGCCGTCCTCGAAGCGGGCACAGGCACAGGTAAAACCTTTGCTTATCTCGCACCCGCCTTGATGTGGGGCGGTAAAGTGATTGTTTCAACAGGCACAAAAACCCTTCAAGATCAGCTATTTGAGCGCGATTTACCCACCGTGCGCGACGTCCTCGCCGCGCCTGTTTCGATAGCCTTACTCAAAGGCCGCTCCAATTACGTGTGCCATTATCATCTTGAACGCACATTGATGAATGGACGGTTGTTTGGCCGCGAAGACGTCAAACATTTAAACAGCATCAAAAAAAACATCAACCTGGTCAAACGTGGGGATAAAGCCGAATGGCCTGAAATCCCTGACGACGCTCAAGTCTGGGCACAAGTCACCTCCACACGCGAAAATTGCCTTGGATCAGACTGCCCCAACCACAAAGAATGCTTCGTTATGCAAGCGCGCAAAGATGCGCAAGCCGCCGATGTTGTGGTGGTCAATCACCATTTATTTTTTGCCGACGTGATGTTGCGTGAAGAAGGCATTGCCGAGTTGCTGCCTGCGGCCAACACGGTGATCTTTGATGAAGCCCATCAAGTGCCTGACATTGCCAGTGTGTTTTTTGGTCAACAGGTCACCACCGCCCAAATCATTGATTTGGCACGTGATTTGCTGGCTGAAGGGATCACCCACGCCCGCGACGCACTGGACTGGAGCGCACTTAAAGACACGATGGAACGCGCAGCAAAAGATTTTCGCATCGCATGTGGTGATGACAACGGCCGCTGGAGCGTATCGCAGTTGCCCACAGATTCTCCGTTGTGGGGCGCACTGGACACGATGTTAACGATTTTAAATGAATCATTGGCAAAGATCGAGCCGACCACGGTGCGCGCCGAAACGTTGGCACAATGTGCCGAACGTTTGAGTAGCCTCATCGCCTCGTATGAGCAGTGGCAAGGCCAAACGGGCAATGAGATGGTTCGTTGGGTAGAAGCCTTGACCTATTCTGTGCGCCTGAACGCCACCCCACTGTCGGTTGCCGAAAATTTCACTCGGCAACGTGAATCCGATCACTTGCGCACGTGGATTTTTGCTTCAGCGACCTTATCGGTCAAAAAAGACTTTTCTTTATTCACAGAGCAATTGGGCTTGAGCGATGCCACCACGGCAAGCTGGGACAGCCCTTTCGATTACGCCAATCAAGGTTTGTTGTACGTACCCGACGGCCTGCCAGAGCCATCGAACCGTGCTTTTGGTAACGCCATGTTGGCCAAAATCTGGCCTGTATTGCAAGCCTCAAATGGTCGCGCGTTTTTGCTCTGCACCACTTTGGCTGCGGTCAAACGCTATGCCGCATGGCTGGATGAACAAATCAAAGCGCATGATTTACCGTGGACTTTATTGGTTCAAGGCACCGCCTCACGCACTGAAATTCTCAATCAATACCGCGCCGCGAGCCACCCTGTGCTCGTCGGTTCACAAAGTTTTTGGGAAGGCGTGGATGTCCGTGGTGAAGCATTGTCTGTGGTCATCATCGACAAACTGCCCTTCGCCCCGCCCGATGACCCCGTGCTTGCGGCTCGCCTGAAAGCCATCGAAGAGCGAGGTGAAAATGGCTTCATGGCATACCAAGTGCCACAAGCCGTGATCAGCCTCAAACAAGGTGCGGGTCGATTGATTCGCTCAGAAACGGACAAAGGTGTGCTGATGATTTGTGACACCCGCCTCATTTCCAAGCCGTACGGTCGTCGAATCTGGCAAAGTTTGCCTTCGTTTGCCCGCACACGCCAAGAAGATGTGGTGCAAGCGTTCTTTAATGAAAAAAAATGACCCCTCGCACGCGATTGTATTTTTATGTAAAATCATGGCCTTAGCGATTAATTTTTGCGCCCACGCATCGGTGTTTAAAAAAATTCGTCAACCATATTCAATCGCCACACCTTAACATCCCCATCTTCAACTCAATAGAGACACGACATGTTTAAATCTGTTTTCACTAAAGTTTTGACCGCAGCAGCTTTGACCTCTGCAATTGGTTTTGCCAACGCAACGCCCATTGACGACCTGCAACAATTCAACCGCAACACCAAAAATGCATCGGGCAGTTTCACTCAAAAAGTCATCGGCAAAAGTGGCGCAGCGAAAAAAATCAGCTCGGGCTCATTCGTGTTTGCCCGCCCTGGTAAATTCCGCTGGATGTACACACACCCATACGAGCAAGTCTTGGTCAGCAATGGCAAAACATTGACCATCTTTGATAAAGATTTGAACCAAGTCACCAAACGCAGTTTGGGCAGTGCGATCGGCTCATCACCCGCAGCGATTTTGTTCGGCGGCTCTGACTTATCCGCCAATTTCACGTTAAGCGACGGTGGCGAAGCCGACGGTCGCGCATGGGTCACAGCAGTGCCAAAATCACGCAGTGGCAACTTCACCAAAGTCAACATTGGCCTGCGCAATGGTTTACCAGACGCCATGGAACTGTACGACACGCTCGGACAAGTCACCGTTCTGAACTTCTCAGGCGTGAGCCAAAACTCTGGGGCAGCAGCAAGCACCTTTACGTTCTCTGCACCTGAAGGCTCGATTCAAAGCAAGTAATTGCATACCCATGATGACCACAGAGTCAATCGCGCTCATGTGATTGGTGATTGACTCAAAGGCCACCCTCAAAAATATTGCAGTCACTGCTTTTGCATCATGAGATTGGCACATAACGCATCAATTACAAAAAAATATTTATTACAAAAGAACATCAATTAACAAATGGAGTCAATTGACAAATCAAGCCAAACGCGTGAGCACCTGATGTTTTGGCTCCCGATTCTGGATTGATCTGAATGTTGTTCGGGTTTCCCATGCGCACCTTTAGCAACCTTTAAAATGAAACAAGCATCAAGCAAGGTTTAAGTTGGTGCTGGACACGTTGATCCCGTACCCTTTTCTGGCCACCCACGCATTGAGCAACAACCCACATCTTGAGGGGCACACATGCACCGCACCACCCACATTCGCCTCATAGCAAACTACAATCAGTGGATGAACAACAGCCTATTCACAGCCTCCCAACACCTGAGCCATGACCAGTTGATCGCCCATCAAGGTGCTTTTTTTGGATCCATTTTGGGCACGCTCAACCACATCGCCGTGGGCGACACCATCTGGCTCAAACGCTTTGCTAAACACACAGCAAAGCATGCCGAGTCACAAGTGTTTCAATCACTCGCCTCACCCCGCAGCCTCAATCACTTTTTATTCAACACGCTGCCCGAACTTGCAGAATATCGCAGCATGCTGGATGCGCAGATCATCCGCTG
>CALMCL010000046.1 GCA_937862905.1 uncultured Burkholderiaceae bacterium | reverse complement strand
TGCGACGCCCAATGCTGCGTTTAACGATGCGCGCCGTGCGCGAGATGAGTTTGGCTATTTGCGCATGTGGAGCATTCATCCAAATCAGATTGATGAGATTTTGCAGGCGTTTGCGCCTGATGATGAGGAGATTACTTTTGCTGCCGATCTATTGTTGAAAGCTGAAGCGGCGAGTTGGGGGCCGATTGCTTTTGAAAATAAACTGCATGATCGAGCCAGTTTTAGACATTTCTGGTTGGTGCTTCAACGGGCGCATGCTGCGGGTAAAGCCCTGCCTGTTTCGGCTGAAAAGTGGTTTTAATCACCATGCACGCTCGCTGATCCGCCACGAGCCTGATGTCAAAACAGATGGACATGCGTTTGATCAGCAACCAACGCATCACGTCGTCACTGGAGAAACCCACTTCTGATTGCGTTTGAAGGCAAAATGCATCAATGACTGTGTATTTTTTTAATACAGTCCATCATGCTGTGATCACTATGAATTTCTACTTTTAATTCCCACTTCTCAAACCTTTGCCCATGCCCCATTTAAAATCCGAATCTTACTCCAATTATGCCCGTAACCAATTGAACAGCGGTCGCGTCAGTGAGTCGCAGGTCCTTGAGTTAATGGCGCAATTGCCTTTGTCCATCGCTGACATTCAAACGTTATTCCTAGCAAATACTCCCGCGCACCACGATGCTGAAACGGCGGCTGGCGTGGCTTTACGCCGAACTCGGGCGCAGGTGATGCTGGCGTTGATGGAACACAACTTGAACCATGCGTTGGATGAGCAGCACTTGACCGTGGTCACCGCCACCATCAGTGCATTGGCGGACGCCAGCACCTTGTATGCGCTGGATGTGTGCCGCTCAACCTTGCGTGAAATACATGGTGAGCCGTTGCGCGAGGATGGCACGCCGATGCCGCTGTGGGTGATGGGCATGGGTAAATTGGCGGGCAATGAGCTGAATGTTTCGTCTGACATGGATTTGATTTTTGTGTTTGAACACGATGGTGAGACACAAAACACCAGCGACAACCCACGTCCACGCCTGCTCTCGCATGGGGAGTTTTTTGAACGGTTGGGTAAACGGGTCATTAAACTGCTCGATGATGTCACGGAGTTTGGTTTTGTGTTTCGTGTCGACATGCGCCTGCGTCCGAATGGCGCAAGCGGGCCGCTGTGTGTGAGTTTGTCGATGCTTGAAAAATATTTGATTTCCAATGCACGCACGTGGGAGCGTTTTGCTTGGCTCAAAAGCCGTTTGATGAACCCTGACGCACACTCACATCAATTGCAAAATTTAATCAACCCTTTCGTTTTCCGCCGTTACCTTGATTACGATGCCATTGATGCGCTGCGCGATGTGCACAGCAAAATCCGCACGCAGGCCAATGCAAAATCAAGCGCCAAAAACAACGCGATTGACATCAAATTGGGCACGGGTGGCATCCGCGAAATTGAGTTCATTGTGCAGTTGTATCAAATCATCAAAGGTGCACGCACGCCTGAATTGCAACAAAAAGCCAGCTTGGACGTGTTGCCTCACTTGCGCGCACATGGTTTAATTTCTGCTGAAAAAGCCGCCCAACTGACCGAATACTATGTCTTTTTGCGTCATCTTGAGCACCACATCCAATACATTGATGATGCGCAAACACAGCTGCTGCCGACTCAAGCAGACACCCAAATAGAATTGGCGAAAGCCATGCATTGCGCAGACTTTGATGCGTTGCTTGCGCATTTAAAAGCAGGTCAAGCGATTGTGTCCGCTCACTTCAATGCCTTGTTTGAAGCCGATAAAACCGATGCTTCAGATGCGCAGCCGCAAAATGATGACCATGCGGCATTGATTGCCCCCTTCAAAGAACCGAATGCGTTGCAAGAGCATTTGGCGCGGCTCGATAACGATGCGCGCATCAACCATTTGCCAGAACGCAGTCAAATGCGCTATCGCCAATTGGTGTTGCGCACATTGGCGCTTTTGGCGGCACAAAACACCGCGCCGATTCCCAATGAATATGCGATGCGCATCTTCAATTTTTTAGACTCAGTCGCCAAACGCAGCAGCTATTTGGCCTTGCTGTTTGAATACCCCAAGGCTTTGGCGCATTTGATCAAACTGTGCACCCGCTCGCGTTGGGCGGCCGATTATTTGACGGCACATCCGATCTTATTGGATGAAATGCTCACGCCAGCACTGCACACGCCGCCCAATTGGACAGAAGTCGAAGCCGAGTTGCAGCAGGCTTTGGCGCGTGCCGTGATCAATGACAACCCAGACATGCCCGATGTGGAACGTCAGATGGACATTTTGCGCGAGACCCATCATGCCCAGGTGTTTCGCCTGTTGGCACAGGAGCTTGATGGCTTGTGGACGGTCGAGCAATTGGCCGACCATTTGTCTGAATTAACAGACATCGTCTTGCGCCAAGCCCTGTATTTTTGTTGGCGCGCTTTTCCCAAACGCCATCAAGAAACGCCCAATTTCGCCATCATCGCGTATGGCAAGCTGGGGGGCAAAGAAATGGGTTACGCCTCAGATCTGGATTTGGTCTTTTTGTACGATGATCCGCATCCAGATGCCTCGGACATTTACACCCGCTTTGCCCAACGTTTGAACAATTGGCTGATTGCACCCACGCCTGCGGGGATTTTATTTGAAACCGACTACCGCTTGCGACCGAACGGTGCGAGCGGCTTACTGGTCAGCCGCTTAAGCATGTTTAAACAATACCAAAATGAATCGGCTTGGTTTTGGGAGCATCAGGCCATCACGCGGGCGCGTTTTTGCGCGGGTGATGCCGTGATCGGCGCATGGTTTGAACATGAGCGGCGCGCGATTTTGCAACAACCGCGCGAACGTGATGTGGTGATTAAAGACATCATCGAGATGAAACAAAAAATTAAAGATGGACACCCGAACGCCAGCACATTGTTTGATGTGAAATACGACACAGGCGGCATGGTCGACATCGAGTTTTGTGTGCAAGCTTTGGTTTTATTGAACAGCCATGCCCACGTTGAATTGCTTGAAAACAAAGGCAACATCGGTTTGCTTCATCGGGCAGCCGATGCTGGTTTGATTTCACAGCACACGGCCACTGAAGCAGCCAATGCTTACCGTTCTTTCCGTGCCATTCAGCATGCAGCGCGTTTGCAAAACAACCACGATACGCGGGTTCAACCTGATGATGTGCAACATGAAGTGGATGCCGTGCAACACTTGTTGCGCGAGGTGCTGGGCTGAAATGTGCCCATACAGGTCATGCAAGCCATGCAAACAAAGGCATGGATGATCGACGTGTATGGGCGTGTCATTGAAGGCATGACCGATTGAACGCACCATCGTCATTTAAAAATCCCAGCAATGCGCCTGCATGCTGGGATTTTTTACCAAGTGCCCAAACAATGGGACAAAAAATGGAACACATCAATGAGAAGAACCCAATGCCCATGTGTCCATTTTTGACCATGCTTTGACAGGCCTTTACATCGCACCCGCAAAAATCTGTTCAATCTCAGCTTGAGTGGCCACACGTGGATTGGTGAAGCCACATGCATCTTTCATTGCATTGGCGGCCAATGTTGGAATGTCTTCAGTTTTAACGCCCAACTCAGCCAAAGATTGTGGGATGCCAATGTCAGCAGACAGTTGACGAATCGCGCTGAGACACACCTGTGCGGCTTGCTCATCATTCAAACCACCAATGTCCTCCCCCATCGCTTCAGCCACATCAGCCAAACGACTGGCTGACACACTGGCATTAAACGCCTCAACATGCGGCAACAACAAAGCATTGCACACCCCATGCGGTAAATCATAAAAACCGCCCAATTGGTGAGACATCGCATGCACATAACCCAAAGATGCATTGTTAAAAGCCATGCCTGCCAAAAACTGTGCATACGCCATTTGCTCCCGAGCCAAGGCATCACGGCCATCGTGCACAGCGGTGCGTAAATGATCAGAAATCAAGGACACCGCTTTAAGTGCACACGCATCAGTGATCGGTGTGGCCGCAGTCGAGACATAGGCTTCAATGGCATGGGTCAAAGCATCCATCCCCGTCGCCGCAGTCAAACCTTTGGGCATGCCCATCATCAAATCAGGGTCATTGACCGATAAAATCGGTGTGGTGTTGCGATCCACAATCGCCATTTTGACATGCCGCTGCTCATCGGTGATGATGCAAAAACGGGTCATTTCACTGGCAGTACCCGCAGTGGTGTTGATCGCAATCAATGGCAACTGTGGTTTTTTCGATTGATCGACACCTTCATAATCTGCAATTTTCCCACCATTCGTGGCGACCAAAGCGATGCCTTTGGCGCAGTCATGCGATGAGCCACCGCCCAGCGAGACGATGCAATCGCTTTGTTGAGCAGACAATGCGGTCAAACCCGCCAACACATTCCCTGAAGTCGGGTTTGGTTGGGCGTCGTCAAACAAGTGAGAGCTGACGCCATGTGCGGCCAATTGTTCAGCCACATGTGTGGCCACGCCCAATTGTGACAAGCCTTTGTCGGTCACAATCAAAGCATGTTTAAAGCCATAGGCTTGAATCGCTTTCATCGCATCAACCAGACTGCCAGCTCCCATGATGTTGACGGATGGAATGAAAAATGTTGTACTTGCCACGATGTTGTCTCCTAGAGGATGATATATGATTAATAAACAACTGTTTTATTACCCAATTTTTGAGCGGGATTTGAGCTTATCCCCATGCGTGTTGTCAAATATAAATCACTCAGCCATGTATTCATCACTTACTGAATAAAACTGTATTTTTCACAAGTTGCATGGACTTAAGAATAGACACTTGTAGGTTGGTATACGGTTGGTATGAGCTTGGCATGCGGGTTTTTTTGTGGTTCAATGGACATAATGGACATTATTGAACACGGGTCAATGTGGCAACACAGACAACGATCAGCAAGCATAACCAAAAGCAGCAAGGAGGCTGGGCATGGAACGAGCGGCACTGACGCGCTATCGTCAACGATTAGAAAGTGCACATCAAGTCTTCACTCAAGGCCAGCGCAGTTTGGCATTACCACAAAGGGTATACGACTCTTGGCAACGCTCAAGTGCTTCCGTCAGCACACACATCAATGCGGCGCCCCTCTTGGATCAATTGTATACACGCACCGTCTGGCAGGAATCGGTGATCGCCAGACATGGGCAAGGCATTTTGAATCAATTGTCCAGCATCGCGCTGGAAAACCGTTTGATTGTCGCCCTCAGTGATGCGCAAGGGCATATTTTATGGACAGACTCGGGTCGAGCGATGCGCGATCGAGCAGAGAAAATCAATTTTTCCGCAGGTGGCTTGTGGCATGAGCGTGCCGTTGGCACAAATGCATTGTCTGAAGTCTTGACCCATCACCGACCTCAAGCCGTCTTTGCCGGCGAACATTATGCAGACATTGTTCATGATTGGTCATGTGCGGCCGCCCCCATCATTGACCCACGCAATCAGCATGTGGTTGGGGTTTTGGATTTTTCAACCACGTGGCGACAACACAGCGGGTTGACTTTGGCGGCTGTACAAAATTTTGCTCAAAGTTTAAGCCAATTGATTGGAACTTTTGCCCAACCTCAATTGATCCTCAATGTTTGCCAACCACATGCTGCAGCGTATTGGGATCACAAGCCTCTGGCCTGCTCGCCACGCCAAATGGAAATTTTGACCTTACTGGCACTGCACCCGCAAGGTTTATCGCTGAGCGAACTGCACAGCAAACTGTACGGCGATCACCGTGTCAGCACAACCACGTTGAAATCAGAGATCAGTCACATTCGATCGTTACTGGGTTCAACACTGCACAATAAACCTTATCGCTTAGGCTCCCCTGTTGGCACGGATCACAGCAGTCTCATCCAATCCATTGAATCAGGGGACTCTGCGGCCGTTTTACGCGATTATCGCGGTGTATTTTTACCCAACACCGACTCCCCTGAATTGTTAAATTGGCAAAACTTCATTGAAGCAGGGATAGAACGAGCTATCCACAATTGTCAAGACAACAGCATCCTAAGCCAATTTTTTCAACGCCACCATCACCGCAGTGCTGCTGAACGCTTGTTATTGTTGAGCCCCATGCACAGCAATCAACATGAACTCATTCGATTGTGGTTGCGCAATCACCAGCATTGATCTCATTTAGGTGATCCCATTTAATTGATCTCATTTAATGTTAATGACTGAAATGGGCAACCACTCATATATAGGTAGGATCGAATCACAAACCCAAAGCTCAATAAAAAATCCGCCCAAATTGGCGGATTTTTTATTGACAGCAGTCAGCAACATCAAGTGGTTATTTTTCACCATTCAAAGTCACTTCAATGCGGCGATTTGGCATCAAACACGCAATTGTGCGTGGTGATGTTGGACCAGGGCAATTCACAACAGGATTTGCCGGCCCCATGCCACTGGTTGTGATCAAATTCGCTGGCACACCTTGTTGCACCAAATACTTCTTAACGGTGGCTGCACGTGCACGAGATAAGGCCAAGTTGGTCTTAGGCAAACCAATCCGATCACTATAACCCACGATCGAGACTGAGGTCAGCTTGCTCAAACCTGAATTGATTTGACCCGCCAATTGACGTAAATTCTCACGTCCTTTGCTTTGCAAGCTGTTCAGATCCGAGCGACCAAATGCAAACAAGCCATCGGCAGACAAAGTGATCGGTTCAGCCACGCGTGGTACTGGCGGTGGCGCTTCATGCAAGAAACCTTCACACTGCTTATCTTTCCAATAAGTCGCATTGATGTGGTAATCTTTATCGTACTGAACTTGGTATTGGCACGTCACATAATCGCCACCCATTTGTCCTGTATAAAAATTAAACGCATAATCCCACACACGTGGATTGCCAATGCCCTCACTGAAATGTGGGTTGCCCAGCAACAAACGCACTTGATCCTTATGTAAGCCCGCAGCAATTTTTTTCAAATTTTCCAAGTTCACAAAATCGCCTGTTTTTAAGTAGGTCGACTTCAACTCTGGAAATTTCACAGTTGTTTCAGCTTGTTGTGCAAAGGCAGCCGTACTGCTCAAAGCCAACACCGCTGCGATTCCTGTAAATAATGTCATGTATTTTTTCATCATCAATCCTTAATTCTGTCTATTGAGCAGTCATCTGCCAAGGCATCGGTTATGGGTGGTTGATGAAGCATTGCCTCATCAACCCAGTCCCCTTCACATCATGCAAAGGGAACCTTTCTGTTTAAAATCAATCCCATACTTTCGTGAAACCAATACGAGCACCGATCTTACCTTGTTGAGAAGCTGTGACGCCACCCGACAAACTCCAACGGCCATTGTCTGAAGTCTTACGACCCGAAATACCCACTGCAGTCTGACCATCATAATGCCCAACACCCATATAAGTGGTGAACTTACCAGCCACCGATGGCGCAGACTCAAGTGCCAATGCTGCTGCAATACCACCTTTGAGTTCCTTGATATCGGTATTGACACTCGATTTCAACGCTTTCAACTGGCTCACATTCACCGCATCGGTGTCAGCAGAACCCGCTGCAACATTGGTGATTCGACGCTCAGCACCTGCGGAACCAACTGAAACCTCACCCACAGGCGTTACCCCTGCAATCGAACCACCTGGGTTATAAGCCGAGTTGCTTAAGCTTGTGCCATCAGCCACCGAATTGGCACCCAAGGCCACAGAGTTGTTCGCAGAAACATTCGAATTCGAGCCCAAAGCCACAGAGTTCGCAGCCGAAGCTGTTGCGCTCGTACCCATCGCCATCGAATTGGTCGCATTGGTTGTTGTCACTGCGCCATTGCCCATCGCGGTTGAGTTATCGCCATTGGCCACAGAATTAGGACCGATTGCGATCGAGTTGTTGCCATTCGCCTGCGCACCCGCCTCTGTTGAGTTCGCTTGGAAGTATTTCGAACCTTTGGTCACCACCGTCGACAATGAAGCCACCGCGCTGTTGACCGAGCTCAAGCCAGTTGATGTCGTCGTTGACAACGAAGCCACCGCACTGTTAACCGAACTCAAGCCCGTTGAAGTCAAGGTTGACAACGAAGCCACTGCACTGTTGGTTGTACTCAAGCCCGTTGAAGTCAAAGTCGACAACGAAGCCACTGCACTGTTGGTTGTGCTAAAGCCTGTTGAAGTCAACGTCGACAACGAAGCAATCGCACTGCCTGAGTTGCTGAATGACGATGAAATCGAAGCAATCGCACTGCCCAAGGTGCTTAACCCTGTTGACGTTGATGTTGACAACGAAGCCACCGTTGAATCCACCGTGCTGAAGCCTGTTGAAGTCGAAGTTGACAACGAAGACACCGCACTGTTGGTCGAACTGATCGCTGTTGAAGTCGCAGTAGACAACGAAGACACCGCACTGTTCACCGTGCTAAAACCAGCCGAAGTTGTAGTCGACAATGAAGCAATCGAACTGTCAACCGTACTGAAGCCCGCTGAAGTCGACGTAGACAACGAAGACACCGCACTGTTGGTCGAACTGATCGCTGTTGATGTCGCTGTTGACAACGAAGCCACTGTTGAATCCACCGTACTGAAGCCAGTCGAAGTCGAAGTCGACAACGAAGACACTGCACTGTTGGTTGAACTGATTGCTGTTGAAGTCGCCGTAGACAACGAAGCCACGGTTGAATCCACCGTACTGAAGCCAGCCGAAGTCGAAGTCGACAACGAAGACACCGCACTGTTGGTCGAGCTGATCGCCGTTGAAGTCGCCGTAGACAACGAAGCCACCGCACTGTTCACATACATGAAGCTTGTTGAAGTCAACGTTGACAACGATGCAATCGAGCTGCCCGTCACTGTTGACAACGAAGCCACTGTCGAATCAAGCGTGCTGAAGCCAGCTGACGTCGAAGTCGACAACGATGCAATTGAGCTGCCTGTCACTGTTGACAATGAAGCCACTGTCGAATCAAGCGTACTGAATCCAGCTGAAGTCGAAGTCGACAACGATGCGATTGAGCTGCCTGTCACTG
>CALMCL010000045.1 GCA_937862905.1 uncultured Burkholderiaceae bacterium | reverse complement strand
GGGTTTGCTCGTGTTTTTATGCGCCGAAAAAGGCGACACGCCTGCGGTGGGCGATAAATTACTCAAAAAAGTATTGGCGTATCGCATGTTTTCGGATGACAACGGCAAAATGAACCGCAGCGTGACGGATGTGAATGGCGGTTTGCTCATCGTGTCTCAATTCACCCTTGCAGCCGACACCAACAGCGGCACGCGTGCCAGTTTCACGCCCGCCGCTGCACCTGATTTGGCGCGTGATTTGTACAATGATTGGGTGAATAAAGCCCGAGTGCTGCATCAAACTGTGCAAACAGGTGTTTTTGCAGCTGACATGCAGGTGTCTTTGGTCAATGATGGCCCTGTTACTTTTTGGCTCAAAACCACGGCATAACAGCAGCATGCTGGTCAAAATTTGCACTTTTTTGGACATGCGTATGTCATTGATTCGCCGTATAATGTGTATATCTCGGTGTGGTGATGTCTGCGTTGCTTTGTTGGGCGCAATCGTTACTCATGCCTCCTTGAAACCATGAAAGGATAATGCCATGAAATTGCACAGCGATAGTTTTCCAAACAAAGGGGTGATTCCACCAGAATTTGCCTTTGCCCAAATGGATGAGAAAACACGCGTTAAATTGTCATCCAATAAAAGCCCGCACTTTTCATGGACAGATGTACCTGAGCACACCCAATCTTTTGTCATGTTGTGTATCGATGCCACCGCGCCGACTGACCCCAAAGATGTGAATCAAACCGACCGCGAAGTGCCTGCCGAACTGCCGCGTACCGATTTCAGCCATTGGGTCTTGATCAATATTCCGGCCGAAACCCGAGAGTTTCAAGTGGGGCAATTTTCTCATGAAGTCACCCCAAAAGGTAAGGCTGGCCCCGTGGTGGCGGGTTTGAAAGCATCATCGATGCGCCAAGGCATCAACGATTATACCCATTGGTTTGCGGGGGATCATGACATGGAAGGCGACTACTATGGTTATGATGGCCCATGCCCCCCGTGGAATGATTCGTTGGTTCACAGCTATACTTTTACTTTGTATGCATTGGATGTGGCCGAGTTGACTTTGCCTGCCGATGGTAAGCTGAATTTGGCCAGTGTGACGCGGCGGATGCAAGAGCATGTTTTGGCCAGTGCCAGTTGGAATGGCGTGTACACATTAACACCACGTTTGGCTGTGGCCTTGGCGATATGATCTGCCATTAAACACATTTAACATGTTTTTGTTGTTCATGAATGTTATTCATGTTTTTGATAAAAAACATCATCCATGCAGGGGCTGGACGTCGGGTTCAAAATTTGACAAAATGGCTTAAAACCCGTACAGTGGCGCATCCGCTGGGAGAGTGCGAAAGCCTTTAGTATGCTTCGCCGCCGAAGGTGATTCCCAAAAACTCTCAGGCAAAAGAACCAGCGCGATGCACACACATCTGGAGAGTGATCACACAGTGATCCACCGAAGGGGCGCAAACTGATGTTTGCACAATCTCTCAGGTACCAAGGACAGACGGGGATGATGAACGTTGGAAATCGCCACTGAAAATCTTGGTCATATCGCAGCCCCCACTATTTTCACACAATGCGCTCAACGCATTGTGTTTTTTGATTTTTAGCGTTTGATTTGTATGATGCGCACTTTTTAATGAGGATATTCCCATGTTTGATCGAGTAAAAAACAGCTTAGCCAACACCGACCCAGAATTGTTGGCGGTCATCAATCTTGAAAATCAACGCCAACAAGACCACATTGAACTCATTGCTTCAGAAAACTACACCAGCCCAGCGGTCATGGAAGCCCAAGGTTCACAATTGACCAACAAATACGCCGAAGGCTACCCAGGCAAACGTTACTACGGCGGTTGTGAGTATGTGGATGTGGTTGAGCAATTGGCCATTGACCGTGTGAAAGAGCTCTTTGGTGCAGAGGCGGCCAACGTTCAACCGAACTCGGGTTCGCAAGCCAATCAAGGCGTGTTTTTCGCTGTGTTGAAACCAGGTGACACCATCATGGGCATGAGTTTGGCTGAAGGTGGGCATTTGACGCACGGCATGAAGTTGAACCAAAGTGGTAAATGGTTTAACGTTGTGTCGTACGGTTTGAATGCCGATGAAGACATCGATTATGATGCCATGGAGGCTTTGGCACGCGAAGCCAAACCAAAACTCATCATTGCAGGTGCATCTGCTTTTGCTTTAAAAATTGATTTTGAGCGTTTTTCAAAAATCGCCAAAGAAGTCGGTGCATATTTCATGGTCGATATGGCGCATTACGCGGGCTTGATCGCTGCGGGCGTGTATCCAAATCCTGTGCCGTTTGCAGACTTCGTGACCACCACCACGCATAAATCATTGCGCGGTCCACGCGGTGGTGTGATTTTGATGAAGGCTGAGCACGAAAAAGCCATCAATTCATCTATTTTTCCTGGCATTCAAGGCGGTCCATTGATGCACGTGATTGCAGGTAAAGCGGTGGCGTTCAAAGAAGCATTGAGCCCCGAGTTTAAAGAATACCAAGCACAGGTTGTCAAAAATGCCAAAGTGTTGGCAGAAACCTTGATTGCACGCGGCTTGCGCATCGTGTCGGGTCGCACAGAATCGCACGTCATGCTGGTGGATTTACAACCTAAGGGTTTAACGGGTAAAGAGGCCGAACGTGTATTGGGCTTGGCGCACATGACTTGCAACAAAAATGCCATTCCAAACGATCCCCAAACACCATTTGTGACCAGCGGCATTCGTGTCGGTACGCCTGCATTGACGACGCGCGGCTTCAAAGAAGCGGAAACGGAACAAATCGCCAATTTGATCGCTGACGTGCTTGACAATCCGACCGATGAAGCGGTGTTGGCACGTGTACGTGATGAGGTCAAAGCATTGACCGATGCTTATCCTGTGTACAAATAAGGTAAAAACCTTGGCCACATTGTGTGGCACCATTTGCAATAAAAAAGACGGGCTTGCCCGTCTTTTTTATGCCTAAATCGCTATATGCGAGTTTATGTTTAAAGCGATTGCTAAAAAACAATGGCTGCTTAACGTGATTTGCTTTACCCATGCTCGCGATGATCTTGTGGCATCGATATGACATGATTCAACATCAGCATTTGACTGATCAGCATCAAGGGTATTTGTGGGCATTAGTGTCTAATGTTTCGAATAGGGCATCCAGCTTGTGCTTCTGTGTGCGGGCCCTTTGGGCTTGCATGGCTTGTGTGTTGTCCAACAGTTGGATGGATGTCATGCCGTCAATTCCTGTTTGGTGCGTATTGTTTGCGTGTGTTGCTTGTGCTGGGTGGCACTGTTTAATGTGCCTGCGGATAGATTTGTGTTGGTGGATCTCCGTCTGAATTGATGCATCGAATCATGGTTGGGCGTGCCTGATTTGTTGTGCAATTTTCAATCGTACATAATGCGTTATCATGTGAACATATGAGATCAAGTGAGATGTTAAAAAAGGAAGGTTGATGATGAATATCGATGTGTTGGATTTGAAATGGCTTGAGTTGGCATTGGGTCAGGCACAATCCGCAATTGGATTGTCTTCACCTAATCCGCGTGTCGGTTGTGTGATTGTTAAAGACAATGTCGTTATTGGACAGGGCTATACGCAAGCGGCTGGGCAGGCGCATGCAGAGGTTATGGCGATTCGAGATGCGCAGTCTACAGGTTTGGACTTGAAGGGCTGCGTGGTGTATGTGACGTTGGAGCCATGCAGCCATTTTGGCCGAACGCCCCCATGTGTGCATGCGCTCAAGGCGATTTCACCTGCACGGGTTGTGGTCGTGTTATTGGATGCAAACCCTCAGGTGGCCGGTGCAGGCGTGGCCGCATTGCGTGAAGCGGGGGTGCTTGTCGACGTCTTGCCTCTTGAGCATGTGTTGGCGCAGGCGGCTTATGATTTGAATGTGGGTTTCATGACAAGGATGCGCTTCAATCGGGTGTATACGCGATTGAAGTGGGCGGCGAGTGCAGATGGTAAGACTGCTTTACCCGATGGGCGAAGTCAATGGATTACGGGTGTAGAGGCTCGGAAGGATGGTCATCGTTTTCGCGCACGCGCGGATGTGATTGTGTCTGGGATTGGTACGGTTTTGAGTGACAATCCTCAGCTCAATGTGCGTGGAGTGACTGTTGAGAGGCCTCCCATTAAATGCATTGTCGATGCGTATGCACGAACACCATTGGATGCGTGTGTGTTTGATGATGGTGCCCCTGTTTGGTTGGCGTGTGTTGAGCTGAATGGTGATGATGGTGAATACGAACGGCAGGCTGAGCGTTTGCATGCGTTGCGCGCAGCTCACCCCCAATTGTTGGTGCTGACTTTTGCTGCGGAGACAGAAGGGCGGCTTGATTTGAATGCGCTGTGGGCGTATTTCTATTCGCGGCAGATCAATGAAGTGCATGTTGAAGCGGGTGCTGTTTTGAATGCGGCCTTGTTTGAAGCAGGTTTGGTCGATGAAGTGTTGATGTATGTTGCGCCCCGTGTTGTGGGGGCGGGCAAGCTGGTGGCTGCTTTTGGTGATGCTGTCAATTTAGATGCGCTTGTGGAGGCTGGGCATTGGCACTGGTCTACGCCTGCATTGTTGGGTGATGATTTGAGATTGGTGTTAAAGTTAAATTGAGTTTTCGGTTTGTTTTTCTCTTTGAAATCAGAGACGTTGATTTAAATGGTTCGCTGGGATTTGGGTTCTTTTTTTAATATTGCCTTGGGTGTGAAATGCATTTAATTTCATACATTATTAAAAAATCCAAGTAAAAACCACACTAAAGGGCTGGGTTTTAAGTGCAAAAACGGTTACAATATGGAGGTTAATGGCTCTAACCGTTGTGCGGTTGAGGTCAAGTCAAATTTGTTATTTTTTAAACTGGAGCATGGTATGTCAGCACAAGCCACAACCTATAACTACCGAGTGGTGCGCATGTTCGCCATTATGTCGGTTGTGTGGGGAATCGTCGGGATGTTGGTGGGGGTTTTTATTGCCTCGCAATTGGCGTTTCCTGAGTTAAACTTTGGAGTGCCTTGGTTGTCTTTTGGACGTTTGCGTCCTTTGCACACCAACGCTGTGATTTTTGCATTCGGCGGTTGTGCTTTGATGGCGACATCATTCCACGTGGTGCAACGAACAAGCAATGTTCGTTTGTTTGGTGGTCGTTTGGCTGATTTTGTCTTTTGGGGCTATCAGTTGGTTATCTTGTTGGCGGCCATCACTTTGCCCATGGGGTTCACCCAAGGCAAAGAGTACGCTGAATTGGAATGGCCGATTGACTTGTTGTTGACGGTTGTTTGGGTGGCTTATGCCGTGGTGTTTTTTGGCACCTTGGCCACTCGTAAAGTGTCGCATATTTATGTGGCAAACTGGTTCTTCGGTGGCTTCATTTTAACTGTGGCCTTGTTGCATTTGGTCAACAGTGCGGCCATTCCTGCGGGCATGTGGAAATCATACTCTGCTTATGCAGGTGCAGCCGATGCGATGGTTCAGTGGTGGTACGGTCATAATGCGGTGGGCTTCTTTTTGACAGCAGGTTTCTTGGGCATGATGTATTACTATGTGCCTAAGCAAGCTGGTCGTCCTGTTTATTCATACCGTTTGTCAGTGGTTCACTTTTGGGCTTTGATTTTCACTTACATGTGGGCAGGTCCACACCACTTGCATTACACGGCGCTGCCTGATTGGACTCAATCGCTGGGTATGGTGTTCTCTTTGATCCTCTTGGCACCAAGCTGGGGTGGGATGATCAACGGCATGATGACCTTGTCAGGCGCTTGGGATAAACTCCGTGATGATCCGATTTTGAAATTCCTTGTTGTGTCATTGTCATTTTATGGTATGTCGACTTTTGAAGGCCCAATGATGGCCATCAAAACAGTCAATGCGTTGTCTCACTACACAGACTGGACTGTCGGTCACGTTCACAGTGGTGCCTTGGGTTGGGTTGGTTTTATATCGATTGGTTCTCTGTATTACCTCATCCCCCGCACATTCAACCGTGAAACCATGTACAGCACACGTTTGATTAATTTACATTTTTGGATTGCAACCATTGGTGTGGTGTTGTACATCACTTCAATGTGGATTTCTGGTGTAATGCAAGGCATGATGTGGCGCGCGATTAATCCTGATGGCACTTTGGTTTACACCCATATTCAAAGCATTGCAGCTTCTAAGCCGCTCTATATTATTCGTGTGTTGGGTGGTGTGATGTACCTCGGCGGTATGATCATTATGGCCTACAACGTCGTTCGTACAATCATGGCTGGTAAAGCCGTTGATGCGCCAATTCCTGAACTGAGCTACGACGCACACCACTAATATAGACATTGTTTGGAGAAATGCACCATGAGTTTTTTATCACAAGATAAGGTTGAGCGTAAAGTCGGTTGGTTGATCGCTTTGACTTTGCTGACTGTTTCATTTGGCGGGTTGGCTGAAATCGTTCCCCTGTTTTTTTCACATTCAACAACTGAGCCCATTGAAGGTGTAAAGCCTTATAACGCTTTGCGTTTG
>CALMCL010000044.1 GCA_937862905.1 uncultured Burkholderiaceae bacterium | reverse complement strand
ATTGAAAACAATAAATTCTAAATCAAAAACACATTAAAACGAGCTATACATTCAACGTTATTTTTGAGTTATTTACATGCAATTAAAGCACTTTAGCAACAATTGGCTTAATTTATTGTTTTTTTAAATCAAAAACAACATACAAGTCAAAAGTTAAAATCAATAAATTTAAAACTAAAATTAAGCTGGAAGTAGATACATAAAAAACAGATCTTACGATGTAAAATCGCCACATCAATTGAAGTCGCTTTCAGTAACAGCTTCTTTTGGGCGCAAAAAAGCCCATCGAAACCGATGGGCTTTTTCAATAACATTTTTTCAATAACAGATGGGATCACCCCATGTGCAAACCACCATTCACAGAGAAATCTGCACCTGTGCTGTAACCACCCTCATCGGATGCCAACCAAGCAATCATTGAAGCGATTTCAGAAGGCAGACCCAAACGTTTGACGGGTACAGTCGCAATGATTTTTTCCAGCACATCCTCACGAATGGCTGTAACCATTTCGGTCGCCACATAACCTGGTGATACGGTGTTCACCGTCACGCCTTTGGCAGCCACTTCTTGCGCCAAAGCCATCGTGAATCCATGTAAACCCGCTTTTGCAGTCGAATAGTTGGTTTGACCAAATTGGCCTTTTTGACCATTCACCGATGAAATATTAATGATACGACCAAAGCCTTGCTCAACCATGCCATCAATCACTTGCTTTGTGACATTGAACATCGAATACAAATTGGTTTTAATCACTTCATCCCATGCTTTAAAATCCATTTTTCGAAATTGACCATCGCGTGTGATGCCCGCATTGTTTACCAACACACTGATGACACCGTGTTCTGCTTTGACTTTATCAAAAGCCTCAACAGTCGACGCCCAATCGCCCACATTGCCCGCAGATGCATAAAATGTGTAACCAAGCGCAGCTTGCTCATCAAGCCATTTTTGCGCATCACGCGTTGGGCCACAGCCTGCAATGACTTTGAAGCCATCTTTGTGCAAGCGTTGGCAAATTGCCGTTCCGATGCCACCCATACCGCCTGTGACGTAAGCTATTTTTTGAGTCATATTGATCTCCTGTTGTGTTATAAATTATTCAACGATGGATGGATTGAATCCATTTCGTTTGGGTAAAAACCTTTGTTAAGCGAGAACCACTTTGGAAGCAATCTCTTGCTTCCAAAGTGACCTTACTTGATGAGTGCTTCAATGCCAGTCGTGGTCAATGCGTACTCTGAAAATGCATTGAGTTGCAGTAAACCTTCTTCCCTGAGTGCATCGAACGCAGCATCGGCCAAGTCTTCATTCACCTCATCCCAAAGATAAGAAGTGATGAATTTTTGCATGATGATGCGTTCAATCGACACCTTTACGATTTGATCTGAATCATAGGCCGACATGTTGCACGATGCGATCATGCCTTTCAATGCCGCTTTGGCTTTGTCCAAATTTGAACCGTTGGTGCTTAACTCAACACCCATATTATCGCTCTACAGCCAATGCCACACCCATGCCACCACCGATGCACAATGAGGTCAGACCTTTTTTCGCGTCGCGTTTCACCATTTCATGCAACAGGCTCACGAGCACACGGCAACCCGATGCACCGATGGGGTGACCCAATGCAATCGCCCCACCATTGACGTTGATTTTAGAGGTGTCCCAGCCCATTTCTTGATTCACAGCACATGCTTGTGCAGCAAAAGCTTCATTGATTTCCATCAAGTCCAAGTCGGCTGTAGACCAACCTGCTTTTTCTAAAGCACGGCGTGATGCGCTGACCGGTCCCATGCCCATGATGGTTGGGTCAATGCCCGTGCTGGCAAAAGCTTTGATAGTCGCCAAAGGTGTCAAGCCCAGTTCAGCTGCTTTTTCAGCGCTCATGACCATCACCGCTGCCGCACCGTCATTGATGCCTGAAGCATTGCCAGCTGTGACTGAACCCGCTTTGTCAAATGCAGGACGCAAGCCCGCTAAACCTTCTGCACTTGATTTACGATTTGGGAATTCGTCGGTGTCGAACACAACAGGATCACCTTTGCGTTGTGGAATGACCACGGGGGCGATTTCATCCTTGAATTTGCCCGCATCAATCGCAGCGATGGCTTTTTGCTGCGAAGCCAAGGCAAAAGCGTCTTGCGCGTCACGACTGATGTTGAACTCTTTAGCGACGTTTTCAGCGGTGATGCCCATGTGGTAGTTGTTATATGCATCCCACAAACCATCATTGATCATGGTATCGACCAATTGGGTGTTGCCCATGCGGAAACCATCGCGTGAATTGGGTAACACATGGGGAGAGGCACTCATGTTTTCTTGACCGCCCGCGATCACGATTTCAGCATCGCCGCATGCAACCGCTTGAGCCGCCAACATCACGGCTTTCAAACCTGAACCACACACTTTGTTGATGGTCAGGGCAGCCACATGGTTTGGTAAACCCGCTTTGATGACGGCTTGGCGTGCAGGATTTTGACCACTACCTGCAGTCAATACCTGACCTAGAATGACTTCACTGATCGCATCACCAGAAACGCCCGTTTTTTCGAGCAAAGCTTTGATTACAGTTGCGCCCAATTCTGGCGCGGGCACTTTTGCCAAAGAACCACCAAATTTACCTACAGCCGTCCGTACTGCGGCAACGATGACAACATTAGTCATTACTATCTCCTTGTGTTTAAAAGTAACATTACTTTTTATTATATAAAATACATGTATCCTGCCAGTCACCCAATG
>CALMCL010000043.1 GCA_937862905.1 uncultured Burkholderiaceae bacterium | reverse complement strand
GTGACATATTTAAGAAAAACACATACTTTAATCGATGGGCATAGATTGAAGGAGGCTGAGGTGTATTCATGCATGCCCGTGAGCTTCCCATGGGTTTCAATTTTATAAATAAAAACCCCTTGTTGTTCAACAAGGGGTATTGGTGTTTCAGGCAATGGAAGGGCTGTATCGACACGGTGCCATGGTGAAATGGGTCGCCATGGGTTTGGCCTCAGAAAAGCGCGAAAAAATCAGGGCACAGCTCTATATCGCCTTGGTTTTGAAGTCAAAGGATGCCGAGCACAGCATTAATGGCACATTGTGTTCGTGCCTCACCGATGCCCCTGACTTCTGCCCATGGTGTGGATTGATGGGTCAAAATGTCTTTGTAAATGGTGTACAGCCGTTCTCGCATGGCCAGATCAGGGTATTCGCGCATTTCATCAGCGACCCACGGTAAATCAGGACACGCCAACAAATACAAATCGTAATGCCTTTTTGCGCGTTCCGATTCAATGTAGGCATGTTCTTGCTCAAACACAACGGTGCTCCACACGTGCATGACATGCATGTCGGTGTCGATGAACACGTATGGGGCATCGGGGTGGGCTTTAACCACCGCGTCTTCACCCGCCAGTTGACCTTGTGCAATGGTCAACAGGTCTTCAAAACGATAGTCGGTGCCATGTGTGTGTAAAAATTCGCGGGCATATTCAGCGACATGGGGCGATTGGAAGTGCTGGGCGAGAGCGATGCACAGTGAACTTTTACCTGTGCTTTCAGGTCCAACAATGACGATTTTTTTCATTTCAAAACACCTTATGAATTAATAAATCACGCAGAATGAATCACACAGCAAGGCCCATGAGCAAGACCCCATGTGTGCGACAGCTCGCCCAGGGCTTTTGAGCAACGAGGACGTAAAACCAAGAGCAAGCCGCATGATCCCTCAACCCTTCCACGCTGATACCAGTACCGATACCAGCACATGGTCACAAAATTGATTGTTGACATATTTTGTGCGGTCAGGATTTGGGAATTTGTGCGCTGCGCCTTGACTTTTAAGCATCAATCGCTCATGCTTTCGCATTCTAAATCAAAGCGTGGCTCATCAGCCCGCTCGCAC
Source organism: uncultured Burkholderiaceae bacterium (assembly GCA_937862905.1). GTDB lineage: Bacteria > Pseudomonadota > Gammaproteobacteria > Burkholderiales > Burkholderiaceae > Hydromonas. The sequence goes on along the minus strand of CALMCL010000043.1, from coordinate 22,365 downwards.
TAAAAAATATAATAACAAACCACACAACATTAACACAAAGGAGAAGTGAATTATGCAATCGGTCATTAAAGTCAAAACACGAGGTCGATCGTTGTTGGAGGATCCATATTTAAACAAAGGCACGGCATTTACCCTAGAGGAGCGCCGTGCCTTTGGCATTGAAGGGCGTCTGCCGCAACGTGTTGAAACCTTGGAAGAGCAAGTGGCTCGTGCCTATGAGCAATACCAACGTTTCACCAATTCATTAAACAAGTACATGTATTTGCGTGGTTTGCAGGATTACAGCCGCACTGAATTTTATGCATTGGTGCGGGCGCACATTGAAGAAATGTTGCCGATCGTCTACACGCCGACAGTGGGTGAAGCGATTGAAGAGTTCAGCCACATTTACCGCGCGCCACGTGGTTTGGTGGTCACCGAAGACAATTACCAGCAATTGGACGAAATTCTGGCCGGTTACAGTGAAACAGAACTGGCAGTGGTGACCGATGCGGAAGGCATTTTGGGCATTGGCGACCAAGGATTTGGTGGGATCGCGATTTGCTTGGGTAAATTGAGTTTGTACACTTTGACCGCGGGGATTGATCCCGCACGCAGCTTGCCCGTGATCCTTGATTTCGGCACAGACAACAAAAAACTGCTGGAAGACCCATTTTATTTGGGTGTACGCAAACCCCGTGTGCGCGGTGAAAAGTATTTTGAAATGGTCGATGCCTTTATCGACGCTTGGGCGAAACGCTTCCCCAATGCTTTGTTGCAATGGGAAGATTTGAGCAAATCAACCGCATTTGAAGCGCTTGAGCGTTACCGTGAAAAAGTCCCAAGTTTTAATGATGACATTCAAGGCACAGGCGCAATGGCATTGGCGGGTTTGTTGGCAGCAACCGAGCAAGGCAAAACATTGACGGAACAGGTGTTTTTGGTCAGTGGCGCAGGTGCGGGTGGCATTGGCGTGGCGATGCAGGTGATGAATGGTTTGGTGCGTTTGGGCTTAACTGAAGAGCAGGCACGTAAACGCATTTTTGTGCTGGATTCGCGTGGCTTGATTTTGGATGACCGCGAAGGTTTGGAATCATACAAAATGATTTTTGCACACCCGCGCAGCGATTTGGCCGAGTGGGAGTTTGCCAGTAAGAATCCAAACTTGATCGAAACCATCCGCAATGCCAAAGTCACGGTGTTGCTCGGTTTGTCGGGTCAAGGTGGTTCTTTTGATCAAAAAATCATTGAAGCCGTTCAGAAAAACACAGCGAAACCAATCGTATTCGCTTTGTCAAACCCAACAAATTTGACAGAAATTTTGCCCAAAGATGCAATTTGCTGGACGGATGGCAATGTCTGGATGGCGACGGGCAGTCCATTTGCACCTGTTGAGTGGAAAGGCAAAACCCACATCATCGGCCAAGGCAACAACACTTTCGTGTTTCCTGGCATTGGTTGGGGTGTGGCCGCCTCGGGCGCGCGCACGGTTGAAGCCGAAATGATGACGGACGCCTCTTTTGCTTTGGCCGCTCAAGTGTCACAAGAGCGCTTGGACAGCGGTGCGGTGTTTCCAAAAATTGTTGATTTGATGGATGTCACCGATCATGTGGCGCGTGCAGTGGCAGAGTGCGCTTTCCGTTTGGGTGTGGCCACGGTGTCGCACGAGGAAATGGAAAAACGCTTGGCTGAACGTGATTGGGTGCCAAAATACGCCACGTATGAGTACGACCCATCGTAGGTCTTGCGTTGGTTAAATGTAGCGAAATGTAGCGCATTGGTGAAAAAGTCGATTTAATTTCAATTAAATCGACTTTTTTTATACTTTTAGTGTATTCTTTTTACGTATATACCCCTAATTCACTACAATAACAATGGAAGGTTCTATGGCGACAATTAACACACAACTTCAGGCCATTCTCGATGGTTTTGCCACTCAAACAGGTGGTACGAGCAGCGTGCTGTATCAAAACATGTTGGCAACGATCAATGCCTCGACGGTTTTGCTCGGGCGCTTAAATACAGCTGCAAGCACGGGTACTTTAACCAAGTTTACCTTGGCGACTTCAACCAGCGCGTACATGTATTCAAGTGGCAGTGCAATCACGGTGTCCAGTCAAATTTTGTCGACTGGTACTTTTTATTTGGGACGTTTTGTATTCCTCATGAGCCATGAAATCTCCCATTGTGAAACGGCTACATCTCGTGCAAGCCAAGAAAGCACGTGGCTGACCAGCACAAAAAATTTCATCAGTTCAAGTTCGGGCAGTCCCAACATCACGAGTTATTTGAGTGATTACATCAACATTTTTTTGCGCGATGAAGGTCGAGCCAATGTTTTGGGCTACAACGGTTTGTTAGACTACACCTTGTCGACCAATGGTGGCTTGCCTTTGACCGACGATCAACGCATTGCAATGACCAGTGCCACGACTGGGGGCACGTATTTGGCCGCACAGTTTATCGACCCTGCAACAGGCGCATTGAAATCGGGTTATACCTTCGATGCTTTGGGTTACGTGACGTTGGACACGGCCAGCATCACGACCTCCACCTCCTTTTATTCAAACCTGAGCCCTTCTGATGCGGGGACTTTAAATGAAAAATACTCACACCACTACGCATCGTATGGGCTACAAAGGATTGCCTCTGTGGCGGGTGGTAAGACCTTGACCTTGGATTACAATGCGCTTTCTTTGGGCATCAACAGCACTGTGCTTGGCCAGTCCTTGAGCATTGAGGAAATCAACGACATCTTGGTAAGGGATCATTTGCGCCCACAGGCCTCACCGCAATTCACGAGCTTGACTTTGGTTGATCCATTGGGCAAGTACAAAAGTGAGTTCACAGCCAGCACCTTTGGTGGTGTGATGGTCAAAACCACGACGGGCATCGGCGATGCAATCACCCACAGTACAACCAAAGATTATATGAGCACCACGTACAACGGCGCTCAAAAAGAGATTGTGGCGCAAGTGGTGGTTTTTGATAAAAACAACAGCACCTCTGAAACCAGTTACTTAAAAACCGTTTTTGACACAACCGATTTGGCAAATAACAGCCTCATTTTAAGTCAAACCCAATCCAGCACCACGACTGCAGGCATCATCACAACGTTGACGGATGCCAATGGTGACGGCATCTTTGAAACCACTCACGTGGGTCTTGATGCCGATCGCAACGGGGTGGAGGATGTGACCGTCTTTACCGGCACGAGTGGCAAAGACTCTTTGTCTGGAGCAGCGACCGATGACACTTTAAATGGTTTGGCGGGCAATGACACGCTGCGTGGTTATGCTGGAAATGATACCTTGAATGGTGGCTCTGGCAGCGATTCAATGGTGGGTGGCTTGGGCGATGACCTGTATGTTGTGGATAGCAGCCAAGATCGAGTGACAGAGCTGACGAATCAAGGCACCGATACCGTGAACAGCAGCATCGCTTACACCTTGGGCAATTATGTGGAAAACCTCACGTTACTCGGAAGCGCGGCCATCAACGGTGTCGGAAATGCTTTGAATAATCAACTTCAAGGCAATGCTGCGATCAACACACTGAGCGGTGCTGCGGGGAGTGACACACTGATTGGCGGGCTGGGGGCCGATATTTTGACGGGTGGCGCTGGCAATGACAGCTACCTGTTTGCCCGCAACGATGGTGCCGATCAGTTGACGGACACCGATGCAACGACCAGCAATTCGGATCTGTTGTGGTTCAACAACGGCGTTGATAACACCCAGCTGTGGTTTAGACGTGTGAGCCAAGACTTGGAAGTCAGTGTGATTGGCACAACGGATAAAGTCACCGTGAAAAATTGGTACAACGGTGTAAGCAATCAAGTGGAACAAATCAAGTCGAGCAATGGGGAGCTGTTGTTGAACACTCAAGTGGATGCCTTGGTCAATGCCATGTCGGCCTTTTCACCACCTGTATCTGGGCAACTTGTGTTGCCTGATGCTTATTTAAATGAGTTGAATGGGGTGATTGCGGCGAGCTGGCAGTGAGCCCATGCCGACTCTGCGGTGATCTTGCATGAGCCCATGCGATCATCATCCACAGCTGCGGTCAAAAGGGTATAAATGCTTTAAAAAGCCACATCATTCATGTGGCTTTTTATATTGGGCGGGTCTTCTGTTGGGTGCGATGCTTTGTTAAAGGGATGGAGCTTGCCATGGTGCTTACGATGGTGTTGTCTACTTTTTCATCTTTACTTGGATGTTGCATGCCAAGATTTGATGGTCTGACTTGTGTGATTGCGTATAATTACATGGATATTGCGTGAGAACCATGTGTTTGCGCATGTCGATTGAGTTTGAAGAAACAAAATTAAAGAAGCAAAGTTCAAGAAGCAAGACATTAAAGTCAGCATCATTTGGGTAGAAAATTATGATTAATCCATTCATCATTGGCATTGCCGGCGGCAGCGGCAGCGGCAAGTCAACTGTGACCCGTAAAGTCATTGAGGCCGCAGGCACTGAGCACACCGCGGTCATCGTGCAAGACAATTATTATCTCGATCAAAGCGATTTGACATTTGAACAGCGGGTGCGAACCAATTACGACCACCCTCATGCGTTTGATTGGTCGCTGATGATTGCGCAAATTGATGATCTACGCAATGGTTTGCCCATTAAAATGCCCTTGTATGACTTCACATCGCACACCCGCTCAGATCAAGTGGAACGTGTTGCTCCCGCAAAAGTGATCGTGGTGGAGGGCTTGTTTGCGCTGTATGACAAAACCTTGCGCGACATGATGTCAATGAAGATTTATGTGGACACCGATCCAGACATACGTTTCATTCGACGTTTGACCCGAGACATCAATGAGCGTGGACGGACGATGGCAAATGTGATTGAGCAGTACAAATCAACGGTTCGCCCCATGCATAACCAATTTATCGAGCCAACCAAACGATTTTCGGATGTGATTTTACCGCACGGAGCCAACGAACCTGCGGTTGATTTGATCACATCAAAGATTGATCGATTGATTCAGGCGTGAAGCATTATTGATTTAAGCCATTGATTTTTAATAATTTTATTTGCATGCTTCAGTGCAACAACGAAAATCGCACATTCGTTCTTTTTTTATGTACAATGCGTGCAGTAAAAAATTTAATGCACGCGATGCGCTTTTGGCGCATCATGATGTCAAGATAAAAAAATAAGATTCAGGAGACAAACATGAGTCAAAAACCGTGGTTAGCGAGTTATCAAGAAGGCGTGCCCGAAACGATCAATACGGAGAAGTATGCATCGGTTGCAGGGATTTTTGCCGATGCCTTTGAGCGTTTTGCGGATCGCCCAGCGGCTTCTAATTTGGGTAAAACCATCACTTACAAGCAAATGGATCATGCATCACGACATGTGGGTGCTTGGTTGCAGCAGCTCGGCTTGAAAAAAGGTGAGCGTGTCGCCATCATGATGCCGAATTGTTTGCAATATCCCATTCTGGTTGCTGCCGTGTTGCGCGCAGGCTATTGTGTGGTGAATGTCAATCCCTTGTACACCGTGACGGAGTTGACCCATCAACTCAAGGACTCAGGCGCTAAAGCCATTTTTATTCTGGAAAATTTTGCCCACACCTTGCAAGCCAGTTTGCCTAACTTGAATGATTTGCAGCACATTGTGGTGTCCACTTTGGGTGACATGCTCGGCATCAAAGGGCATGTGGTTAACTTCATGTTGCGGCGCGTCAAAAAAATGGTGCCGGAATGGCAGATCGAAGGTGCGATTTCATTCAAATCCATTCTTGAAAAAGGCGCGAGTTTAAATTTAACCCCAGTTCATTTGGGGCATGATGATTTGGCTTTCTTGCAATACACAGGCGGCACAACAGGTGTATCGAAAGGAGCGACGTTGACCCATGGCAATTTGGTGGCCAATGTGTTGCAGGCTGACGCATGGTTTGTCAGCGAGCTTGATTTGGAGCACAACCCGTCGCCTGTGTTTGTTGTGGCATTGCCGTTGTATCATATTTTTGGCCTCACGGCGTGCTTGTTGTGGGTGTCACACATCGGTGCACATGCTTTGCTCATCACCAACCCACGGGACATCCCCGCATTCATAAAAGACCTGTCGAAGTACCCATTTGCGGTTTTGCCAGCAGTCAACACTTTGTTCAATGCTTTGATGAACAACCCTGATTTTGCCAAGCTCGACTTCTCCAAGTTGAAAGTGGCGCTGGGTGGTGGCATGTCAGTGCAAAAAGCCATTGCAGAGCGTTTTGAAAAAATCACGGGCACGCCGCTGCTTGAAGCCTATGGCTTGTCTGAAACCAGCCCATTCGCCACTGCCAACCCCGTCAACACAAAGGGGTTCACGGGCTATATTGGTTTGCCGGTGTGTTCGACCGACATTGTGATGCTGGACGACGATGGCCATCCCGTTCCCCATGGCGAACCCGGTGAGATTTGCATCAAAGGGCCTCAAGTCATGCGTGATTATTGGGGGCGTCCTGACGAGACGGCAAAAGCAATGACTGCGGATGGTTATTTTAAAACAGGTGACATTGGCATCATGAATGATCAGGGTTACATCAAAATTGTGGATCGCAAAAAAGACATGATTTTGGTTTCTGGTTTCAATGTCTATCCAAATGAAATCGAAGACATTGCCGTTCGTCATTCCAAAGTGTTGGAGGCCGCAGCCATTGGTATTGAAGACGATTACTCGGGTGAGGCGGTTAAATTGTTTGTGGTCAAAAGAGATGGCAGTTTGACGGAGTCTGAACTGAAAGATTTCTTAAAAGAATCATTGACGAATTATAAACGCCCCAAAGTCATTGAGTTCATCGGCGAGTTACCAAAATCCAATGTGGGTAAAATTTTGCGCAAAGATTTACGTAAACCGAAAGCCTAGATGGTGTGAAACATGGCGAGGGTAAGCTCCAAGCGCCCATGCCATGTTTGCTATTTGATGTTATTTTGGATGATTTGATGTGTAAAAATTTAACGCGTTGCGTACAGCATTTTCGTAGAGAATACTGTCATGAAGATGCACAAACGAACCCACCTCACACCACTTGACGGTCAGAGATGTGGGGTTTATATCAAAGCCACCTCTGGGCAATCAGCCATTAAGCCAAGCATTACAGAGTCAGCCGCCCGACCATCTACAACGTCATCAAACAAGCCCGTTTCAACAGTTTGCACCGAAAGACAGCAGCAATCAGTGCTATCGCACAGTGCAATACGGTTTAAAACGTCTGACCAAAGTTGAGTTGCACATACAAGAACGACTCAAACGTGAAGCAAAACACTACAACAAATCCTATCCTGGCGGACTGGTGCACTTTGATACCAAACACCTGCCTTTGCTCAAAGAACAAACGCAGAACGGGAATACAACGCGCTGATTTCTTACAAAGCAGCTTTTGAAATAAAGCATACAACAATCAGGGACAGGATTTCATTCACTCGTTTTTCATCTCGCCTCTCATAAAAAACGATCTACAAATGCACTCAAGCCCGTGGTTTATTTTTCAGAGCCCATCCAAAGGCTCAATCTGTTTATTTTTTATTTCGTTCACACACAACAGCCAAAGTGTCATTGACCATCAACGAGGTCCACTCTTTGTCATTCAAACGCACCACTGTCGACGTTTGCTTCTTTCCGACTGCGGCTTGATAGTTTTTATCCATTTGAACCCCCATCAAAGTAGACTGTGGATTGGTTTTATCGAATTGAAGATCGACCTTCTTAAGGGTTTCGTACAAGCGATTGTTTTCTTTACTGAAACTCCAATCTGACAAGCCAACCAAACTGATTTCAACGGGTTTACCCCCTGAAGTGGTTTGAATGATGCGATCCTCATGCACCACCGTGCCATTGGCATTGTATGTGGCATGACCTCGAATCGCTGTGGCCGTCCCCGAAGCATTGACGGGCATCGACACCGCACAGTCCCACACGCCAGGCAATTGACTGGCATCCACCGCGCTTTGCGCCAAAGCCGCCACGTGGTGGCCTGACAAAGCCAAAATCACTGCTGAAATTTTTAATGCTGTTTTCATCGAGATGCTCCGTTGATGCGATGTTTTAAATAATGACTAATTGGTGATGTGATGATGAGTCTAAAAACATGACACGCACATTAAACTCATCACTGCACCATTTAAGGTTTAAGGTGACTCATAAAACACATAGCTGGTTGAGTAATCGCTGATTTCAAAATACACCCGTTTTTCACCTGGATCGACTTTACCATTCAGATTTAAATCGATTTTCCCATAACCGTAACGATATGGGCGCGCGGTCTTGTCATCCGTACCCGTGGCTGTTGAGATTTTATCCACTTCTAAAAAGCGTTTCACCAAAGTCGGTCCTGCATACACCTCTAAAATACCGTTTGTTCCTGTCCAGTTTTGCACACTGCGGCCAATTTGGTTTTGAGTTTCTTGAGTGCATGCGCTCAACCCAGCCACAGCGCCAACGCAGAGCAAAATGCCCATCATGTTTAAACGTTTCACGGTATTCTCCTAAAGGAAGTGCGCAGCATTTTGCTGCTTCCCTTGCATTATAACGCCTTCATTCAACAATGGTTTACGATATACTGCATAAATAACAACCACTTTCCAGTTTGACTTCCACCCATAAAGGAGACACCATGAAACTCATCGGCTCACTCACCAGCCCCTTCGTTCGTAAAATCCGTATTTTGTTGGCGGAGGAAAATATCCCTTATGAATTTGTTTTGGATGATGTTTGGGGAACAGACAGCAACATTGCCCAATACAACCCCTTGGGACAAGTGCCTTGCTTGATTTTTGACAACGGCTACACGCTGTACGATTCAAGCGTCATCGAGGATTATTTAGAAGAAATCACCCCACTCCATGCCCCTTATAACAGCACAGCACGTTTGGAGGTGAAGAAATGGGCAGCACTCGCGGGCGGCCTCACAGACGCCGCTGTTAAAATCAGAATGGAACAGCTGCGCCCAGCGGACAAACAAATGCAAAGTTGGATTGACCGTCAGCAACTCAAAATTGACCGAGGACTGGTTGTACTTGAGGAACAACTGACCCATCATTTGTGGTGCGCAAACAACGCCTACAGCGTGGCGGACGTGGCCGTGGTGTGTTTCCTCAATTGGCTCGACTTCCGTCTGCCCGAGATTGATTGGCGCAACTCCTTTCCAAACCTCAGCAAACTCTCTGACTACCTGAATGCGCAAGCCGCATATTCAGAGACTTTGCCTCGTTTGGCCTAACATTCAACCCCTCACACAAGGGCAAACGATCAAGCATCAATGGGTCAACCCAACAACACTTATGCCTCCTTATTGTATAAAAAACACATAAAGAATGCGTAGACTGTTGGTTTGACTTATGTCATAAAAAGTAGTGTTCCACTTTTATCGAATCTCTGAGATAATACGTACTTCTTTTTCGCTTCATTTTGTCCTTTTTTTGCATCACCGTCACGGATGTTACATGAACCTACTCGCCAAACTTTTGCCCGCCAATAACATCGAACTTGCCGTTGAAGCAAGCAGTAAAAAACGTGTGTTTGAACATGCAGCCATGATGTTTGAAAACCAACAAGGCATCGAACACAGTAAAGTTTTCGACAGCTTGCTGGCACGCGAACGCCTTGGCTCCACAGGTCTTGGGCAAGGTGTGGCGATTCCGCATGGTCGCATCAAAGGGTTAAAAGAAGCCGTGGCCGCCATTGTCGGTCTGAACAATCCAGTGGCATTCGATGCCCCAGATGCTCAGCCCGTTTCCTTTTTGATTTTTTTACTCGTTCCCGAACAAGCCACCCAGCAACATCTTGAAATTTTATCGGAGCTGGCCGAGCTGTTGTCTGACAAAAACCTTCGTGAAACCCTCAAATCAGCAAAAGGTGCGGGCGAGGTGTTGCAACTGATCCAAACATGGCAGCCTACCCGCCGCCACCTCCACTAAAACCAAGGCGCAATGATGCGCCTTTTTTTCGAGAGTCACCACATGCAGTCGATCGCCACACTTTTTAACGACGTCTCAGAGCGCCTTGAGCTCACTTGGCGGGCGGGTCAGGATGGGGCATTCCGCATTCTGGCCAAATCACGCACCGCCAGTGCTGATCTCGTCGGCCATTTGAACCTGATTCACTCTGCTCGCATTCAAATCATCGGCAAAGCAGAACTGGCTTATTTTGATTGGCTGACTGGTGAGAAACGACTGGAATACCTCAACGATTTTCTGACCTATGGTGAGCCCCCTGCCATGCTGGTCGGTGACAAGTTGGAACCGCCGCCATTCTTAATTGATTGGTGTAACGAACATGCCGTTCCTCTTTTCTCCAGCCCTGAATCATCGGCAGACCTCATTGATTACCTGCGCGTTTACTTTAACCGCATGTTTGCTGAACAATGCACACGACATGGTGTGTTGATGGACGTACTTGGCGTCGGCGTGTTGATTTGCGGGGATTCGGGTCTGGGCAAATCGGAACTCGCTTTAGAGCTCATCAGCCGAGGCCACGGTCTGGTGGCCGACGATGCCGTCGAACTGTTGCGCACGGCCCCCGATTACATTGAAGGCCGCTGCCCATGGCTGTTACAAAATTTACTTGAAGTAAGGGGCATTGGCTTACTCGACATCAAGACCATTTTTGGTGAAACGGCTGTGCGCCGTAAAATTAAACTGCGTTTAATTGCTCAGTTGATTCGCCGCAGCGACCTTGAGGAGCATTATGAACGCCTGCCATCACAAACCCTCACCGAAGAGATTCTTGGTGTCGATGTCCGAAAAGTGGTTTTGCCTGTTGCCGCAGGTCGAAATTTGGCTGTTTTGCTGGAAGCTGCGGTGCGCAGCACCGTCATGCAATTGCGTGGCATCAACACACTGAAAGACTTTATGGAGCGCCAGCAACTGGCCATGGAGCAAGAAAGCCAGCAAAACACCCAACCCAACGGACAAAGCGAATTTTAAAGAACCACCTTGCCCGACTCGTGTGTGGGTCATGTGCAACACAACTCAACCTCTTTCGATGCACTGATCTGTGTGGCGAGCGCTCTGATTGCTTCTGGGCTGGAGCTGACGCATTGACCTTGTGATTCAAATGAAGCAAAGCGACGAAAGCGAAAACCTTTCACTCTAACCTTTCATTTAAACCAGTGCACAGACATTTTGTTTTTCCAATTAACATAGACACCCGTACTCGGCTAAAAACCTCATGAACATCGTCCTCATCACAGGCCTCTCTGGTTCTGGCAAAAGTGTTGCCCTTAATCTGCTTGAAGACACCAGCTACTATTGTGTCGACAACTTGCCCGCCAACTTGCTGCCCAATCTGGTCTCCACGCTCATCGTTCAAGGTCACACCAAAATCGCAGTCAGCATTGATGCGCGCTCCTCCGCCGACTTCACCAAGCTGCCTGCTCAAATTGATGCATTCCGCAACCAAGGTTTCGATGTGCACACCATTTTCCTTACCGCAGATGACAACACCTTGATTCAACGTTTTTCTGAAACACGCCGCCGCCACCCCTTGTCACGCGAGCACACCGAGAATCAAGACACCTCGCTGGCCGACAGCATCACCCTCGAACGTGAGCGCTTGCTACCTCTGCTTTCCGTGTCTTCAGTGATCGACACCAGCACGCTAAAAGCCCGTCAATTGCAAACATGGATCAAAGATTTACTGGCACTGCGCAATGACCGCATGACTGTTTTGTTCGAATCGTTCGGTTTTAAACATGGAATCCCAATGGATGCCGATTTCGTTTTTGATGTCCGCTGCCTGCCCAACCCCTTTTACGACATCAACCTGCGCCCACTCACAGGGCTGGATGAACCCGTCCAGATATTTCTCCAAGCGCAACCCGACACCCAATTGATGATTGATGACATCGAACAATTCATCACCCGCTGGCTGCCACGTTTCGAGCAAGACAGCCGCAGCTACCTGACCATCGCGATCGGTTGCACTGGAGGTCAACACCGCTCGGTTTACATTGCCCAAACACTGGCCAAACGCTTTGCAACCGATGGCACTCACGCGGCGCAGCAAGTCTTGGTTCGGCATCGAACACTCAGCTAAGCAAATACAGAAAAACCATTCGTTTCATGTCGAGGCTTCACTTCATGAATTAAGCCTCTCAGCACTCAATCAAGGGGATTTGTATGTCTCACAAGGTCAAATTTTTCGCCGCCCTCTCCATCGCCATGCCCATTGCGGCATCGGCACAGTTCATCAAATGGGATGACATCAACACCAAATCCCCCGTTTCATCCATCACACCAATTTTCAGCCAACTGTTGATCACGCCCATTCCACGAGGTTTTCAAATGGCGTTCGCCAATGCCTCTGGCACAAGCTACATTCACGAGCTGGTGCCAACAGGCGAAAACGTCAACCAATGGACGCAAATGCTAACGGTAACAGGTGAAAAAGACGCAGCCCTCAATCCAGAACTCACCCCACCGAAAATGGCGAGCCTTATGGCGTCTGGTTTTCACAACTCATGCCCAAACGCTTTCGGCTCTTATGTGTTTCCCACCCCCCATCAAATCAATGGATATGACTCCATTTCAGTCATCCTCAGCTGCGGCTCATCATCACAGGACACGCCGCCAAGAGGAACCAGCGAAACAGCATTGATCACCATCATTAAAGGCACAAAAGATTACTACACGGTTCAATGGGCAGAACGGGGCACCTCTTCTTCAACACCCGTTCGCATCGACCTGCCCAAATGGAGTGCACGACTGGCACAACAGGTTAAAGTCATTAAATTATGCACAGCGGTTGCAGGTGAAAAAGCCCCTTACCCAAGCTGCATCAATTCGATCAAATGAATTAAAAAACAAAAGCCCCCTGAACACATTCAAGGGGCTTTTTTTATGGCCTGCTGTTTTCTACCACTTCATCGCTAGGGTTTCGTGACAAGCACCGCATAGTGAAAAAACACCGGAGCCGCATATAAAATCGCATCCAATCGATCCATGACCCCTTGCTGGCCACCGGTTAACTCACCCCAGTCCTTGATGCCCAAACTCAAGGTGATCCCTCGCATCACCAAACGCCCAAACAACGATGCAAAAGAAATCAGCACCCCCGCAATTGCCGCCTGCCAAAACGTGAAGGGTGTGAACCAAAAAAACGATGATGCAATCGCCGCGTTTGCCGCGGCACTCACCAACAAACCAGGCCAAGTCACCCGACTGTGAATTTGTGGTGCAATGCGGCCTTTCCGATGACGGAAAAAATAATCGGCCAAGTGTTGCCACAGCATCGCACAACGCACAAGGGTCAAGAAAAACAACAACAACAAAGCGCGACTTTGGGTGGAAAACGAATCCACCGCATCAATGTACAAAATCGCCACCGTATGGCTCAAACAGTACACCGAAATCATCAACCCCCATTGCAAAGCGGCTTTACGCGATAAAAACTTATCCACGTCTTCACGCACCACCGAAAACACGGGCAGCAGCAAAAACGCATACACAGGGATCAGCACTGTGAAGAAGCCAAACTCACGCATGCCAATCAACAAATATTGCAGTGGGATAAACACGAAAAAAGCGAAGAACAGAGAACGGTAATCACCCCGATTCACAGGGGTGAGTGTGATGAACTCGCGCAAGCCCAGAAAAGAAATGATCGCGCACACCACCAAAGCCCCGACCAAACCAAAGACACTGACCAAGGCAGAAATGAAAAACACCCACCAAAATGCAGCCAGATGGCGTTGCGTGCGCAATAAAAACACACGCCGCCCTTTCAACTCATGCCGATCCGCACGTTTCAGCGCCACATACGCAATGATGTGTGCCAGCCCGACCAGCAAGGTCAGTCCCAACAAAGTGAACCAGAAGAGCTCATAATCAGTCCACGCCCTGTAGTTCATCATAACGTCACCCCTTGTTGAAATGGCGCGCGGGCATCAATCACCGCTTGTCGAGCACGCATGAGAAAAACGTCTTTGTCCTCGTCTTCTTTTAAAAACAGGGGCTTACCAAAACGCGCCGTGCACACCAAAGGCACAGGCCAAAAAGCCCCTTTGGGCATGATGCGGTTAAGGTTTTCAAGGTAAACAGGCACGAGTTCCACATTCGGAAATTTTTGCGCTAAATAATAAATGCCCGATTTAAAGGCTTGCGGAATGGCCTCTTTGTTGCGTGTGCCTTCTGGAAAGATGATCAATGAGTCGCCTTGTGCCAAAGTCGCGTACAAAGGCTCAAGAGGGTCACCTTCGGTTCGATCCTCTTTGCTGCGGGCAATGAACACGGCATTTAAACCTTCGGTGACAATATAACGTTTAAACCTGCTTTTACCCCAATAATCAAACGCCGCAACAGGGTGCGTGCGGGCTTGTAGGTGAGTCGGCAACGCCGCCCAAATCGCCAATGTGTCAATGTGACTGGTGTGGTTGGCAAAATAAATGCGCTGGGTGGCCACAGGCTTGCAGCCGATCCAACGTGGATATGCACCAATAAGCAGGCGAATGAGCAATTGCAAAAAACGAGAGATGAACATAGGCCAACCCTTAAAATATTTTAATTGAGGTGGGTGATCACGTGAGCCGAATCCCGCCCAACCCGCGTGGCCTTAACAAGATGAAAGCACGCAGACAACGGGACAAACGATTGCGCCATACCCACATGAACAACATTCGCATTATGGCGCAGACCCGAATCGTTTGCGCTATTTTTTCACCTTCAACAGGGCCGCCAAATAATGCCCAGTGAAGCTGGCTTCGGACTGTGCGACGGCTTCAGGCGTGCCTTCAGCAATGATTTGACCGCCCCCCGCGCCCCCTTCAGGGCCCATGTCAATCACCCAATCGGCCGTTTTAATCACATCCAGATTGTGCTCAATGATGACCACCGTGTTGCCTTGGCCACTGAGTTTATTGATGACGCCCAACAGCAATTCGATGTCGGCAAAATGCAAACCCGTGGTCGGCTCATCAAGGATGTACAACGTGCGTCCTGTGTCGCGCTTGCTGAGCTCCAAGGCCAGCTTGACCCGTTGGGCTTCACCGCCCGACAATGTGGTCGCTGATTGACCCAAAGTGATGTAGCCCAAACCCACATCGAGCAGCGTTTTCAATTTGCGGGCAATCGTGGGCACGGCGCTGAAGAACTCATGCGCTTGCTCCACCGTCATCAACAACACCTCGTGGATGTTTTTGCCTTTGTACTGCACACCCAGCGTTTCACGGTTGTAGCGTTTACCGTGGCACACGTCGCATGGCACATACACATCGGGTAAAAAGTGCATTTCAACGCGAATCACACCATCGCCTTGACAGGCTTCGCAACGCCCGCCTTTGACATTGAACGAGAATCGCCCAGGCTGATAACCGCGCTCTTTGGCCGCGGGCACTTCGGCAAACAATTCACGCACAGGTGTAAATAAGCCCGTGTAAGTCGCTGGATTTGAACGGGGTGTACGGCCAATCGGCGATTGATCCACGTTGATCACTTTGTCAAAATGCTCCAAACCTGTGATTTTGTCATACGGTGCGGGCTCTTCCGTGCTGGCGCGATTGATGTGCTTGGCCGCGGCAGAATACAAGGTTTCGTTAATCAAAGTTGATTTACCCGAACCCGACACCCCCGTGACGCAAGTCAACAAGCCAACAGGCAGATGCAAATCAACATGTTTCAAATTATTGCCACTCGCACCGTGGATCACCAGCTCACGTTCATCGCGAATGCGGCGTTCAGTTGGCACTTCAATGCGACGTTTGCCTGAGAGAAAATGCCCCGTGGCCGAGGTGGCGTGCTGCTCGATTTGCTCTGGCGTGCCTTGCGCCACAATCACACCGCCATGCTCACCCGCGCCAGGCCCCATGTCCACCACGTAATCAGAAGCACGAATCATGTCTTCGTCATGCTCCACCACAATGACCGAATTGTCCAAATCACGCAAATGTTTCAATGTTTCAATCAAACGGTCGTTGTCGCGTTGGTGCAGCCCAATCGATGGTTCATCCAACACATACATCACGCCCGTTAAGCCCGAGCCAATTTGTGAGGCCAGACGAATCCGTTGCGCCTCGCCGCCCGACAGCGTGTCCGCACTGCGGTCCAACGAAAGGTAATCCAAGCCAACATTGTTTAAAAATTGCAAACGAGACACAATTTCTTTGATCACGCGATCAGCGATTTCTTTTTTTGCCCCAGTCAGGCTCAGGGTTTTAAAATGATTCAAGCTGTCACGCAGTGACAAATGCGCCACTTCATGCAAAGTACGCGAAGCCTCGCCATCACCCACCCGCACATTGCGCGCCGATTCGCGCAAACGCGTACCGTGACACGAAGGGCAACTTTGCACATTCTGCAATTTCGACAACTCTTCTCGAATCGTCATGGAGTCGGTCTCTTTGTAGCGGCGTTCCAAATTCGGGATCACCCCCTCAAAAGTGTGTTCACGCACCACAGCGCGCCCTTTGTCAGACAAATACGTGAATGGAATCACGGTTCGACCTGAACCATACAAAATCCGCTGGCGCGCCTCCTCGGCGAGCGATTCAAATGGCGCATCAATGTCAAAACCATAAAAGGCCGCCAAACCCTGCATCATGGCGAATGAATACGTGTTGCGTTTGTCCCACCCTTTGATCGCGCCACTGCCGAGCGATAAACTTGGAAAGCCGACCACACGTTTGGGATCAAAGAAAGTCACATGCCCCAAACCATCGCACTCAGGACATGCGCCCATTGGATTGTTGAATGAGAACAAGCGTGGCTCGAGCTCCGCAATCGCGTAATCACACATCGGACAAGCAAACTTGGCACTGAACAGTTGTTCCACTTGCGTGTCCATGTCCACCGTGATCGCACGCCCCTCCGCCAAACGCAAGGCGGTTTCAAAACTTTCAGCCAAACGTTGGTTGATGTCAGGCTGCACTTTAACGCGATCCACCACCACTTCAATGGTGTGCTTTTCAGTCTTTTTCAATGTGGGCACACTGTCCACATCGTAAATTTGTGCCACGCTCGTGTTCGCCGTGCCACCGCCTGAACGAATCCGAAAGCGCACAAAACCCTGAGCTTGCATTTGCTCAAATAACTCTTCATGCGTCCCTTTGCGATTGACCACCACAGGTGCCAGTATCATCAGTTTGGTGTTTTCTGGCAACGCAACAATGGCATCGACCATTTGTGACACGGTTTGCGATGACAACGGCACATCATGGTGCGGACAATACGGTGTGCCCACGCGGGCAAACAGCAGACGCAAATAATCATGAATCTCCGTCACCGTACCCACAGTAGAGCGCGGGTTGTGGCTGGTCGCTTTTTGTTCAATCGAAATCGCAGGAGACAGGCCTTCAATCAAGTCGACATCGGGCTTTTCCATCAGCTGCAAAAATTGACGCGCATACGCCGACAGGCTTTCCACATAACGGCGTTGACCTTCTGCATACAACGTATCAAATGCCAAGCTCGATTTACCCGACCCCGACAGCCCCGTGATGACCACGAGTTTTTGACGCGGCAAATCCAACGAAATATTTTTAAGGTTATGCGTGCGCGCACCGCGAATTTTGATTTCACTGTTCATGCTGATTCCCAAAAGATAAAAAGGCCGCGTAAGAGGATAAAGAAGACGCAGCAAACCTGTTACTATAACGTTTTTCCCACGTTCTTGCTGCACCTTGCGCACGCTTATTCCTTTTCTGAAATTCAATGTCCACAGCCCCTGTCTTATCCCCCCTTGAACGCAGCATCAGCACCCGCCTTGCCTTGGTTTTTGCCTTGCGCATGTTTGGATTGTTCGTTGTGTTGCCCATTTTCATGCCCTATGCCAACAGCCTGCCGATCGGTCTTTTCCCTCTGATTGATGTGCAATCAGACCATGCGCGCGCCATCGCGGCGGGCTGGGCGATGGGTGCATACGGCTTGACGCAAGCATTTTTGTACATCCCATATGGCATCGCCTCTGACCATTGGGGGCGAAAACGCGTCATCGCATTCGGCTTGCTGATTTTTGCAGCGGGTGCCCTGTGGGCTGCCTACGCCGACACGGTGTTTTCACTCGCTTGTGCACGTGCCCTGCAAGGTGCGGGTGCTGTCAGCAGCGTGGTGGTGGCGATGGTCGGTGACACCACGCGCCCTGAAGTGCGCACACGCGCCATGGCGATGATCGGCATGAGCATCGCATTGACCTTTGCCATCTCGCTGATCATTGCACCCGTGTTGTTTGCATCCATCGACATGCACGGGGTGTTCATCCTCATCGCGACCCTTGCCCTGCTCGCCATTGCCTTGGTGACCTCGATTCCACTTCAACAAAGCGCCACCGCCATCAGCAGTTCAGCCAGTTTAAAAGCCGTTCTCGCTGACGCCCAACAATGGCGTTTAAATGGCGGGGTGTTTGTGTTGCATGCCGTTCAAATGGCCATGTGGGTCGTTTTACCTCAGCGCTTGAACGACTTGAACATGAGCCACAGTGCAAGTGCGTGGCTGTACTTTGCGGTCATCCTCATCAGCATGGGCATCATGGTGCCCTTGATCATCCGCGCTGAGAAACATGGGAAAATGCAATCGGTGATGGCGCTGTCCATCGCCTTGGTTGCTGTGGCTCAGATCGGCTTGGCTGTGAATGCGGGCGGCTTGATCGGCATCGCCGTGGCTTTATTGCTGTTTTTCATCGGTTTTAATGTGCTTGAAGCCACCCAACCTTCATTGCTGTCTAAACTCACCCATCCTGCCACCAAGGGCGCAGCTGCAGGCGTGTACAACACCGTGCAGGCTTTGGGTCTGTTTGCAGGTGCCGCAGGTGGTGCATGGCTGAATGCGCATTTCAGCGGATACGGTCTGTTTCTCAGCACGGCCGTATTGTCAGGGGCATGGCTGTGGATGCACTTGAGTCAGCCGACAGCACCATAAGACTTGCTCACCCTCATCGACGTCAGCCATAAACATCAAAAAAGCCAATCCGAAGATTGGCTTTTTATCATGCAAAGTGATGAACAGCGTACGACTTAGAAATTGTATTGTAAGCCCAAGCCCAAGTAATCCGCAGCTTTCCAGTTTGCACCACGTTTGAAGTAGTGGTCGTAATCTGCACGCAATGCAAGGTTGTTGGTCAGGCTGTAAGCCAAGCCAGCGCCTGCGGTCAAGCGCGTTTTGCGATCGCTGTAACCAGTTGCGGTATGCTTCACACTGGCCGCACCCAATTTAGCAAACAAACGTGTTTTGTCAGCCACCAAGCCGCCCAAAGTCACGCGACCACCAAAAGTTTTGTTGCGCACATCCGCAGCAGTCAAACCATCGGTGAAATCATGTCGCTTGGCATATTGGTAGAACAGTTCTGCACCAACCAATTTATTGAATTGCAAACCAGCGCCGAGTTGGCCTGCCACCTCAGTGTCACGGTCATGCAACAAAGCACCACCCACTTTGTCACGCAAAGCACCGACGGTGCCAAAAACATAAGGGCTCAGCGTTTTAGCCACAACAGGTGCAACCACAGGTGCGGGTGGCGCAATCACGACAGGTGAAGTGGCCACAGGTTGAGGAATCGCCACAGGACGGGGAATTGGACCTGAGAAATTGTTGTCGCACTGTTTCATGCTCACGCGAACAGGCTGACCTGCTGCATTCGCATAGACATTCACAGCCATGTTCGGGCTGTAAGGCACGTATTTGCCTTGCAAGGCTTTTGACACGCCATCACGGCCAAATTGATGAGCCGCACCCGCATCACATGCCCCCAAACGATAGTTGCCGCCCAAATCAGCCAAACGCGTCACTTTAACTTGGGTTTCGCCTGCACGACGTAAAGCGGGCTTGGTTGTGAATGATTGATAAAACTTGGCGTTGCCATTTTGTACTGCAGCATCACATTCAGCTGCGGTGTCATAACCCACGTTACCGTGAGCATCCGTCACCATGCCGGCATGTGCGCCCGTTGATGCAAACACGCCTGCTGCCAAAACAGCCGCTGCTGATAAAATTTTTGCGTTATACATGTTTTTTCCTTAAGAAAACAATAGTCAATAAATCAAGTTGGCGGCGCGATCAAGGCCATTGGCTGACACGTGGCGTGCACACCAACACCTTTTTCTCACGATGAAGCGAATGAAACGCATCACACATCAACTTAACTCTAGTTCATTATATGACTTTTTGGTGGATGATACATGTAGATGGGTAAATTTAACGCACATTAAGGACAGCAATGACACACAATCAGTTCATTTTGGGGTACACACCCCCATTCGCTCATTCTTTAGGTAGATCGGAACCTTATAAGGCACTCAATCAAACCAATCAATTAAATGACAAAATGACATGCAACGAAGCATACAACGCACACATGTCACTTGAAAGAAACGTTTCAAAGCATATTGAGCTTAAGATGGATGCGGTCAGGTGATGACAGTGGGTTGCACACGCCCCGTTTTCTGAGCAATTTGAGAAAAATCATTTGCAATGGCAATCAATTCCGACAACGCCGCTTGGGTGTCCAAACCATGCAATGCGGGGTCAGCCTCATAA
This sequence comes from uncultured Burkholderiaceae bacterium, assembly GCA_937862905.1. GTDB lineage: Bacteria > Pseudomonadota > Gammaproteobacteria > Burkholderiales > Burkholderiaceae > Hydromonas. The sequence continues at coordinate 1,931 of CALMCL010000043.1, read as the reverse complement.
CGCTCGATGTACACACGAATGGTCGCGCCAGAAGTGCCCGTGCCTGACAGGCGATACACAATGCGCGAACCGCCTTCAAACACCACCCGCAGCCCTTGATGATTTGACACGCTGCCGTCAATCGGATCAAGGTAGCTAAAATCATCGGCCGCCGCCACCGTCAAACCACCCAGCTGCTGTCCAACCAAAGTGGGCAACTGACTCTTGATGTGATCCATCACGCTGTTCGCTGCTTCAGTTTCGACCTCTTCGTAATCGTGACGGGTGTAATAATTGCGGCCATATGTCGCCCAATGCTCGGCCAAGATGTCCACCACACTCAAACGGCGCTTGGCAAGAATGGACAACCACAACAGCACCGCCCACACACCATCTTTTTCGCGCACATGATCAGAGCCTGTCCCAGCCGACTCCTCGCCGCACAAGGTGATGCGTCCTGCATCCAGCAGATTGCCAAAGAACTTCCAGCCCGTTGGCGTTTCAAAACATTCAATCCCCAAAGCCGCCGCGACACGATCAACAGCAGCACTGGTGGGCATGGAGCGAGCCACACCCGCCAAACCCTTGGCATAAGCAGGTGCACACGTGGCATTGGCCGCCAACACCGCCAATGAGTCTGAAGGCGAAACAAAGACATTGCGCCCGATGATCAAATTGCGATCGCCATCACCATCCGATGCGGCACCAAAATCAGGGGCATTTTCACCCATCATGATGTCATACAGCTCTTTCGCATGGACAAGATTGGGATCGGGATGATGCCCATTGAAATCTGGCGAAGGTGTGCCATTCATGACCGTGCCTTTGGCCGCACCCAAAGCATCTTCAAAAATGGCATGTGCGTAAGGCCCCGTGACCGCATGCATGGCATCAAATTTCATTGTGAAACCACTTTTGAAAAATGCACGCAACGCATCAAAATCAAACAATTGCTGCATCAACTCTTGATAATCAACAACTGAATCTATCACTTCCACCGTCATGTCACCCACGGTGTGCATGCCAATTCGCCCCACATCAACATCCGCGGCCTCCACCATGTCATACGCCGTGATGTGGGTGCTGTATGCATAAATGGCATCGGTGATTTTTTCAGGCGCTGGACCACCATTGTCGCCATTGAATTTAATTCCAAAATCACCCTCTGGACCCCCAGAGTTGTGTGATGCAGACAAAATGATGCCACCAAAAGCCTTGTATTTACGAATCACACACGATGCCGCAGGTGTCGACAAAATGCCATTTTGCCCCACCAACACACGCGCAAAACCTTGTGCCGCCGCCATCCGCAAAACAATTTGAATCGCCTCAAGGTTAAAATAACGACCATCGCCCCCGACCACCAAGGTTTTACCCGTGAAACCGCCCTCTGGTTTGACCGCTGCAAAAATAGAGGCCACAAAATTTGCCAAATAATGGGGCTGCTGAAACACAGTGACTTTTTTGCGCAGACCGCTGGTGCCAGGCTTCATGCCTGAAATGGGTTGGGTTTGAATGGTGATTTTCATATTGGATGTCCCTCTTGTATTAAAAATAATCATGTCATATTTGAATCATGTGCGCTCAGTCAAAGCCAGCTTAGCCGCCAAAGCGCCAAATGCGGCCGCAAAACCACGGCGCATCCACATCATCACGTTGGGGCGGGACACGATGCGATCACGCATGCTGGCCGCAAACACGCCATACATTGCAAAAACAACGAATGTCACCAGCATAAAGACACCAGACAACGCCGCCATTTGAAACAGTGGATGCGGCTCTTCCAATGAAATGAATTGCGGTAAAAAAGCCACGAAGAAAATGGACAACTTTGGGTTTAAAATATTGAGCAAAACACCATCCCTCAATATGCGTGCATTGCTGTGCTGAATGTGTTCAGTGTTGACATTCAACGCCCCAGTTTCCCGCAAGGTGCGCCACGCCATATACAA
>CALMCL010000042.1 GCA_937862905.1 uncultured Burkholderiaceae bacterium | reverse complement strand
CGTAATTACGCCCTCATCACAACCAGCAACACCAGTTTAGTCCCGCAAGAGATGCGCCACTTCAAACACAGGCAAGCCCATCACCGATGAGTAGCTACCAGACAAATGCTCGATGAATGTCGCTGCCAAACCCTGCACTGCATATGCGCCAGCTCGCCCGAAAGGTTCTCCGCTGTCAATATAAGCCTCCAAGTCCACAGGTGAAATGGTTTTAAATGTGACTTGACTGGTGACACACACCCTTTTCACATCATGCCCCCACGCCACAGCCACCGCTGTGTGCACTTGGTGGGTCTGCCCAGACAGCATGCTCAACATTCGCCTTGCATCGGCCGCATCCACAGGCTTACCCAATATGTCATCAGTAAAAGCCACGGTGGTGTCTGCACATAAAATAGGCTGCGGTGGCAATTGAGCGGCATTGATTTGCTGTTGTATGGCCTGTAATTTGGCCAAACTCACACGCTGCACGTAATCCATAGGATTTTCATTTGGCAAAACAACCTCCAACAATTCTGCCGCCTCACTATCCTCTGGCAAAAATACATCAAATGGCACACCGATTTGTTCAAGCAATTGGGCACGACGCGGGCTTTGAGAAGCCAGATAAATTCGAGGAAATTGGAAAGGGTTGTGTTGTTGAATGCTCATACAAATCCATGGTGGGTTATACGCGATGGTAAGGGTGATTGTTATTGATGGAATGGGCGCGATAAATTTGCTCGGCAAGCAACACCCTCACCATACCGTGGGGCAATGTCAAACTGGACAAACGCATCAATCCATGACAGTTGGATTTGAATTGAGGGTCTAACCCGTCTGCACCACCAACAACCAAAACCACATGACTGTGCTCATTTTGCCAATGCTGCAATTGTTTCGCCAATCCCACACTGGTGAGATCCTGCCCCTTTTCATCCAGCGCAATGATGAAAGCCCCACGTGGTATGGCCGCATGGATGCGAGCTGCTTCTTGCAGCATGGCGTGCTCAACTGTTTTTCCTTCACGCGCTTCTGGTTTGATCTCTTTAAACTCAAGTTTCAATTCTCGAATGGGTAAACGCTTGGCATATTCGTTATACGCCTCATTCACCCATGCGGGTTGTTTATGACTCACAGTCATCAGGGTCAGGGTCAGCATAGGCTTTTGTCTTTATTGGATAAAACCACATGTTGTCATGGCATCGACAATGTTTGATTATGGCGTATTCGTTAATCATGGTGCATTCATTAAATCAATCAGTGACTTGATTTTATTTCATTTGCACTTCGCTGCTTTTAATATATTTTATGTGCTCTACAAAATAGAAGTTTATTTTTAAAAAAAGATAAAAAACCAACATAAAGCAATTTAAATAATAAAAAGCCCACCGAAGTGGGCTTTTATAAAGAGCAATTAAGCGTCCTTCAAAGCGTGTACAAGACACGCCAAGAATTATTTCTTAACTTCTTCTTTAACAGCAGCTGCGCCAGCTTTCGCTGCATCAACTGCTTTACCAGCTGCATCTTTAGCTACAGTAGCTGCTGCACCAGCAGTTGCTTTAGCTGCATCAGCAGTTGCAGCACCAGCTGCTTTAGTTGCGTCAACAGCAGCGCCAGCTGCTTTAGCTGCGTCTGCTGCTGGAGCAGCAGCAGGAGCTGCCGCCGCTGCTGCTGCCGCTGGAGCTGCTGCAGGAGCTGCTGCTTCAGGTTTCTTTTCACCACCGCAAGCTGCCAAAACGCCAACTGCAACCAACAATGCTACCAATGATAATTTTTTCATGTTGTTACCTATATAGAGTAATTAAACACGCAGTGCACATCTCGCAACCACGCTAGACATCAACACTGCACGCGCATTATAACTCCAAAATTGTGCAGTGTGTCAAATATCCTTATTTTGGTACAAATATAGACATTTCGCTGGGGCAATAATGTTCATTTTTGTAATGTTTAGACTTTAAAATCGGTTCATTTGGCCAACTCCAACCAACCTTGTGCATACCAATCATGCAGTACGATCCACAATGCGCTGTCATTGTCCCATGTCTGGGCATCACTCGGCTCAACGCCACGGTCATTGGCCAAAGATTGCAATGCAGTTGCATCCAACCCATCTGCGACCAAATGCTCGCCATTGATAAAAACCCACGGTGTGCTGTATAACATTTTGCTTCCACGAGCCAAGACAACACCACTTTTTTTCACATGTCGTTTAAATACTGCAAGAGCAATCGGTGCGGGTGTTTCAAACCACACATTGTTTTTTGGTTCACTCAAGTAACACCCCAAACATTCAGCCACCCAACCTTTGTCCCACTTCAATTCCTGTAATTTACCATACACATCATTCACCATGGATGGCGGCAATTCAGCCGGGGTATTTTGTGGTTTGAGCTTAGGATCGGCGTAGCGCCCTTCCAGCTCGATGTTGTCTTCAACAAAATTCAACAGCGCGACACCCAGTTCTCGATAAGTGGGCGCGCGAAAACCAATTGAGTAAGTCATGCAATCACCTTCAGCAATGCCGTCATGCGCATACTGTGGTGGCAAATAAAGCATATCGCCTGGCTCCAATACAAAATCCTCAGTTGGTTTGAAATTTTGTAAAATTTTTAAAGGCATGTTTGGAATCAAGGTTGAATCTTGATCGGCACCGATGTGCCAATGGCGTTTGCCATGCGCTTGCAGCAAAAACACATCGTATGAGTCGTAGTGCGGCCCAACGCCACCGCCGTCGGTGGCGAAGCTGACCATCAAATCATCCAAACGCGCATCTGGAATAAAACGAAACAGATTAATCAATGCGTGACCCGATGCATCATTTAAATCAACCCCTTGGATCAAGGCAGTCCAATTTGTTTTTTTACGAGATGGAATTTGGCGCAATTTCAATGGGCCACTTTTCAACTGCCAACCTTTGGCCTCATCTTGCGTGATCAAACGGGACTCAAAAGCCTCATCATGCAATGCATTCAAAGCATCATCTGGTGAAAAAAAGGCTTTAAATTCAGGGATTGCATTGCGAATCAGCAAAGGTTTTTTGTGCCAATAATGTTTTAAAAAATGCTCGACCGTCATCCCTCCCAGAGGCACAGGCTGACCGTTAAAGCGCGGCCAAGTCTCGGTGGAGGGAAAGGCACTGAATGTTGTCCACAATGGTGTGTTTAATTTTGAAGTCATATTTAAAGTAAAAGGGTGCGAAATGCACATTAGAATGAATTTTTGGGCGTTTTTTTTGTTAGCAAATCAATAAACACATGCTCATACTCACGTAAAAAACGATCCTCACGAACTGCAGCAAATGTGGTGTTCAGGCCAAACAAGCTGCCTGCATCAAGTGCCATGAGGTTGGTCTGGGTCAAGTTGTCTTTCATCGCATCCAATGCCATGCCTGCCAAAATCCCAACCCCCATACCCACTTCAACATAAGTACGAATCACGTCTGCATCTATCGCCTCGAGCACAATGTCTGGTGTCACTTGGGCATTCAAAAATGCACGGTCAATTTTTGTCCGCCCTGCAAATGCGGGGTCATACGTCACAAGCGGGAAGGCTGCCAAATCGGTAATACTCAAACGTTTTAGCTTCGTCAACGGATGGTCTTTTGGCAAGAGGATTTTATGTTGCCATGTATAACATGGCGTCGCCCGCAATCCGTGTGTGTCCGCAATGGACTCGGTTGCCACGGCAATATCTGCCTGCCCTGACAACACCATTTGCGCAATCTGAGACGGTGCGCCTTGCAACAAAGACAAACGAACATCTGGATACTGCTCTCGAAAAGCCATGATGACAGGCGGCAAAACATACCTCGCCTGCGTGTGCGTGGTCGCAATGGTCAATCGCCCCATGCGAGGATTTTTACATTCAGCGGCATTCTCTTTCAAATCAGCCATGCTTTGCAACACTTTAACAACGAATGGATAGACCTGCTCACCCTCTTTGGTCAAACCTTTGATGCGTTTACCGTGACGCAAAAACAGATCGAAACCCAACTCACTTTCGAAGTCGAGCACCATTTTTGAAACCCCAGGTTGAGAGGTAAATAGCGCTTGTGCAGCATGGGTGAGATTAAAACCCTGCTGAACAATTTCATGCACGCAACGCAGTTGCTGAAAATTCATACCCGACCTTTTTGACCTGATTTAACTCTTTGATGACTAAAAACGGATGCCGCCGAAAGGCGATGCTATACACGCGTGACCCGATAAATCCAAAAAATGGCAATGGACAAAAAAATCAAACTCGGTGCAACAGCCAAACCAATCGGAGACCACGTCACCAAAGGGCCAATGTATTGTGTGGCCGCGGTTAAGATAAAAAAGGACAAACCGAGCATGATCCCTGTCACCACACGCACACCAACCCCGCCTTTACGGGTTTGCATAAAAGCAAACGGCAAAGCCAACAAGACCATCACCACAACACCCAAGGGATAAAACATTTTTTGCCAATACGCCACCTCAAAAGGGCGGACATTTTGCCCTGTGGCACTCAAGGTCTGGATGCGCTCCTGCAATTGCCCCATCGTCATGTTAATGGTTTCTTGACCATAATTGCGAATCACATCAATGTTATTTTCAGCCAAATCAACGTCCAAAGTCTTTGGATTGGATAAGGTTCGGTCAATCAATAACCCCTGTGCATCGGTGTGCACATCAATTAAACGCACATCCGCCAACTGCCACGATCCCGATTTTGGCAAAGGTTTGGCTGTTTTGGCCTCAATCATTCGTTTCAACGTGAACTGCGATGACAAATCATACAATCGGACATCAATCAATGTGTTGTCCGCAGTCAAAGAAGCCACATTGATCATGCGAAAGCCACCATCGGCCAGTTTTTGCTTGCTCCAATAGCCACCATCGTCTTTAAAATAACCCGTTTTATGCAAGGCCACTTTTTTCATTTCTGTCGCCGTTCGACTGGCACGGGCAATGCCACCATCACCGATCAACCAAAGCAGCGCAGACAACACCAAACCAACCGCAGCGACAATTCGCACCAAGCGCCACAAGCTCACACCCGACACGCGCCACACCACCAACTCTGAGCGAGCAGCCATACTGGACAAGGCCAAAACCGAACCAATCAATGCACAAATCGGTAACAACTGATAAATGTACTCGGGTTGATACAAGCACAGCACTTTCAAATACGTCAGCAGATGAAAATCGCCCTGCCCCAAAAACTTAACTTCATTCAACGCATCAATAGTGAAAAACAACAGCATAAACGCCAACAACACACCAAAAATAGACAACAACAATTCTTTAAAAAATACTTTATTGACCACATGAAACATGCATTTCCCCTTTTTTTATCCTGTGCTCAACGGCGGCCTAACAATTGTGAAAAAGAGAAGCGCCATGCATTTTGTCGATACCATAAAGCCAATAACGAAAGCACCATCATTGAACCATGCACCAAACCCATCGCCTGTGCCAAAGACCAACGACCCGATGACACTCGGCTTTCGCCCAGTTTAATAAAATTCAGGTAAATCATAAAGACCACCAGCCCCATCATCACCCCCATCGCTCGGGTGTTACCGCGTGGGCGCACATAGCCCAAAACCAAAGCCAGCAAAGCCATGGGCACAATCATGAATGAATCACTGAATCGACGGTACAGTTCAGCTTTTGCGGGTGCTTTGGTGTTGTCCAGCAGTTCATGTGTGCTCATCAAAGCAACCGGTTTTTCAGACAAATCACGGCTTTTGATGCCAGTGAATTCATCAATAGAAAAACCATATCGGCCATAACGCATGCTTTGAAAGTAATCTTCTGAAAATTTGTCCTGATACTGCAAGCCATTTTCAAGCACTAAAAAAGTACGGTCATCAAAGGTATTGTCTAATTTGGCACGTTGAGCCGTCACCAGCAAAGTTTCTGTTTTCATTTTCTGCAAGACAAAAACATTTTTGAACTCAGGTGAGCTTGACTTCACCACCTCATCCACAAAAAACACCCGCTGACCATTCTGCGCCGTACGAAAAGCCCCCGGTTGAATCAAATTCAGCTCATCAATGCCCGATTGGTTGCGCGTTTGCGCCAACTGTTGGTTGCCCCACGGGGTCAACACGGCATTCATGAACAATAAAAACAAAAACATGGGAACAACCAACATCATGACAGGACGCAATAAACTTAAATTACTCAAGCCTGAAGCTTGCCAAACGGCCATTTCCGAATCTTGATACAAGCGGGCAATGGTCATGATCATGCCGATGATGACTGTCACCACCACGACCAATGGGAAATAACGTAAAGTGGTGATTAACATCAACTGCAACACACCATCCACTGCAATCGCACCGCCCGCCGCTTCACGCAAACCTCGGACAAGAAAAAGCACCAGCATAATGGTCAACAGCGTGAACAAAATCACCGCAGAAACTGCAATTTTTTCTCGCAAAATCGAACGTTGGAAAATCATGGGCAATCCAATCTCAATGTATTATTTTCATTTTATTTTTTATAAAGCAAATCAGTCACTGCACCCAGCGTTCGCTTATAATAATCAGGTACAGCCTATGAGGCTCGCCCATTCACATCGCCATTTTACAGGAAACCCCCATGATATTTCAGCTCAAATCTGCCGCGTTGCCCAAAGGCACAAAAAAACAACTTGCCACCTTATTTATTGCAGCCAGTCAAACCAGCACTGAAAACGCATTCATTTCGGGTTTAAGCCTGAGCCAACTCTCAAACACAGCCCAAGCGCAAATCAATTTGGCCATCAACAGTGAACGATTCAAAGGCGCAATGGGTCAACTCATCAGTGTATTTGATGATGAATTGCACCAACAGGTCATTGTACTGGGCGTTGGCCAAATCAAAGATGCGGCACTGACAGCCCGCTCTCTCGGCCAACACATTGCCACTTACTGCAAGCAATACAACATTGATGCCGCCGCCCTGTTGATTGATGACGCCATCAGCAGCCAAGATGAGCTCATCAACCACATCGTCATCGGCGCCGCAGACACCAACTACAACTTTGAAGCCCCATACGACTCAAAACACAAACAAAACAGTAAAAAATGGGCCGCAGACCGTGCTCGCACCCTGACGTTGCTGTTGCCTAAAGCACCCAATGCCGCTCAGAAAAACATTTTTGCACAAGCTTGCGGCATCGCAGAAGGCATTGCACTGACCAAACATTTGGGCAATTTACCCGCCAATTTTGCCACACCGACTTACCTCGGCAAGGTTGCCCAAGAGTTGGGTAAAGCCTATGATTTCAAAGTTCAAGTGCTTGAGCGAAAACAAATTGCCGCACTGAAAATGAACTCTTTTTTATCAGTCACCGCAGGCTCAGAGCAACCTCCGCGTTTCATCATCATGGAATACAACGGTGGCCATGCCAAAGATGCACCCGTTGTATTGGTTGGCAAAGGCATCACTTTCGATACGGGCGGCATTTCACTCAAACCAGGCTTGGGCATGGATGAAATGAAATACGACATGTGCGGTGCGGCCTCCCTGCTCGGCACATTCAAAACCCTCGGCGAAACCAAACCAAAAATCAACGTTGTTGGCTTGATTGCGACCTGCGAAAACATGCCTTCTGGTGGTGCAACCAAACCTGGTGACGTGATCACCAGCATGGCAGGATTGACCATTGAAGTGCTCAACACCGATGCCGAAGGCCGTTTGGTGCTGTGCGACGCTTTGACTTATGCCGAACGTTACAAACCCGCAGCTGTCGTCAACATGGCCACGCTAACAGGTGCATGCATCGTTGCCCTGGGTCATCACAACAGTGGTTTGTTTGCCAACAACGATGATTTGGCCACCGAATTACAAACAGCAGGGAAAACCCAGCGTGACACGGCATGGCGCATGCCATTGGATGATGCCTACCAAGAACAGCTCAAATCAAACTTTGCAGACTTGGCCAATATTGGCGGCATGCCCGCAGGCAGCGTGACAGCAGCATGTTTCTTATCACGCTTCACAAAAAGCTACCCTTGGGCACACTTGGACATTGCGGGCACAGCATGGAAAAGCGGCGCAGCCAAAGGTGCCACAGGTCGCCCCGTGGCTTTGTTAAGTCAATTTTTGTTTAACCGAGCAAAGTGACATCACGTGTCGAAGAGGCATGGCTTACCGATTGCAGCCCGCTGATGTGCACAACCGCACGTAGCTGACACACCCAATCGCATTGCAATGGCACATGAATCACACAACAAGTGGCGCACTGCTCGCACGCCACTTGCTCACTGCATGTTGTCAAGTGATGGCAGCAGTCTGTCGAGTTTCCTTGCGGCTCGATAAATCACATCCTCCAAGGTTGCTTGTGTGCTCCCGACGCACCAAGCACACCGACAAACACATGTACCCTCACACATGTACCCTCACCTTCCATATTTCACTGATCGTGTTGTCGTAAATTGGCATACTCGACCACAAAAGTCGATGAACACACTTTCATTAGGGCGGTGGCCTGCAGCAGGCTTACTTTTGCGGTTCTGCGCCCGAAGGCTTCAATTGATTTTGAAAGCATGCTTACATCGCTAATTGTGTCCATGACATGCGCACGCCTCACCATGCGCCGCCGCGACCAGTTCGTGCAAAATACCGCAATGTTCACTCGAATTGGGTTGCGAACATTGGTGTTGCAAGCGGTCGAGTTGTTTTTCCAAGGCGGTCAAACTGACCAATCGGGCACGAATTTTGAGCAGTTGTTGCTCAACCAGCAGGTTGATTTGCGTGCAATCGTTTTGTGGTTCAAGTGTGTAAGTGAGCAATTGTGCGGTGTCAGCAATCGACATGTCCAGCGATCGACAATGCTTGATGAATGCCAGTTGTTCAACGTGTTTATCGGTGTAGGTGCGATAACCATTATCCAACCGCGCTGGAGGTGGCAATAGGTTTTGCTGCTCATAGTAACGGATGGTTTCGACGGCAACGCCTGCGGCGGCGGCAAGTTGGCTGATTTTCATGACATTCTCCAGTGAATGCATCATTTTAAGCGAAATCGCTTGACCTTGAAGCGACATCAGGGTTTTTAATGGAGAAGTTCATTCCAATGGAGAAAATCATGTCAGCCTCTTGCTGCGACCACGACGAGAAACCCAAAGCCCCCACTGCTTGTACGACAAAAGACCACGCAGGGCACAATCACGACCAC
>CALMCL010000041.1 GCA_937862905.1 uncultured Burkholderiaceae bacterium | reverse complement strand
CAGACCCAAATTAACGGCCAATTGCACGGCAAGGGGTGTCTTTGAATCATGGTTGATTCGTAGCGTGTCATAGTTGCGTTTCATGAGGGGCTTTCATTGTTGGCAAGTTGGCAAGATGAAAAAAGTGAGTGGAGTGAACAACCGTTGGATGGTTCTTGGTTGGACTGCTTTTGGGCTGGCTCTTGGAATGTATTGTGCGCATTCATTCACATTTAGGCAATACCAATTTTTTAAGGGCATGTTTTTTATTTTTTGTAATACCTTGTTTTTAAAGAATTATTTTTTAATTTAAAATTAATGTTGGCGACTAATTTTATATTGTGATTAAAAATCAAATGGTTATGGTTAATACCACTTTATCGGGTGTTGTCATGCTTTTTTAGTTTAAATGGGCACAATCAGGTGATTTTTTCAGCATGCAAAGGTCCGATGCACATTGAAAAAGCCCCAACGAAATGTGCTGGGGCTTTTTTGTTATTGCATTAAAAATGGGTTATAAGGCGTGTAAACTGTATACGGTTTGCACGCATGCACGGGCTGCTTCAGCACCTTTTTCAACAAAATGAGCATGGTAAAAATCGGTGTGTTCACTGTGTTGATGAAAGTGATGTGGGGTCAGCACCACTGAAAATACAGGCACATCGGTGTCCAGCTGGACTCGCATCAAACCATCAATCACGGCATGAGCCACGAAATCATGGCGGTACAAGCCACCATCGACCACCAAGCCACAAGCCACAATGGCATCATATTGTCCGCTGAGTGCGATTTTTTTGGCATGCAAGGGGATTTCAAACGCGCCTGGGACATGGACGATGGTCAACAGATCGGGCGTGATGCCTTGGGCGGCCAGTTCATTTTCAAAACCAATTTGCGCTTGTTGAACAATGTCGGCGTGCCATGATGCTTTGATCATGGCGATGCGCAGGCGAGGGGTGGGGTGGGGCTGTGCAATCGTGATTGCAGTGGGTGTGGACAGCTGATTCATGGTCATCCTTTGAGGGCGATTAACAAGAATCAGGGCGCGCGAAAAAGCCACCAAGTCAATGGTGTTTGTGCTCAATCTCTTTTATCCGGACTTTAACCGTCGGCTCTGGCATTGAACCAGATCTGCTGACCTCATGGGGACATGAGCGCTCGCGGGCTTCTGTGTGAACAGTTACCGCCGGTGGGGAATCTCACCCCGCCCTGAGAATGGTGCTGAACCGTTGGGCTCAGCGGCGTTATTGTAAACGGGATTGGGCTTTGCTGCTGAGGCGGTTAAAGGTGAGTGTAGTTCGCGGCTGGTGAATCAAAATGGTTGCGCAGAAAATGGTTCAGTAGTGGCGGCTCAGATGGTTAATGTAGGGACGATTTACACTGTGACACCATCATCAATGGCTTGCCCATCGTGTATCATGGTGTTTGATGGGCAGGGTGTGTTTGATGTACGACGATACGCCTTCGCAGTGACATGTTCTTTACTGTGATTTTCCCTTATTTTGATTTTTTTGATTATATTGATTGTTTATGCAGCCACCGATTAGCAGTTTAACCCGCAAAACCTTGTTGTTTCCTTTGGCTTTGGTGATATTTGAGTTTTGTGTGTACATCACCAATGATTTGATTCAACCCGCGATGATTGTCATCACGCGGGAGTATGGTGTGGATACGACGTGGAATGCATCGGCGATGAGTGCATTTTTATTTGGCGGTGTGGTGTTGCAATGGCTTTTTGGCCCATTGTCGGATCGTGTGGGACGGCGCAAGGTGCTTTTGTCGGGGGTGGCCTTTTTTATTGTGAGCTGTTTGGCGACGCTGTGGGCGAGCGACATTCATCGATTTTTGGCTTTGCGTGTGTTGCAAGGGGTGGCTTTGTCATTCATTGGTGCAGTTGGGCATGCGGTGATTCAAGAGGCGTTTGAAGAAAAAACAGCGGTACAAATCAGTGCGTTGATGGCCAATGTGGCGATGATTGCGCCATTGGTGGGGCCTGTGGCTGGGGCGGTGTTTGTTGATTATTTGCCGTGGCGTTGGGCTTTTGTGATGATTGCTGCGGTGTCGTGCGTGTCTTGGCTGGGCTTGTTTCGCTATATGCCCGAAACAGTGAAACCTTCAAAAGAAAAATTACCCATTAAACAAATCGCCCATGATTTTTGGCATTTGCTGTCGAATCGGCATTTCATGCAAACCA
>CALMCL010000040.1 GCA_937862905.1 uncultured Burkholderiaceae bacterium | reverse complement strand
CGTTTTTTAAACATACTGCGCGGTAAGTGGCTCAGTTTTAAAGTGTCATTTACACACTTCTTTCCGCTAACCAATAAATGCAAGGCGCAATTTTAACATAAAGCTAAAATTGAGCCAAAAATTTCGTTTGTTTTCAAATTGTTAAAGAATCGCTAACTCACTGAGATTGTATGTGAACGATACGTTAGCGCTTAAAATATCAATGCATCTCTGACAGGATCGACACTTGCTTTTGCACCACAGTGCTCAACTTTGTTACGCCCCTTTTTTCCGAGCATATAAAACCGTAAGCTGTCTTCTTCAGGATTATAAATACTCAGCAATTCTGATTTGAGTCGCACCCATTGATCAGGTGCAACCTCGCATTCAAAAACAGAATTTTGCACTCGGACACCATAATCCAAACAGATTTTTGCAATATGTCTGAGGCGTTTTCGCCCTGTTGAGGAGGTGACACTAACGTCATAGGTGATGAGTACGAGCATTGTTATTTCAGTAGGTAAGGTGGGTAGTATGCCGTATCGCCTCGCAAATGTCGTGCAAGCAGTAATGCTTGATAATGCGGCAGAAGTCCTATGGCCATTTTTTCATTTAAAAACGGATGGGTGATTTCGTCCTGTTTGCGTTCTTGGTAGGCCATCAGAACGGTTTTTCTTGCATCATCGGTCAGCCGAGTTGCCCCACTCCCCTCTTGTACAAAATCTTTGAGTTGAAGTTGTTTTCGATTGATGAGTGTCAGCACCAAACGATCAGCAATCGGTGCGCGAAACTCTTCTAATAAATCCAATGCCAAGCTGAGTCGACCAGGACGGTCTTGGTGTAAAAATCCGACATAGGGGTCTAAACCCACCCCCTGTAATGCAGATGCGCATTCGCTGGTGAGTAAAGCGTAAATAAATGACAATAAAGCATTGACTGGGTCGGTGGGTGGGCGACGCACACGCCCATTAAACTCAAATCCGCTTCCACGCAGTAATTCATTGAAGACACCAAAGTAATTGGCTGCGGCTTCACCTTCGATTCCCATCGTTTGTGCCACACGCTCCGACTTTGCACAGTTGGATAGGCTGTCATTCAGTCGTAAAACAGCGGATTTAATGGCTGGATTTTCGCCATGATTGCGCATTTCCCGCATCAATACGGTGCGGGCATTGGCAATTTTTGCTGCGACGAATATTTTCGCAATGTCATTGGCTTTCGTTTCATCGTCCGCTATTCGATACTGACTGCGGCGCAACAAGACATTGCCTGTTTGCGGGCCCTGTACTCTGGCTAAAAATTTACCATATTCAGTATAAAACGACAATCCAATTCCCGACTCACCACAAAATCCCATCAAAAAGGGTGACACCGATATTTGTCCAAAACACATGATGTGCTCGACATTAATGGCTGGCAATTGGCCGATTTTATCATCCCCATTTTTGATAACAATGGTTTCTCGTTCTTTGTGTAAATAACTCCCCTGCGTGGTGATATAAAGGGTGTTGAGTAATTTTCTCATTCAATGTCCTCATCAGAAACCTCACATGGTGCTTCAAATAAATGCTGCACATATGCCTTTGATTTATCAACACGCACCGTGTCAGGCAAACACAATTCCACCAATGAACAGGCTTTGCAGCGAGATTTATCAGACGTTGGTGCTGGTGTTTTTCGGGTATCTAAAATTGCGCGTGCTTGTTCAATGGCACTCAAGGTAAGTTGACGCAGGGGCTCATCAAAAACAACCTGCTCACGTTTACGCTCCTGCTGATACCACAGCGCACCTTCTGTCACAGAAACGCCGCGCATGTCTTCTAGACACAATGCCTGAGCACACAGTTGAATGCGATCCCAATCTTGCGTTTTATGCTTGCCACGTTTGTATTCCACGGGAAAATAGCGAAGATTGCCCTCATCTGATTGATCTCTTATTTCAAGTAAATCCAATTTCCCCATCACACCCAAACGCTCGGACAATACACTCACAGAACGCTCATAACGCACACGACCTCGCTGCTCAGCCTCTCCAGAGTCAACGCGCTGGTGAAGCAACTGCCCGTGTGCCGTAAAGAAATTCTCCGCCCATACCTGCTCCACATGGATCAAAGCAAACTGGCGAGGGCAGTAAGCAACGTGCTGCAAAGCAGAGATCATTAACAATTGTGTGGTTTCCATCATGCACCTCAATAACGACACAAGGTTTTAGACTTGTGTCGTTGCAGTCAAACGTATTAAAACCCTTCGATCATTTCAACATTCAGTCCAGCCAAGGGCTGCACATCACATTGACCATCGGCATGAACACGCAAACTGCCGTGGACCTTAGCAGATGAGTACTGCCCTGCTTTGCTGTTGTGCGGCCACCAAACCACTTGCAGCACTTGCATGCTGCCTTCTGGGCGTGCAGATGAGGCATCACCTTCAAAGAGTTTAGGCAAAATGGCTTTGATTTTTTCGGCATCATCATCGCTGAACTGTGTGCGCTCGGCGAGTTGTGGGGTCATGGCCCCGTAGGCCACGTAAATGCCTTCGTCTACACGGTGTTTCATGCCCATGGTATCCGAGCCTCTTTTACTGCCATCGCCTTCACCACTGACACTTTTGGTGATTTGTGTGCTGGTGATGTTGATTGGGGCGATGCTGAAAGCAGACTGAATGGTCAACGGCCCGCGAATGGCGATGGATACACCCGCCGCGTCCTCACTTTTACCAAAAGCAAAGACTTGACCAAATGCACGAACGTCAAACCATTTTTGACACACTTTAATGCTGGCGGCGTCTTTGGTGGTTTTTTTGGTGTTGAAGGTGTCTTTACCGACGCCCGCCTTGTCATCGTAGGCGCGTGTTGACAAACTGGGCATGCCATCGGTTTTTTTCTCATCGCTTTGCACGAAAATGGCTTCACCAGCCTCTTGCAAACGGTCGCGCATTTTGCGCTTGAGGCAAACATCGGTGATTTCACCCACACCACCAAAATCAGCACGGGGGCGATTGCCGTTCAATGGATCGCCGTTGGGATTGGCGTTTTTAACTTTAATGATTAAGGCAAAGTCGATTTTTTTAGATAATGTCATGGGGTTCTCCTGTTATGAGGTTGTCAATCTGTGGTTGATCAATGTGATTCAAAGTAATCCTGCTGTTTATTCATCATCGGCCGTGTCGTCATCGCCCCCATCTTTGGTATCTTGTTTATTTTTGCGATAGGTCATTTTTTGGCAATGGTAACCCAGTAAAAACTCACCCGACAGTGGACTGTCTAGGCAATATTCAGCAGGATCAAATAAACCATAAATGTCTTCTAACTCTTGCTCACGCTTAACCAAAAAACCTTTGCGATGGCTATTGAGTCGACTTTTGTATGGGTCTAACGCCAATCCAATGTTCCGCCATGTGCTAAATGGGCGTTCGGCAAATTGTTGCATATAGCGTTCCGCGGTGGTACGGCGTTTTTCACCCGCGATGGACAGTGCAATTGATTCAAGTTTTTCCGCAACAGCCAGCAATCGGCCATACAAATAATCGCGTGAAGTTAAAGTAGGGTCAAGTGCCATGGTGTAATTTCTCCTTTGTATGTCATCAGTCATTCTTAAATAATAGCCGCGGAACAATGCGCATGCCACGCCCAAATTACGCTCCCACTCCCAAGGCTCACAGGCATTGGGGTTGCAGGCTTTGCGAAAACAATGTTGTACCAAGTCGAAGGGAATGTTTTGCCCTTCGACGATGCAGGGCAATAAACGTGCAACGGTTTGCTTCTTGAGCGTGTCGCTCAAGATTTGACCGTAGGCCGCTTGCGCAATGGTCAGTGGCGTGGGTGCTGCAATCGGCCAAACGACTTTGGTTTTTGCTTTTTTACCCTCCACAGGCATTTCTTCGGTGTGTCGCTGATACCAAGCAAACTGTGTGTACCAGTTTTCCAATGCAACAAAATAATCCTCTTGCATTTTTTCGCAGTAATAAACCACACCCATGCGCCCCGGTGTGGCCGAATCCACGGCCATGACGGTGATTTGTTCATTGGGTTGCAGCTTTTGTTGGTAGCCTTTCATCTTGAGCTTAAGTTTATGGGCATATAATTGACCGATGCCTTCACCATAATCGAGGTCGCGTGCTTCTGAGGTCAAGACAGATTCAGGGGTGGGTGCGTTTAAGTCATCATCATCTTCATCACCATAAACAAGTGTTGGATTGATGGGGGCGGGAATGGATTGATGTGATTGTGCCCAGGCCACAACCACTTGGTCACTGTTTTTAAAACCCTGTCTGGCAATCAACCAGCGCAAAGCATTGTGGGCTTTTTGGGTCACTTCAAACCCAATGCCTGCCGCTTGTTCACCTTCGATAAATCGCCCACGGAAAGTAAAGCCCGTGTTGTCATTGGATGAAATCAATTTGGCTTTGTCACCCGTATGGCGCAGTTTGGCGGGATGATTGGTGGCCATCGGCATTGTTTTGCCACTGACATAACACAGGCCTTGCTGAGTGGACTGACTGGCCTCAAAGTCAACCCAACTTTGTTGTAGGCTTCGGTTCTTCCATGTGTCGATGTCCAGCTCGCCGGCAACCTCGACCGTCCAGCAAACCAACGCATCGCCTTGCTCAATCACACCTGCTGTTTTAGGCAACGTAGAAAAAATCTCGGGGGCATCGCCCTCCTGCGTCCAGCGTGTTAGAAGCTTTTGCTGTTCATCCACATGCGCAATTTGATGGGCAACCAAATCTTTAATGAGCGTGCCTTGGTTAACATAGCTCAAAACCGCCTGTGCTTGTGGATGGGCAAATGCCGAGGCACACCAGTCGTTCAGTTGTTTTTGGTAGCTGGCAAAATAGGCATTTTTTTGACCACCATATGCGGCGTAATCTTTGGCGACATATTGTAATTTGTCCGCCAATGGATGAGGGGCTTCGCCACTGCTGCGTCCCGCCGAGCTTTCAGTGGCAGGCAGCACCACCTGTGTCTTTTTCAAAACCCGTGCCCGCAAAAAATGACCCTCGCCATCAATCACCACATTGATGTGTGCATTTTGCAAGGTGTGGCTGACGGGCATAATCTGCGCGTCACGCGGTAAATCTGTCAAGCGCAGGGCTTGTTCATACGTGTCATACAAGCGTTGCATCCAACTCATGATGAGGCCTCCTGTGCGAGTAGAAATGCCTCTTCGCTGCCCACGGACTGTAGATTGTCATCCACGCCAAACACCTTGCCTGTCATCGGACGGACAAAACGCGTGATATCGCAGGCTTCAGGGCGTAAGCATTCAATAACACCGTGGCGCATGGTGGGATACCAAAAACGCGCATGCAATTCATCCACACCCGATTCATCGGGATAGTCAAAGCCATGAAACATCAGGCCAAATCCCATCTCGTCAATGTCATCATAAAAGCCTTGCCCCGAACCAAAATCGCATGGTTCAACATAAGCCTGACAATCGCGTGTGCCCAAGAAAATATCCTGCCGCCCACCTTTATTGAGGCTGCGCGTGATGATATTGAAGTGTTTACCCTCAATGCGATCGGCGGTCAACTCGGGTCGGTGTGTGTTCCACTCAAAATGCGCTTGCACCTGATACTCAACCTCATGAAGAAACGTATAAATCGCCAAACTGTTGCCACCACTCCACAGCAGCGGCTTCACACCTTTGGTCTGTGTGCGTATCGGTTTTATCACACGAATCTTGTCGACATGCCATATCAAAGTCGGCTTCCAGTAAATGGATTTCAAAACCCCTTTAATCGCCTCATAAGTGGGCACGTGATACGAACATTTTTCACCGCCGATTTTGGTAATCGGATCGGTGAACAGCGCATATCGCCCACGCAGGGTGAAGCTGATGGTGTTTTTGGGTAAAGCGTGCATCTTGCCTCCTTTAATGTTCATTGAAAAAACGTAATGCGTAAATACCTGTAATTGCGACCGAAGAAAGCAGTAGCATGTAGAAACGGTGGGTTGGTAGTTTGCTCAATTCGGTCACTAATTTTGGAAGCCAGTTCATGGGTTGCTCATTTATCTTTTGAAATTGAGAGAATTGTAGGTGAATTAAACTACGAAAGGCAATTTTCAAAAAGATTCGAGCTAAGCGCT
>CALMCL010000039.1 GCA_937862905.1 uncultured Burkholderiaceae bacterium | reverse complement strand
TCACTTGGCCTTTTTCAATCTACGAAAATTGCTATTCGTACTTTAATTAACGAAACAATAAATCACAACAAAAAACACTCTCAATAAATACGCCCAATGATCAAGATTTATCAAGTTGCTCAATATTTACAAATTAACCCCAAATAAACGAGATTTAATGTCGTGTAATTTATCACGAGTGTTAGCAGCCTGCTCAAACTCTAAATTCTTAGCAAAATCAAGCATTTGTTTTTCAAGCTTGATCACTTCTTTTGCCAGTTGAGCTTCAGACATTGAGCTGTAATGCGGCTCGTTGTCTTTTGGTTGACGAACTTTATCAATTTTTTTCTTACCATCGTTATACACACCATCAATGATGTCTTTGATTTTCTTTTCAACACCTTTAGGTGTAATCCCATTTTCCAGATTGAAACTCAGTTGTTTATTGCGCCGACGTTCAGTTTCTCCAATCGCGCGTTCCATTGAATGTGTGATTCGATCCGCGTAAAGAAAAGCACGGCCATTCAAGTTTCGCGCTGCACGGCCAATGGTTTGTATCAACGAACGTTCAGATCGTAAAAACCCTTCTTTGTCTGCATCCAGAATCGCCACCAATGAAACCTCAGGGATATCCAAACCTTCGCGCAGTAAATTAATCCCCACCAACACATCAAATTCACCCAAACGCAAATCTCGCAGAATTTCGACGCGCTCTACCGTGTCAATATCAGAATGCAGGTAACGCACGCGCACGCCGTTTTCATCAAGAAAATCGGTCAAATCCTCAGACATGCGTTTGGTCAACGTGGTGATCAAAACACGCTCATTCTTTGCTGCCCGCAATCGAATTTCGTTCAAGACATCATCCACTTGTGTGACCGCAGGTCTGACTTCGATGATGGGGTCAACCAAACCCGTCGGGCGCACCACTTGCTCGGCGATTGCATCCGATTTTTCCCGCTCGTAGTCGCCTGGCGTTGCTGACACGAATACGGTTTGGCGCATTTTGCTTTCAAACTCTTCAAACTTCAATGGACGGTTATCCAATGCACACGGCAAGCGAAAACCATAATCCACTAAATTCTCTTTGCGTGAACGATCACCTTTATACATGGCTCCTAATTGCCCAGACAGTACATGCGACTCGTCCAAAAACATCAACGCATCTTTGGGTAAATAATCAATCAACGTTGATGGCGGCGCACCAACGGGTGAACCTGAAATGTGCCTGGAGTAATTTTCAATGCCTTTGCAAAAACCAATTTGCGACAGCATTTCCAGATCAAAGCGTGTGCGTTCTTCCAATCGCTGTGCTTCGACCAAACGACCTTCTGTTTGAAAAAAAGACAACCGCTCGCGCAACTCGTCTTTAATCGCCTCAACTGCGCGCAACACCGTTGCACGTGGCGTCACATAATGTGATGCGGGATACACTGTAAAGCGCGGCAATTTTTGTACAATTTTCCCTGTCAATGGATCAAACAGTTGCAAAGTTTCAACCTCGTCATCAAACAATTCCACTCGAACCGCATAATCTGCATTTTCTGCTGGAAAAATATCGATTGTGTCCCCACGCACGCGAAAAGTGCCACGCGCAAAATCCAGCTCATTGCGATTGTATTGCATGGTTGCCAATTGTTTGATGACATCCCTTTGACTCATTTTATCGCCCTGACGCAACACCATGATCATCTGATGGTATTCACTCGGATTGCCAATCCCATAAATACATGACACGGTTCCCACAATGATCACATCGCGCCGTTCAAGCAGGCTTTTGGTCGCTGACAATCGCATTTGTTCAATGTGTTCGTTGATAGCAGAATCTTTTTCAATGAATAAATCACGAGATGGCACATAAGCCTCGGGCTGGTAATAATCGTAATACGATACAAAATACTCAACCGCATTGTTTGGAAAGAACTCTCGAAACTCACTGTACAGTTGTGCAGCCAATGTTTTATTCGGTGCCAACACCAAAGCGGGGCGTCCTGTCCGTGCAATCACATTCGCCATGGTGTATGTCTTACCCGATCCGGTTACACCCAATAAAGTTTGGTAACTTAAACCATCGGCCACGCCCTCCACCAGCGAAGCTATCGCTGTCGGTTGATCACCAGCAGGCTCAAAAGGTTGGTGAAGTTCGTAAGGAGAGTTGGGGTAAGTGACGATCATGATTTTTCATTATAAAAGTAGATAATGGAGTATAAATGAAAAAAACCAAGCACAACAATTTTTACATTTTGTTCATGTTTACTCACTCCAAATTACTCATTCCAAATTTGCATTTGCTTTTTGCTTACACCCAAAACCACGCGTTAAATTCAAACATCCAATGTGCAATTGGTGAAGTTGCTTCAATTGGCAGGAGTTGACTGAATAAAAAATTTCGTCTTTTCTAATCACCTAAATCCCAGTATAATTAAATTTTGCCTTGCAACATTTAACCCGCAACATTACAGAAAGCCCATCATGTTTGAACACGTTGACGTTTACCCTGGCGACCCGATTTTATCGTTGGTTGATACTTTCAAAAAAGACCCGCGCGCAGAAAAGGTCAACTTGGGCATTGGCTTGTATTATGATGAAAATGGCATCATTCCTTTGTTGCCATCTGTGGTTAAAGCCGAAACGGACTTGGCTCACCATCTTGAGGCACGCCCTTACTTACCCATGGAGGGCTTGGCCAGCTTCCGTTCAGCGATTCAAAACCTCTTGTTCGGTGAAAGCAATGAAGCGGTTGTGAACAAACGCATCGCCACAGTGCAAACCATCGGCGCATCAGGCGCATTGCGCATTGGTGCTGATTTTTTGAAGAAATACTTTCCAACAAGCGACATGTACGTGTCAGATCCAACATGGGACAACCACCGCGCCATTTTTGAAGCAGCGGGTTTCAATGTCAAAACGTACCCATACTACGACGCCGTCACAGGTGGTGTGAAATTTGACGAAATGATTGCTTTTTTCAATACATTGCCTGCAAAATCAGTTGTGTTGTTGCACCCATGCTGCCACAACCCAACAGGTGTCGACATGTCAATTGACCAATGGAAAAAAGTGATTGAAGTGGTAAAAGCCAAAGATTTAATCGCTTTTATGGACATCGCTTACCAAGGCTTTGGCGATGGCATCGAAGAAGATGCAGCAGCCATTCGCATGATGGCCGCCGCGGGTGTGAACTTTTTTGTATCAAACTCATATTCGAAAAACTTGTCGTATTACGGCGAACGCTCAGGCGGCTTGTCGGTGGTTTGTAAAGATGCTGAAGAAGCAGAAACAGTTTTGGGTCAACTTAAATTGACTGTTCGTAAAAACTATTCATCTCCTGCATACCATGTGTCAACGGTCACAGCAGCGGTGATGAATCAGCCTGAACTCCGCAGCATGTGGGAAGGCGAAGTGACTGAAATGCGTGAACGCATCAAAGCCATGCGCCAAAAACTGTATGACGTGTTGACTGCAAAAGTGGCAAACAAAGATTTCTCGTATTTGTTAAAACAACGCGGCATGTTCAGCTACACAGGTTTGAGCGCCTCTCAAGTGGATCGCTTGCGTGAAGAATTTGCAGTCTACATGGTCAAATCAGGTCGCATGTGTGTGGCTGGCTTGAACACCAAAAATGTCGAGCGTGTCGCTGATGCCATGGCTGCGGTCATGGCCTAAGCCAATAAGCCAATGTTTCATCAAAAAAAGCCTTGCAAATGTGCAAGGCTTTTTTTATTACCGCATTAAAAATTTCAGGATCAGTTCGAATCGTTTCCCATAGGGTGGCATCATGAACATCAACGAAGATAGTTTGGTTTGATAAAAAACAGGGCGCATTTTAGAAAAAGTCATGAATCCATCATGGCCATGGTAATGCCCCATGCCACTCGCCCCCACCCCGCCAAAAGGTAAGTCATGTTGCGCCACGTGAAATAAGGCATCATTGACCGTGACACCACCAGACATGACCCGTGTCAGTAGATCATGGATCTGGCGAACATCATTTGAAAAAGGATAGAATGCCAAAGGCCTCGGTCGAGCATTGATGTCATGCACAACGGCATTGAGATCATCAAAACCTTTGATCGGTAAAATAGGGCCAAAAATCTCCCGCTGCATCAACTCACAGTCATCAGGTACATTGAGAACAATGTGAGGGGCAATTTTACGAGTCTGTGCATCCCACGGTTCGCCATCGATCAACTGAATCAAAGTCGCACCTTTTGATTGAGCGTCGGTTAAGGCTTGAGTCAAGCGCATGAACGATTTATCATCAATGATCGACGAGTAATCGATGGAATGAATGCTTGGATAGCGTTGAGCCACAATGCTTTTCGCCAAGCGCACAAACTCATTGAGTTTGTGCTCAGGCAAGTAGGCATAATCCACCGTGGTGCAAATTTGACCCGCATTCAATAATTTCACATAGACAATTCGTGCCGCTGCTTTATGCAAAGGAAAATCATCGAGTATAACGGCAGGCGACTTCCCACCCAGCTCCAGCGTCACAGGGCACAGATTTTGTGCCGCTGCGGCCATGACCGCTCGACCTGTTTGGCCGGATCCTGTAAACAGTAAATGATCAAAAGGTAATTTTGAAAACTCGACGCCAACACCACCCAACTCATCAAAAAACTGAAGCTTCTCTGTGGGAAAATACAATGGTATTTTTTCATTCAGCAATTCGGTCAAATGACGAGAATTTTCCGACATTTTAACCATGGCGCGATTGCCTGCTGCAAAAATAGAAATCAAGGGCGAAAAACTTAAAAACACTGGAAAATTCCACGGCACAATCACCCCGACAACCCCCAAAGGCTGAGGAATCACCCTGTTTTTCGCCCCAGTAAAAGTCATGAAATCAATGGATCGCCGTTGAGGGCGCATCCATTGTTTCAAATGCTTGATCGCGTGTTTAATGCCATCCAGCGTTGGTACGATTTCAGTCAATAAGGTTTCATGCCGAGAACGGTGACCATAATCTCGATCAATGGCGGCAATCATCGCCTCCTGCTGCTCTCGAATGAACCGCTCCAATGTGCGTAAATCATTGATTCTGGTCTGATAATTGGGTTCGGGGTTGGCCAAATAAGCACTTCTTTGGCATTCGAGCGTCTCTTGCATTAATTGAAAAGCATCTGGTGCCATCACCCTCTCTCCAATACTTTCTCGACAATCACCCAAAATCTCGTGCTGCGATCACTCAGCAAGCCCACCCTCAATAGAACAATGTCAACAAACACATCAAGCATCAACATCAACCACTTCAAGCTCTTTGTTTGATTTTTTGCGTGATGATTTAATGTTCAACTCAACCCGCTCATCTTGCACATTGTAGCTCACCGTCACAGAACCACCATGCACCAATTTACCAAACAGCAACTCATCGGCCAAGGCTCGGCGCACCGTATCCTGAATCAAACGCGACATAGGGCGTGCACCCATCAACGGGTCAAAACCAGCTTTTGCTAAATGCTGACGCAAACTGTCTGCAAAGTGGATTTCAACTTTTTTCTCATGCAATTGTGACTCAAGTTGCATCAAAAATTTATCCACCACTTGCATAATGATCTGCTCATCCAAAGCCTTAAACGGCACGATGGCATCCAAGCGATTTCGAAACTCAGGGCTAAATGCACGCTTGATTTCTTCTGTGTCGTCTTGACTGACGCTTGCTTTGGTGAAACCCAAACTGTGTTTTTGGGTTGCACTTGCACCCGCATTGGTGGTCATAATGATGATGACATTGCGGAAATCAGCTTGGCGCCCATTGTTGTCGGTCAAAGCACCGTGATCCATGACCTGCAACAAGATGTTAAAAATATCAGGATGCGCTTTTTCAATTTCATCCAACAAAAGCACTGAATGTGGTTTTTTAGTCACGGCATCGGTCAATAAGCCCCCTTGATCAAACCCCACATACCCTGGAGGCGCGCCAATCAAACGGCTCACCGCATGGCGCTCCATGTATTCAGACATGTCAAAACGAATCAGTTCAATACCGAGAACAAAAGCCAATTGCTTTGCCAATTCTGTTTTACCCACACCTGTCGGGCCACTGAACAAAAAAGAACCAATTGGACGATCCACTTTACCCAAACCTGCGCGCGCCATTTTAATGGCAGCGGCCACCGCACTGATGGCGTTCTCTTGACCAAACACCGTCGCTTTTAAATCACGCTCCAGATGCTTGAGCTGTGTGCGATCATCCGAATTGATGTTTTTCGGTGGAATGCGGGCAATCTTAGCAATCAACTCCTCAATGTCCACTTTGGTGATGCTTTTTTTGCGCTGCGCTTCAGGCAACACGCGCTGTGCAGCACCCGCTTCATCAATTAAATCAATGGCTTTGTCTGGCAAAAAACGATCATTCATGTATTTGGCTGACAACTCAGCCGCAGCAATGATTGCAGATGGTGCATATTTAATGTAATGATGCGCTTCAAATTGCGCTTTTAAGCCTTTTAAAATGGTAATGGTTTGCGCCACAGTCGGCTCAACCACATCAATTTTATGAAAACGACGCGCCAACGCTGCATCTTTTTCAAATACACGGCGATATTCATCGAATGTGGTTGCACCGATGCAACGCAACGCACCCGTTGACAATGCAGGTTTAAGCAGATTACCCGCGTCCATCGCACTGCTGCCTGTCGCACCAGCACCAATGAGCATGTGAATTTCATCAATGAACAAAATGGCATCTTTTTTCTCACCCAGCTCTTTGACAACATCCTTCAAACGCTGCTCGAAATCACCACGGTACTTTGTGCCTGCCATCAAAGCACCCATGTCCAAAGCATACACCCGAGCATTTTTTAAGACATCAGGCACTTCGCCCTGAACAATTTTCCAAGCCAAACCTTCAGCAATGGCGGTTTTACCCACACCTGCCTCACCCACCAAGACCGGATTATTTTTGCGACGACGTGACAACACTTGCACCGTTCTAAGAACTTCGGCCTCACGCCCCACCAAGGGATCAAGCTTACCCATCTCTGACAAACGATTCAAATTCTGCGCGTAACGCCCCAGAGCAGTGTCTGCCTCAGCGGATTCGACATCATTTGCAGTCACATTGACGGCTTCTTGATGTTCAAAGCCTTTCAGCTCTTCTTGCTTCGGCTCTTTACGCACACCATGAGCCACATATTGAGTGACGTCCACACGTTCAATGCCTTGTTTGTTTAAAAAGTAAACCGCATGGGAATCCTTCTCACCAAACATGGCCACCAAAGCCTCAACACCAGTGACTTCTTTTTTTTCATTACCGCTGGATTGCACATGCATGATTGCACGCTGCATCACGCGCTGAAAGCCCAATGTTGGTTGTGTATCCACCTCTTCGCTACCATCCGCCACAGGAATATTCTGCATGATGAAGCGAGACAATTCCTCTCGCAACTCAAGAACGTTCGCTTCACATGCTTTAAGCACATCCAAAGCCAAAGGATTATCCAACAATGCGAGCAAAAGATGCTCCAGTGTCAAATATTCATGCCGCGCTTGACGCGCCTCAACGAAAGCCAAATGTAAAGTCACTTCTAAGTCTTGCGCAATCATACACCCTCCATCACGCATTGTAAGGGGTGTCCATGTGCACGCGCATATCGCGCCACACGCACCACCTTAGTTTCAGCCACATCACGAGGATACTCACCGCACACGGCTTTACCTTCATGATGCACTTTTAGCATAATCTGCTCTGCCTGTTCCAAACTTTTGTAAAAAAATTCGGTCAAAACAGTGACCACAAAATCCATGGGCGTGTAATCGTCATTAAGCAACCACACTTTATATAAAGGTGGTGGCTCAACCACAACTGTGCGCTCTAATTCAAGCACATCCCCATGACCATGGTCTTTTTGTTCGCGCACAGCGCTTTTTTTACTGCTCATACTTATTTATGTCCCATATCCACTCAAATCACCCAACCATTCTGCGAAAAAAACGTTTAACCATAGCGCCCTGTTGACTTCATATTAACGCAAAAATGATTTTTTTGCTGCAAACGAAATGTTAAAAAACAGTTAAAGCCCTTTATTTTTGGGCTCTTTCGCAGAATTATCCATCAAATGGGGGTAAACCTTGTTAAATTCAACGTTTTAACTTGACAAGCAAGGTAAAAGGGACAACAATCATGGGCATGCGTGAACAAAAACGCGCAGAAGTGGTTCTCAAGGCTACACAGATAGGTATATCCTAAAGTTGGCGGAGGATGTTTAATTGGTTTTTTTTAAAAGGATGGCTACGTATTATGGCTACCGGTACAGTAAAATGGTTTAATAACAGCAAGGGTTTTGGCTTCATTACTCCTGATGGCGGCGGCGAAGACTTGTTCGCGCACTTTTCTTCAATCACAATGGACGGTTACAAAACATTGCGTGAAGAACAACGCGTTAGCTTTGACATCGTTGATGGCCCTAAAGGCAAACAAGCTGCAAACATCAAAGAAGCGTAATTCATTGCGATTTTCTTTAAAAAGCCTGAACTTCGGTTCAGGCTTTTTTCATCCCTATTCCAACTGAAACTCAGCTTACAACGTCTATAAAACACCACAAAACTTAAAAATAAGCAAAAATACTTACTGCAACGCACAAAAAACACCACAATAATCCCTATATCTATGGCATAATGCTGCACGTTGTTCAACAACGCTCGTTTCATCGCCCCCAGTTTTTGCTTTGCGCTTATTTGCTATTTGAGTTTTCATCAAGCTTGTGCTGATTGTTTTGCACCTCATAAGCCCACATCTTATACCTTCTTGTTACAAAAGAAGTGTTCCTTATTCTGACGGTCGATGTATTTTTTGATTCGTCAGTGCGACCACCCTCGCATTATGCCCGCTCCATTGCGTGTTTACAATTTACATGTAAACGCCCGATGTCTATTTGCGTGCGTGACAATTTATAAGGTCACTTCCTGTGTCAAATACTTTTACATCTACAGACAACACCCCTGAAACAAAAGCCGTACCGACAAACACAACCAGCACTTTTGCTGACATGGGTTTGGCTCAACCGTTCTTGGACGCGATCAATGTACTCGGCTTTACAGCGCCGACCCCCGTTCAAGCACATGTCGTGCCATCCGCCCTTTCTGGTGGCGATTGGATTGTTGCCTCTCAAACAGGTAGCGGTAAAACAGCTGCATTCTTATTGCCTACATTGCAAAAAACTTGGGAGTTTTTACGCAGCGGCAAAAACAACCCTTCAGATGCTCCGTTTACTTTAATTTTATGTCCCACACGTGAGCTTGCTCAGCAAGTTTCTGCCGATGCAATCAATCTGGTTAAACAAGCCAAAGGTTTGCGCATTGCCACAGTCGTCGGCGGTACCCCTTACCACAAACAACGCATCGCCCTTAAAGGCGCGCATTTGGTCGTTGCAACACCAGGTCGCCTGCTTGATTGGATCAATCAGGGTGGGATCAACTTGGCGTGCTTAAATACATTGGTGCTTGACGAAGCCGATCGCATGCTGGATTTAGGTTTTATGGATGAAATCACTTCCATCCACGAAGCGTGTGAACATCGTCAACAAACCTTGATGTTCTCTGCCACTTTTGCCGCCCGTGAAATGCGTTTGGCCAGTACATTGATGTCTGACCCACAACGCATCACATTGGCAACCGCTTCTGAAAAGCACACCAACATCACTCAGCACTTGCAATGGGCTGACAACAGCCACCATCAAACCCAATTGTTGATGCATTGGTTGGGACAAGAAGATTTGGCTCAAGCTGTTATTTTCGCCTCAACTCAAGTTGAAACAGAGCGTTTGGCCGATGATTTGGTGTCTCAAGGTATTTCTGCAGCGGCATTACACGGTGCAATGCCACAAGTTTTGCGCAACCGCCGTCTGGATGCTTTGCGCAATGGCCGTACCAAAGTTTTGGTCGCAACAGACGTTGCTGCACGCGGCATTGACGTACCCAATATCACTCACGTTTTCAACTATGGCTTGCCAATGAAAGCTGAAGACTACGTGCATCGCATTGGTCGTACAGGCCGCGCAGGTCGCGAAGGTACAGCCGTCACGTTTGCACAACGCCAAGACACCCATAAAATCCGTGCCATTGAACGTTACATCAGCCGCCCGATCAAAGAATCGGTCGTTGAAGGCATGGAGCCACAGATCTCTGCTGAAGAATACCGTGCACGTCAAGGCCGTGGTAAACCTCAACGCGGTGGTGCTCGTCATGGCGGTGGTTTCGGTGGTGGCAACTCTCGTGGCGGTTATGCAGGTGATCGCGGTGGCAATTCACGTGGTGGTTACAGTGATCGCCCGTATGAATCAAAACCACGCAGCTTCAGTGATGCACCACGCCGTGAGTTTGATTCAAAACCACGCGGTGAATTTGGTGCGCCACGCGGTGATCGTCCACAATCAGATCGCATTGAACGTCGCGCACCATACGGTGAACCACGTCGTGCATTTGGTGACAACGCTGCACCTCGCTCTGATCGTGCGCCTCGCCGTGATTTTGACAAACCACGTTCAAGCTTTGGTGATGCACCACGCCGTGACTTTGGCGCGCCACGTGGTGAGCGCACGGATCGCCCTGTTCGTTCAGAAGAGCGCCGCAGTTTTGGTGGCGAAGGCCGTCCATCAGCAGAGCGTCGTTCTTCATTTGGTGACCGTGCAGGCTCACCACGCAATGACGACGGCGGCTACGGTAAACCACGTGCAGCACGTCCAAAAACATCGTATTAATTTACCCTGTTTTTAAGGCATAAAAAAAACGCACTTCGGTGCGTTTTTTTTATTGCATGAGCCATACTTGATCAACTCATGCTCTGACATGACACATCGTCAATGCTTGAAACTGGACAATAAAATGGTCGTTTCTGTTGTGAGAATCCCTTCAATTTGCCGCACTTGCACGAGCAGTTCATGAAAACTGGCTAAACTGTCGGTTCGAACATCCAACACCAAGTCCCAATGCCCATTGGTGCCGTATAAGGCAGTGACATTTGGGAATCCTCGCAACTCATTGATGACTTTAGATTCTTTTTGCCCCTCCACAGTGACAAACATCATTGCACGCACCTGTTGTTGCTCCACTTCTGGCTTTAGAATTAAAGTGTAGCCACAAATCACTCCTGTTTGCTCCAGACGCTCCAATCGATTTTGCACTGTTGCCCTAGACACACCGAGTTTCTTTGCCAATGTTGAGACGGGCGTGCGCGCATTGACACGCAGTAGAGAAATCATGGCCTCATCTGTTTTATTTAACATTTTATTCACTTTGTAAAATTAACCTAGCAATTTGACTATTATATTTTAAAAATTGTACACTGTTACAACTATTAAATAATGCATATTGCTAGGATAATACCTCCATACCAAGCATTTAAACGTTTTATGTACAGGAGAACAATTATGAAAACGAATTTTGTCGATGTAAATGATATGGTGAATCTGGTCAATCGTCATGGTTTGACAACCATGTTGGCGGATTTGGTTG
>CALMCL010000038.1 GCA_937862905.1 uncultured Burkholderiaceae bacterium | reverse complement strand
CAAGAGATTTTCATTCCGCTGGGCGAACGTTTGGGCGACAAAGTGATTGATTTTAACGGTGTGTCCAAAGCGTTTGGCGATAAATTGTTGATGGACAATGTCAGCTTCTCGATTCCAGCGGGTGCGATTGTCGGTGTAATTGGCCCGAATGGCGCGGGTAAATCAACGTTGTTTAAAATGATTCAAAGCTTAGACACACCTGATTCGGGCACGATAGACATTGGTGCGACGGTTCACATGGCCGCGGTTGACCAAAGCCGTGAGGGTTTGGACGACTCTAAATCGGTGTTTGATGTGATTTCAGGTGGGGCGGATATTTTAACCGTTGGCCGATTTGAAATGTCCAGCCGCGCTTATTTGGGGCGTTTCAACTTTAAAGGCGGCGATCAAAATAAACGGGTCGGTGCGCTGTCAGGTGGCGAACGCGGTCGATTGCACTTGGCGCATACCTTGATTGCAGGCGGTAATGTGCTGCTGCTCGATGAACCATCGAATGATTTGGACGTTGAAACCCTGCGCGCATTGGAAGATGCATTGCTTGAGTTCGCGGGCAGTGCCATTATTGTCAGCCATGACCGCTGGTTCCTTGATCGCATTTGTACCCACATCCTCGCTGCTGAAGGTGACTCGCAATGGACGTTCTTTGAAGGCAATTACCAAGAGTACGAAGAAGACAAACGCAAACGATTGGGCGAGGAAGCTGCCAAGCCGAAGCGAATTCGGTATAAGCCGATTAGTCGGTAAGGACGGAAAGAGTAAAGAACACTCATAATCATGTCATTTATAAAATCAATTGTATTGTTCAAGTAAACAGAGCCACCTTTGTGTATGGCGCAGGATTGTGTTTGATGCTGTTTTCGGGTTGCCAATACAATTTATTGCTCCAACCCTTTTATTCGAAATTTAAGTCGGGTCATCGTGCGCGGTGTATGGCTGCGATCATCATGAAAACATGTGTGCTTTGAACGCATTTTGAGGTCAAAAAACATGACAATGACTAAAAATCAATTGATCAGGGTGCTTTGCTTGGTTGTGTTTTCATGCAATGTTCACTTGAGGGCGGTGGTCAAGCTTTCAGGTCGATGCTTGTAAAAGGGAGTTAAAGGTGAGTTTGCGTGTGTGGCATCTCACTTTTTTTATTCCTTTGTTTTTGTGCTTTGAATGCGTTCGCACTCTTCACGGTATGCCGTTCCCCAAGCGTGCATGGCATCGATCACAGGCAATAAGGTGCGGCCGAATGCGGTCAGTGAATATTCGACCTTTGGCGGGACGACTGGATAGGCTTTGCGGTGAATCAGGCCATCGGCTTCAAGTTCGCGCAGCTGCAATGTGAGCATGCGTTGAGTGATGCCGGTCATGCTGCGTTGCAGGCTGTTGAAGCGTTGTGTGCCGTTGATCAGGTGGTAAATGATCAGGGCTTTCCATTTGCCGCCGATGATGTCCAAAGTGGTGTTGACGGGGCAAAAAATGGCGGGCTGTGATTGAGAGGTGTGGGCTGGTTTCATGGTGTTCACAACAGTATAAAAAATGTACGTACTTATTAAAAATACCCTTTCCTTGTATAATACATCACATTCGTAAGTGATTGAATAAAAAAGGAGATTTTATTGTGCGCATTCCAGAATTGGATCGAATCAATGCTTTGGCACGGCTGGCTAAACTGCGTCCTTTGAGTTCGACGGAGCTGGCTGAACGTGAGGTTCTGCGTCAGCGTTACATGCAGGCGGTGACTGGGCAGGTGGGCAATGTGTTGGCGGTGATGACGGTGATTGACCCAGAGGGCAACGACGTCACACCTCAGAAATTACGTGAGGCTCAGCAGTCTGGGTTGATGCCACAAGTGGGTTTTTAATATCAATAGGGGGTATGCAATGAGAAAAGTACGTCAAATTTACAATGCCACATCCAGTCATTGGGTGGGCAACGGGTTTTTGGTGCAACCTTTGTTTTCCCACATGGGGGCGGACAAACAAACGGATCCATTTTTGATGTTGGATTATGGTGCGCCTCATGTGTTTGAGCCAAACACTGGGCGGCCGCGTGGTGTGGGTCAGCATCCGCATAAAGGTTTTGAAACGGTGACCATCGCGTATGCAGGTGAGGTGGCACACCGTGATTCTTCGGGCGGTGGCGGTGTGATTGGTGTCGGTGACGTGCAATGGATGACGGCAGGCAGTGGCATCATTCATGAAGAGTTCCATTCGGAGGCTTTTGGTCGCACAGGGGGTGAGTTTGAAATGGTGCAGTTGTGGGTGAATTTACCGAAGAAAGACAAAAACACCACGCCGCGTTATCAAGAGCTATTGAATCAAGACATTCCAGTGATCCCTTTAAGCGATGAGGCGGGTTTTGTACGTGTGATTGCGGGTGAATTCAACGGTGTGACGGGGGCTGCGAAGACCTTCACCGAAATGAATTTATGGGATGTGGTGTTGAATCCTTCAGCGGCCACGACCTTGACCTTGCCTGAAACGCACAATCTGTTGATGGTGGTGTTGCGTGGGAGTGTGCTGTTGAATGGTGTCGATGAGGCAAAGCAAGGGCAGTTGATCGGCTTTGAAATGACGGGTGGTGATGTTCAGTTGCAGGCGGTGGGCGATGAGGCCGTGAAAATTTTGCTGCTGTCGGGTGTACCGATTGATGAGCCCGTGGTCGGTTATGGGCCTTTTGTCATGAACACCGAGGCAGAGATTCAACAGGCCATCACCGATTTTAATCAAGGGCGCTTTGGTCAAATTGTTTAAAAATGATGTTAAACCTTGATGCTGAGAGAGGGTTGTTTGGCCTTTAAGAATCAGCAGTCGTTGAATGCATTCGCACAGTCACCTGTCGGATGCATTTTTTGTATGCTGGCCATTGATGATTTAAAGGGTGAAATTCACACGTTGCCATCCAAAATGCTAAAATCATTTGACTGTTGACTCACTTTTTTTGTCTCATTTGTATTCCAAACTCACACACAAGGATGCCCATGTTTACCCTCGAACAGCTTGCTGCCGCCCATGCAAAAGTCAAAACAGGCAAAGATTTCCCACGTTATGTACAAGACATCAAGCGTTTGGGTTTGGCGTACTATGATTTTTTTGTGACAGATGGACATGCTGAGTACGTTGCAGACAGCGGTGAAATGATTGCTTCGCCTGCGATATATGCCCGCAAAACGATTGCCACGACGCCGGAGGCCGATGCCTTGCGCCACATCATCAGCATCCATCAGCAAGGCCAAACGGATTTTGAAACCTTTTGCCAGCAAGCGGCGGATGCGGGTGTGCACTATTGGCGCACGGATGCGGTGAACTTGGCGTGTATTTACGTGGACATGGCCGGCCAAGACATGGTCAATGAGCCGATTCCCGATGTGTTGGGGTATGAATCCCTTTGATTTTTTGGCGGAGGCTTGCGACGTCGACGCTTAAGGTGGGTCAGTGATTTAAGCAGGTCAGTGCTTCATTTGCAGCTTGTTGTTTAACGGTTGCCGCGGTCTCAATTGCTGTGGCGACATCGTTTTGTGGCGGGGTTAAAAATTTCACATCAAATTGAGCATTGTCGCTGCGCAAGCCGACATGACCATGCATGCCTTGGATGTGATTGCCAATGTCGCCACGCCAAACCAGTTGTGTGTCTGCAAAAACGGAGAGTTGAGTGTCTTCAATTTGTGCGCTGAGTTGATGCTCTTCGCCAGAATGGATGACAGGTGGGGTGTATTTGAAATAGGGCGTCAGTGTCTCGTAGCCATCGGCATGACATTCAGCATGGGTTTTTTCGCCGGTGTTGTGCTTGACGGAGACGCTGATGGCCGAGTCCGGGTGGATGTGCCACATGACGTAGAGCAAGTTGCAGTCGTCTTCGGCCAGCAATTTGAGGCCTATTTGGCGACGCAATTCACCTGAGGCGAGGGGCTTGATGTCGTTGGTTGGGGCGATGTAGCGAAACTTGATGTCGACGTGCTGGGTGGTGCTGAGTGGGTCTATCATGCGCACACTGGGGGCTGTGATCGACAGCCAGTCATCGTTGTTGACACTGACTTGGCCGTTGGTGACGCACCATGAGGCCAAGCCTTTTGGATTGGCGTGGCTGGAGGGAACACCGCAGGCGGACAGCAGTAAAGCCATCCATGCGATGCGTCGCATGGGGTGAGTGGATGGGCTGGGCAATCGAGACATGGTGTGCCTGTGTGAAAGTGGGTGCATCATCACAAAAGAATATATGCATATGTTGTATTACAGTTTAAATCAATTGATCGGCTGATGTTGGGCTGGTCATTAAATTTTGCATGGTTTGTTGGCGTGCCGCGCATGTTAATGTTGGATTAAGTCAAACCCTTTAACATGCAAGTGTGGCTCTGAAGCCTGAGCCATTTGGAATCACTTTGTTTTCCCCATTTGATGCTTAACTTTTTCCTCACCCATAAGGAGTCCTGACATGATCAAATCTACACGCCGCATCAAGCACTTTATCCTTTCCGCTGCTGGCTTTGCGGTATTCGGCCTGATGGCCGTGAGCCCTGCTGTTCAGGCCAATGAAATTAAATCAGCCATGAAAAGCATGAAGGCAGCATACCGTGGCGCGATGGACAGCTCAAGCATTGATGAGTTTGCCCGGTATGCGGCCAAACTGCAATCAGGTGCCGATACCGCGCGCAGTCAAACATACAGTGATGATCCATCCACTTATCGTGAAGGCATGCAAGAGTTGCAACAAAACATCGGAGAAATGAATCAAGCGATTCGCAGCGGTGATTTGTCTGCTGCCAAAGATGCCTTGTTGCGCATCCGTGCGACAGAAAAACGTTATCACAACGCAGTAGGGGCTT
The DNA here is from genome assembly GCA_937862905.1 of uncultured Burkholderiaceae bacterium. Classification (GTDB taxonomy): domain Bacteria; phylum Pseudomonadota; class Gammaproteobacteria; order Burkholderiales; family Burkholderiaceae; genus Hydromonas. The sequence continues at coordinate 20,986 of CALMCL010000038.1, read as the reverse complement.
AACCGATTTTTGTTCAAGCCCGTTGTTTTAGTCGATCCACAACTTGTATTAAAGAAGGATGGTGTGCCATGGGTATTTCTGTTATTAAACATATTTTTAAACATCAATTTGCAGCGATTGCACTGGGTTTGGGCGTGGCGTTCGTGCCCGTCTTGGCTCATGCGGACAGCCCTGTTGAGCCTGCAATGAAGCACATGCAGCGTGCGTACAATCAAGCCTTGCGCAGCACGGATGTGCCTCAATTTCAAAACGCAATGGCTGCTTTGCATCAGTATGCGGATGTTGCAGGCTCATTGCAATACGGTCGCACTGCGGATGCACGGGGAAGCTATCAAGATGGTCTCCGTGAATTGCAGGCCGATCTCGCTGATGTGGATGCAGCCCTTGCTCGAAATGATTTGATTGCTGCAAAAGAGGTTTTGCGCACGCAGGTTGCCGTCACCAAGAAAATGTATCATAAGAGCCTGAGGGTTGAAGAAGACGATTGAGCGGGTTTGATTGTCTCTGATGCGAGGGTTTTGTCAATAATGAACGCCACAAGGGTATACTTGTGGCGTTTTTAACAAAGAATAGAAAGATGACATGCCAATTTGGGTTGATGCGGACGCTTGTCCAAAAGCGGTGAAAGAAGTGATTTTTCGTGCGGCGCGACGAACAGAAATTGTGACGACATTGATTGCCAATCAAATGCTGATGACGCCACCGTCGCCCTTCATCAAGGCCGTGCAAGTGCCATCGGGCATGGATGTGGCAGACAATGAAATTGTCTTGCGCTTGGTGGCGGGCGATTTGGTGATTACGGCGGACATCCCGCTGGCGGCTCAGGTCGTCGAAAAAGGTGCACTGGCTTTGAACCCGCGTGGTGAATGGTACACGCGAGAAAACGTGCAGCAGTTGCTGTCCATGCGCAACTTCATGCAGGAGTTGCGTGACTCAGGCACGCAGACCGGCGGCCCTTCGGCGTTATCGGTGCGTGATGTGCAAAATTTTGCCAACGCGTTGGATCGGTGGTTGGCAAAAGTGAGGTGACGTCAGTCGACTCGTTGTGGACGTGATGGGGTTATTTAAAGACCACGGTTTTTTTGCCATTCAACAGCACCCGATGCTCAGCATGCCATTTCACTGCGCGTGCAAGGGTCACGCATTCGGTGTCGCGGCCAATGGCTGTGAGGTCGTCAGCGCTCATGCTGTGGTCTGCACGGGCGATGTCTTGCTCGATGATCGGGCCTTCATCAAGGTCGGCCGTGACAAAGTGAGCGGTTGCGCCGATGAGTTTCACCCCTTTGCTAAAAGCTTGGTGATAAGGTTTTGCCCCCTTGAAGCTCGGTAAAAATGAATGGTGAATGTTGATGGCGCGACCATTGAGTTGAACACACATGTCGTTGGATAAAATTTGCATGTAGCGTGCCAAAATCACGCAGTCAATTTTTTCTTGTTCGACGATGTGAAGCACTTGCGCTTCTTGTTCGGCCTTTTGCTCAGCACTTGCACCGAGTAATGGGAAGTGGTGGAACGGAATGCCGTATGAACGTGCCAAAGGCTCAAAATCAGGGTGGTTGGACACCACCGCCGCGATGTCCACCGGTAAATTCCCCGACTGATGGCGGAACAGCAAGTCGTTCAAGCAATGGCCGATCTTTGAAACCATGATCAGCAAGCGCGGTTTGACGCGGCCATCGAACAATTGCCAGTCCATGTTGAATCGGGCGGCGATCGGGGCAAATTCTGTCTTTAAAATGTCCAAGGTGACGTCAGGACGGCGCTCTTGAAAGTGCACGCGCATAAAGAAACGGTCACTGTCGGTGTCGTCGTATTGAGCAGAATCAATGATGTTGCCACCGCGTTCAAACAAGAAACCAGAGACGGTGTGCACGATGCCCATTTGGTCTGGGCATGATAAAGTTAAAATGTAGTCGGGTGATGACACTTAAAATCCTTTAAAATGAGAACCATGCACGCGGGCACGGCTTCGGTCGCCCGTATTATAAATGAAGAGAGTAAACCCATGACACAAAACGTCCAGAATAACGATGCAGCACAGAGCAACGGCTCGACCACGCATTTTGGTTTTAATACAGTGGCAGAGGATGAAAAAGAATCCAAAGTGGCTGAGGTGTTTCACTCCGTCGCGAAAAACTACGACATCATGAACGATGTGATGAGTGTGGGTTTGCACCGGGTGTGGAAACTTTTTACGGTCAATCGGGTTGCGCCGCGTCCTGGAATGAAAGTGCTGGATTTGGCGAGCGGCACGGCCGATTTGGCGATTGCTTTTGCGAAAAAAATTGGTGCATCGGGGCAGGTGTGGGCAACAGACATCAATGAATCGATGTTGCGCGTGGGGCGCGATCGCTTGATTGACAAAGGGTTGATCACGCCAGTGGCATTGGCCAACGCCGAGCATTTGCCTTTCCCCGATAATTATTTTGACGTGGTCACTGTGGCTTTTGGTTTGCGCAACATGACCCACAAAGATCAAGCACTCAAAGAGATGCAACGTGTGTTGCGCCCAGGCGGTCGTGTGTTTGTGTTGGAGTTTTCAAAAGTCCATGCGCCATTGCAAAAGGCTTATGATTTTTATTCATTCAACTTGCTGCCCAAAATGGGCGAGCTGATCGCTAATGATTCGGCCAGTTACCAATATTTGGCCGAGTCGATTCGCATGCATCCCGATCAAGAAACGCTGAAAGCGATGATGAAAGATGCAGGCTTTGATTTCGTGAAATATCACAACATGAGTGCGGGCATTGTCGCATTGCATGAGGGTGTGAAGCTCTAAGTGCATTTGACACACGCTGAAGCGGCGCGCATAGCGACGCATGTACTTTTTTTGAATGGCATGGCTGTGAATCGCTTGCGTGTCATGAACAATCAAACCCCCTTGAGAAAACAACAGATGGGCATGGATCCAACATGAATTTAAATCTCGCTGAACACCTCACCCCACGAATTGCGCAAGCGATTGCATGGGCTGTGCGCGCAATGGCGGCGAACGAGTCATGGGTGGTGCCCAGTGCTGCTCCGCATGTGGGTAAAAGCATTGCCGTTCATGTGCCCGTGCTTGGGCACACACTGCATTTGCGTTGGCTGGTTCATGCAACCGATGTGTTGCAGGTGGATGCCGATGCGCTCAGTCCTGCAACGGTGCAACTCAGTGTGACCCCCACTGTTTACAGCAGCCTTGCGCAGCTGCCTTTTGACATGCAACGCATCATGCGTCATGTACAGATTTCAGGTGATGCGCAGTTGGCCGAATGGGTGAATCTTTTGGTGCAGCAGTTGCGCCCCGATGTGTGGGAAGACTTGTCAAAAATCGTCGGTGATGTGCCGAGCTTCTATGCGCAGCAAGGTGCAAAAAAAATATTCAACCATTTTAAAGGTGCTTTGAGCACGCTGACACAGCAAGCTCAACACACGATGCTCGATGAAACCCCTGTGTTGGTTCGTCATGTGCGCTTAGATGGTTTTGCTGAGGAGGCCCAACAATTGCGTTATGGTGCCGATCGTTTGGCGCAACGCATTGAACGCCTCAAGCACATGCAGGGGGTGAAATGAAGTTGAAGGTTGCCAAGCGTTTGCTTGACATTGCGCGCGTGCTTAAACGGCACCGCGTTTTGCATTTAATGGTTGCCCTTTTGCCCAATGAATCTGCGGGTGTGCGTTTGATGCGACGCCTGCTGCCGCACCGCTTGAGTGAGTCCAACCATGCGGAAGATGCGGCTCATTTGCGCATGGCCTTGCAAACGCTGGGGCCCATTTTTATCAAAGTGGGGCAAGTGTTGTCCACGCGCCCAGACTTGCTGCCCGCCGAATACATTTATGAGTTGTCGCATTTGCAAGACCGCGTCACGCCTGTGGCTGTGGCCGAGATTCGAACCGAGATTGAAGCGCAGTTGGGCGCGCCGATTGATGTTATTTTTAGTCGATTTGATGATGAACCTGTTGCCAGTGCCTCTGTGGCGCAGGTGCATCGTGCGGTGGTGCGCAGTGGTTCGTGGGCTGGGCGTGATGTGGCGGTGAAGGTGTTGCGCCCACACATCGATGCCTTGATCCAAACGGATGTTCAATGTTTGTACACCTTGGCGCGACAGTTCGCGCGTTTGCACCCAGATGGCGCGCGCTTAAGGCCTGTGGAGGTGGTGGGTGAGGTGGAAGGGCATTTGCGGCAGGAGCTGGATTTACAGTGTGAAGCGGCCAATGCCAGCCAATTGCGTCATAATTTTAAGGGCAATCCAATCATCAGTGTGCCTGAAATGTGCTGGGATTATTCGGCGCGACGGGTGATGGTGCAAGAGTGGATGACGGGCGTGCCTGTGTCACGTTTGGATGTGTTGGCTGAGCACAGTGTGGATTTGAAACGTTTGGCACGAGATGGCGTGGAGGTGTTTTTCACCCAAGTGTTTCGAGACGGTTTTTTTCATGCAGACATGCACCCCGGCAATATTTTTATTGGCACGCAAGGTGCGGCTCTTGGGCGTTATATTGCTTTGGATTGTGGTATTGTGGGCACGCTGTCTGAGTTTGACCGACATTATTTGGCAGTCAATTTTTTGGCGTTTTTTAATCGAGACTACCGAGCGATTGCCGCGGCACATATTGAGTCTGGTTGGGTGCCTGCGAGCACGCCATTGGAAGGTTTGACCACTGCTGTGCGCACGACGTGTGAGCCCTATTTTGGCCGCCCGATTGATGAGATTTCGTTGGGGCAAGTGTTGATGCGCCTGTTTGATGTGTCGCGCCAATACAATGTGTCGGTTCAACCCCAGTTGGTGTTGTTGCAAAAGACCTTGCTCAATGTCGAAGGCATGGGGCGGGTGTTGGATCCCAAATTGGATTTGTGGGATACGGCCAAACCCTATCTTGAACGTTGGATGAAGGACACTTTGGGGCCGCGAGGTGTGCTTAAACGCATGCGCAAAGAATGGGTTTCTGTGGTTCGCTTGCTGCCGACCGCGCCAACACAGTTTTTAACGCTCTTGCATGATGCACCCAAAGCATCGGTGCTGGAGCACCGCTTGGTTGTTTTAGAAAAAAACCAAACACGGCTTGCGTCGTCACGTGGTCGTTGGCGAATGGCGTTTGCACTTTTATTGTGCATCGTCTTGCTTTTGCTCTCGTGGTTTGTTTGGTTTTAGTGCGAAATGACCAATTTATCTCTAGATATTGTTGTATAACACTTATTTTTCTTTTTTGTTAAAAACAATGCTAGCCAATGCTTAACTTCTATGCTAGACTTTTCATGCTTATGCGTAGTTTTACTTATCCCCTACGGGCTAAGTATCGATAGTGTGAGAGGTTTTTTGAATATTTATTCAATTGCTTTAGTCAATAAAATTCACATGACATAGAACGTTAACATCATTTATGTAATGGAATATTTATGTTGAATATTGTTGTGCTTGCCGCTGGCAAGGGAACTCGAATGCGCTCTAAACTGCCTAAAGTGCTGCATGTGCTGGCAGGAGAATCTTTGTTGTCCAGGGTTCTAAATACTGCCCGTGACTTGGGTTCAAAAAATTTATGTGTGGTTGTTGGGCATGGCGCAGAACAGGTGCGTGCGGCAACTTCTGCAATTGATGTTAATTTTGTTGAACAAAAGCCTCAGTTGGGGACGGGACATGCTTTGCAATTGGCGGCTTCGCATTTAAATGATGCTTACCCGACTTTGGTGTTGTATGGCGATGTGCCTTTGACACAGCTGTCAACGTTACAAAAGCTGGTTGATGCCGCTGCGAATGGCATGGCGCTGTTGACTGTGAATTTGGATGATCCAACGGGTTATGGCCGCATTGTGCGAAATGAAGCAGGTGTTGTGCAGCGTATTGTTGAACATAAAGATGCAAGTGATGCCGAAAGATCCATCCAAGAAGTGAATACGGGTGTCTTAATTGCCCCTACTGCTGAATTGAAAGATTGGCTTTCGCAATTATCCAATGACAATGTGCAGGGTGAATATTACCTGACGGATGTGATTGGAATGGCGGTGCGTGATGGTGTGCTTGTGAATACTGCTCAACCTGCGGCCGAGTGGGAAACCTTGGGCGTGAACAGCAAGGTTCAATTGGCTGAGTTGGAAACGATTTGGCGTTCAGAAGTGGCCAAAGGTTTGCTTGAGGCGGGTGTCACTTTGGCCGACCCCGCTCGGATTGATGTACGTGGTTCGCTGAAGTGCGGTATGGATGTGAGCATTGATGTTGGGTGTGTTTTTGAAGGACAAGTCACATTGGGTGATGATGTTCGTGTGGGGCCGTATTGTGTGATTCGAAGCTCAACGATTGCAGCTGGTGCCGAGATTGCAGCGTTCAGCCACATTGATGGCGCAGTGGTGGGCGAGGCTTCGAAAGTAGGGCCGTACGCCCGCTTGCGACCAAATGCGGTGTTGGCAGAGAAGACCCACATCGGCAATTTTGTTGAAATCAAGAAAGCCACAGTGGGCGTTGGTTCCAAAATCAATCATTTGTCCTATATCGGTGATGCAACGATTGGCAGTGGCGTCAATGTGGGTGCTGGAGTGATTACGTGTAATTACGATGGCGTTAATAAGTTTCAAACCGTCATTGGTGATGGCGCTTTTATTGGTTCAGACTCGCAATTGGTGGCACCTGTCACTGTGGGCGCGGGGGCGACAATTGGCGCGGGTTCGACCATCACGAAAGACACACCAGAGCATACGTTGACTTTATCGCGTGCCAAGCAAATGTCCGTGCCTGCTTGGGTTCGGCCTTTGAAAAAGTGACAATGGGCTGGTTTTGCTTGCGACGTGGTGTGTTGTTGGGGTGGTGTTTTTGTATTTTTAGTCAAAAAATAAGCGTGTTGTGTGCATTGTGTGCGAGCCATGCTTTGTCAATCAATATGACATACAGTGGTTTTAATTATTTAGTATAACGAAGGAATGGTCATGGACTATAAAATTTTAATCGTGGACGATCATGGCTTGGTCCGTGCAGGCTTACGCCCAATTTTGGATGATGCTTTGGGCGGAAAGTGCACGCTCCTTGAGGCCGAAACATTGGCTCAAACGATGGATCTCATCGCTGCTGAGTCGGATTTGGATTTGGTTTTGCTGGATTTGACTTTGCCAGATGCCACAGGTTTGGTGGCGCTTGAGAAGGTTCGCACGCAGTTTCCTCATGTCCCTGTCGCTGTTTTGTCGGGTCAAGCAGATACACAGTTGATTCAAGCGGCCTACCGTCAAAACATCTCTGGCTTTATCATTAAAAATGCCAAAGCTGAAGTGTTGGTGTCGGCTGTGCGCTTGATTTTGTCGGGCGGTGTTTACATTCCACCTGAATTGTTGACTGCTGCAATGAACACCCCAGAACGTAAGCGCACTCGTGCAGAGCGTCATGCAAGCAATGACAGCTCACAATTGACCCCGCGTCAACAAGAAGTACTTTATCTGATCACCAAAGGTTGTTCGAATCAAGAAATCAGTGACTCTGTTGGTGCCACGATTGGTACAGTTAAGAGCCATGTGGTGGGTATTTTACGTGCCTTAGGTGTGCATTCACGGACACAAGCCATCAATTTGGTGCATGAAAACCCAGAGATTTTGGGTCAGTACCGTCCTGTGTCAAACAGTTAATCGTCCATAAGGCATTTGCGCAGCAGCATGGCAGCTCGTTTCTGGAATGTGTTTTTAAGTGAGCAGGATCACGCTTTGTATGAACAAAACGTGCGCCTGCTTCTGCGCCATATCCCTTTGTTCGCCTTGGTCAATGTGCTTGGCTATCTCATTTGCACCCTCATTTTTATCAATGTGCTGCCTCTATGGCAGCATTTGGCGTTGGGGCTTGGTTGGTTGGTTGGGGCGTTTCTCATTTACCTGATGATTCCAAAAGGTGCCTTCCTGTTTATGAAGGAGCGTGAGGTCGGCGTGCGTCGCCTTGTGATTGGGTATGCTTTAGTTATCACATGGTGGGCCAGCTATACGACTGCCGTGATGCAGCATCCAAACATTGCCTTAATGCAACAGTACACGGTCTTGATTAGTATGGTGGGCAGCATTGGGGTGATTTTGGTCGGGCGTTTTATGCGCCTGTACATCATTTCTTTTTTAGTTGGTGTGACTCATATTGTTTTTCTGTATTTGTTGGAGCCAGGTGATGAATACCGTTTTTTGGCCGTCCAATTGTTATTGGCTGCGTTGGCGCAAGTGTTTTTTTTGCGAACGTTGAATGAGCAGGTCAATATTGCGTTGTATGTCAAGGACGAAAACAGCGGGTTGATTGAAGCTTTACAACATAAAAACGATGAGCTTGAGCAGGCCAATTTTTCACAATCTCGCTATTTGTCCGCCGCCAGCCATGATTTGCGCCAGCCTTTACATGCTTTGGCTTTGTTGGCGAATGATGCCCAGCGAAAAAACAATGAGCCTGCTGTTGGGCTGACCTTACAAAAAATGGAGCAAGCCATTGATTCTTTGAGCCTGTCATTCAATGCCATGCTCAACTTGTCGCGGCTCGATGCGGGTGTGGTGAAGCCGCAATTCACCAGATTTCCCATTCAACGTTTGTTTATGCGTCTGTCTGTTGAATATTCCGATGTGGCACAGCAAAAGAACTTGAGCTTTACCATTCATTCGTCCAATGTCTGGGTGTTGTCGGATGAAGGCATGCTGTACAGCATTTTGAGTAATTTCGTCAGCAACGCATTGCGATACACTGATAAAGGGGGCGTTTTAGTTGGGGTGCGTCATGACAGTCATCAAGCCGCCAAAGTCTTGGTGTATGACACAGGTTCTGGTGTGCCTTCTGAAAAAGCAAAGCAAATTTTTCAGGAGTATCAACGCCTTGAAGTGGCAGAGCAGCGTGTCAAAGGTGGGGTTGGTCTGGGTTTAGCCATTTCCGAGCGCATGGCTCGTTTGTTGGGCGCCAAACTGCTGGTTCAGTCGATTCCTGATCAAGGCAGTAGCTTTGGTTTGGTGGTGCCAAGGGTTTTGGCGCAGGACGAAAGTATTAAAAGCGCCATTCCATTGCAAGATGTGTTGACGGGCAAGCGGGTTGCTGTGGTTGACGATGACGAGCTGGCTCTGGAAAGTTTAGATGAGTTGCTGACCAGTTGGGGCATGGAGGTGTCCATTGTGTTGTCATCTGATATGTTGGCTGAAGTGATTGCCGAAGAGGGTGATTTTGATTTGATCATTTCAGATTATCATTTGGGCGTTGCTGAAGAGACGGGCATGGACATTTTGAATGCGGTGCTTAAAATGCAAAAACATGCCCCTCGCCGATTGTTGATGACAGGGGATACACGCACCGAATTGGCCGCAGAAGCTCAAACATCGGGTGTCAGCGTGTGGTATAAACCATTGCGTCCTGTCCGTTTTCGTGCTTATTTAAATACCATGTTGAGTCAGTCTGGCGAATCCATTGACATTTAAAATTTGGCATAATTCTTACGCGATGGCATTCAGTAATGTATAATGTGAATTATTGTTAATACATATAAATAAGGATAAGACTCATGTGCGGAATCGTCGCTGCCGTTGGTAGCAGTAACATCATCCCTTTGTTGATTGATGGCCTCAAAAAACTGGAGTACCGTGGCTATGATTCGACAGGGATTGGCTATCTCTCTGCGGATGGCCACGTTGTGGCCGAGCGTTCGCTTGAGCGGGTGGCTCAGCTTGAAGCACAAATCAATGAGAAACACATTGAAGCGACTGTGGGTATTGCGCACACGCGTTGGGCCACTCATGGGGCGCCAGCATTGCGCAATGCACATCCAATGGTCAGCAACAGCCAAGGCATCAGTTTGTGCTTGGTGCACAATGGCATCATCGAAAACCATGACGAGATCCGCGCAGAATTGATTGCGGCTGGTTATGTGTTTACATCAGACACAGACACCGAAGTCATGACCCATTTGATTCATCAGCATTGTGTTCAAGGTTTCGATTTATATGAGGCGGTTTACCAAACGACCAAGCGGCTCAAAGGCTTGTATGCGATTGCCGTCATGCGTGCAGATGAGCCCCATCACATCATTGGGGCACGTCATGGCGCACCTTTGTTGATTGGGGTGGGTGAGCGGGGCAATTATTTGGCCTCAGACACATCGGCCTTGCTGTCAGAAACCCGCAAAGTGATTTATCTTGAAGAGGGTGATGTGGTTGAAATCGCTTTGGATGCATACCGCATCCGATCAATGGCTGGCGATTTTGTTGAGCGTGATGTGCATGTCAGTGAATTGTCTGCAGATGCGGTGAGTTTGGGCTTGTTCTCGCATTACATGCAAAAAGAAACATTTGAACAGCCTGAAGTGGTGGCCAATACGCTGGAAATGGTCAGTGGCGCACAATCCATTAGCCCGTTGTTGTTTGGTGCTCAAGCCGACGAGGTCTTCCGAAACACTCAAAATATTTTAATCCTTGCTTGTGGCACAAGCTACCACGCCGCAATGGTGGCACGCTATTGGATTGAAGAAATTGCCCACATTCCTGTGAATGTTGAAATTGCATCCGAATACCGTTATCGCGCTAGTGTGCCGCTGGCGAACACCCTCATCATCACTTTGTCTCAGTCGGGTGAAACTGCGGACACCATTGCCGCTTTGCAACATGCAAAATCATTGCACAATGGCTTGGGTGCAGCCACTTTGTCCATTTGCAATGTGCCTGAATCTGCATTGATTCGTCAAAGCCAACTGCGCTTTTTGACACGTGCGGGTCCTGAAATTGGTGTGGCTTCAACCAAAGCGTTCACAACACAATTGTGTGCCTTGTTTGTGTTGACCTTGGTGTTGGCCAAAGTTAAATCGCGCTTGTCTGCCTCTCAAGAAAACGATTACCTGCAACAATTGCGCCACTTGCCCGCGGCGATGGCACAGGTTTTGCTGCTTGAGCCTCAGATTGTAGAGTGGGCAAAAGCGTTTGTTGACAAAGAACATGCATTGTTCTTGGGACGTGGGATTCATTGGCCCATTGCCATGGAAGGGGCCTTGAAGCTGAAAGAAATCACTTACATTCATGCTGAAAGTTATGCCGCAGGTGAGTTGAAGCACGGCCCATTGGCTTTGGTGGATGAGCGCATGCCGGTGATTGCCATTGCACCGAACGATGCCTTAATTGAGAAGCTAAAATCAAATTTACAAGAAGTTCGGGCGCGCTCGGGTGAACTGTATATTTTTGCGGATCGTGACACATTCATTGAGCCTGCTGAGGGCGTGCATGTGATTAACTTGCCCGATCATGCGGGCATGCTGTCGCCTATTTTGCACACTTTGCCTTTGCAGCTGCTGTCTTATCATACGGCTGTTGCGCGTGGTACAGACGTCGACAAGCCGCGAAACTTGGCGAAATCTGTGACTGTTGAATAAAGAAAAAAGACCAGATCATCTGGTCTTTTTTCTTAAAAGGGTGGTGCTGTGGCACGAATGGCTTGTTGTGTTGTTTAAGCTAAAATGATTAATAGCAATGTGGAAAAGGTCAGATTGATTCGTCTTTTCCCTTGACCGAATGGATGAAAAAGATCGGTGATGACGGCTACGATGACCGTCAATTAAGTCCCACTGTTGATTGCCTTGAATGTACAGCGCACAAGCAAATTATTGTTTCCACAAAAAGTAGGTTTCCCCTTCTTTCGTATTTCCCTTACAATGTGTCGTTGATTTAAATTGGATTGGGGATGATATGGTGAGGTTGTTGACTTGGGCGTTGATGTTGTTCATTGGATTGGTGGTGTTGTGGATGGCCGTCGGTGACATTCACTCTTTAACAGATCATTATGCTCAAAAATGGTTATTGGTTGGGGTGTTTTTGTCCGGTGTGTTGATGGGGTGGTGCGTGGTGCTGCCGAGGCACCTTGCATTGCGTTGGATGATGAAGAAAATTCGTAAAGAATTGTCACAGTATAAAGTGGTGCGTGAGCGCGCTAAAATGGCCAGTCAATTGCTGAACTAACCTTCCAATGCGAGATGTAAAGTGACGTTATTTTGAACGGCTGGTTTGGATTTAAAACAGGAGAATACAATGGTTAAGCTTTTATCTTGGCTGGTGATCACATTCATTGTCATGATTTTGATGTGGACGATTTTGGGTGACATCACGCCCGTGACGTTCGGATTGGCTGACGATATTCCACAAAAGTGGGTGGCTTCTGGTTTTTTTGTGCTGGGCATTGTGTTGGGTTGGTTGCTCATGTTGCCAAAAAATCTGGCCCTGCGCTGGTCAGTCCGTCGATTGCGTAAGGAAAATTTGAGCCAAAAAAGTGCTTTGGAAAAATCAACAGGCCATTCAAGTGTGGTCGACAACAGCATCGACGTTCCTCCTTTAACAATGTAATTTGGGTTTTCCTCTAATGGATATTGAAGCATGGTGGTTGTTGTTTTTGCCCTTGTTCTTTGGCTTGGGGTGGTTTGCTGCGCGTGCTGAGTCTAAGCGACAAATTGCAGAAACCAAGGCATTGCCTCAATCGTATTTTAAAAGTTTGAACCATTTGTTGAACGAAGAGCCAGATCAGGCCATTGATGCTTTGATTGACGTGGCTCGGGTGGACACAGGGACGATTGACTTGTATTTTGCATTGGGTAATTTGTTTGGTCAGCGCGGCGAAATTGAACGCTCCATTCGTGTTTACCAAAGTTTATTGGAGCGCGCGGATCTGCCTGATGATGCGCGTCAAATGGCTTTGTCTAAGCTGGGTGAGGCTTTTCTCAAAGGTGGTTTGTTTGACCGAGCGGAAGAGTCGTTCAAGCAATTGCTCAACGGCCCTCAACATGCCCATGCACAAACCCAATTGTTGTATATTTATCAATCACAGCAAGAGTGGGCGCAAGCGGTTGAGGTGGCGCAAGGCATGCTAAAGACGGAAGAAAATACCGTTGCACTCACACATTTTCATTGCGAATTGGCTGTACAGGCCATGCAGAGAAAAGATTGGTTGGTGGCTGAACGTGAGCTCAATCAAGCACAGACCTTACGTCCCCTCAGCATGCGTGTGCAATTGCTCAAAGGCCGTTGGTATGCGCAACAAGGTCGCACCGACGAGGCGCTCGCTGTGTGGCGTCAGCTGGCGGAAACACAACCCAATAGCGTGCCCTTGTTGGTTGATGACGCCATGGCTGTTTTTGAAACACGTGGTGAAATGTCGCAAGGCGTGGCATTGTTGTATGACAATGCGTTGAAAACCGGTTCTTTCGATGTGTTGAATGCATGGTTGAACGCACAGACCAAAATCGGTTCAGAGGCAGAAACCTTGAGGCAGTTGAACGACATCTTTATTCAACATCCTTCACTGAATGCGCTGGATAAATTGCTGAGTAAGCGCTTGGCGGCATCAGGCGATGAGGCGGTTCAAGGTGAATCAGCGATGATTCAAAAGCTCATCAAAAAGCAAGTACAACGTTTGTCAAAATACCGTTGTGAGCATTGTGGTTTTGAGGCGGCGCGTTATTATTGGCAGTGTCCTGCGTGTACGCGCTGGGAAAGCTATCCACCAAAGCGTTTGGAAGAGCTTGAGCTGGCTCAGCGTTCACGCGGTCAGATGAATGGGTATTGAATGGATATTGAATGGATTGTTGAGTAGATCGACGGGAGACATAAACATGTTCAGTTTCAATCCAATTCGTGCTGTTCTACAGCATTTGACTCGTATGGCTGTTGTTGTGTTTGGCTTTGCGTTGAGTGGCTCTATAAACGCGGCCGATGTCAATGTGGCGTCACATTTCCAGCTTGAAGCGACACGGGGCATTGGGCCTAAATTGGCTGAGCGCATCATTGTTGAGCGAACGAACAATGGCGCATTTAAAAACTGGGATGATTTTTCTGCGCGGATCAAAGGCGTGGGTGAGAAAAAACTCAAAGTCATGCAGGCCGATGGTTTAACCTTGGGTTCTAAATAAAAAAGGCCATGAGCGTTCCTCAGACGCCAGCCCCCCCCAGTTGTCCATGCTTTTAATTGTGAAGGTTAAATGATGACCGCTGATTCGATTTGGCAAAGCCTTGCCGTACATCACACCTATTTACTTAAAGTGGCTCGACGGCTGACGCCAAACGATGCGCTGGCACAAGACGTCGTGCAAGACACATTGTTGGCGGCACATGAGAAATTCTCACAGTTTGGTGGGCGTTCAAGCCTGCGCACATGGCTGACCAGTATTCTAAAAAATCGTTTGCGTGATGCATGGCGAGCCGATAAAAAATGGGTTGCGCCGTTGATGCAAGGTGAGGATCGTTTGGATGATTTTGATGGCCTGTTCACGGAGGCGGGCAAATGGCAAACCGATGAGGAACGAGTGCATTGGCGCACGCCAGAAGCTTTGGTCAGCGATCAGCAGTTCATTCAGGTGCTCGATGCGTGCATGGCTCAACTGCCTGCACAAACAGGGCAAGTGTTCATGATGAGCCAAGTGCTTGAGATGACCACAGAGGAAATAAAAACAGAGTTGAACATCGCCGCCAATCATTTGTGGGTGTTGCTGTACCGTGCGCGCATGGCTTTGAAGTTATGCCTTGAGCGGAATTGGTTGCACACAGCAGTAGATGCCCGTTCGAAAACACACACGCCCTGATTTCAAATCACTCAAGCGGGCGAAGACGGGGTTGAGCGTGGTTTCGCAGACCTGTTTATTTTGAACTTCATTGTTCTGTGAATGCACAGGCAATGTCCCGAGCTGCATCACACATTTGTCTCCCCAAAGTAGGTTTTTATTTTTTTAAATAAAAGGTTCCATGTGTAAGGAATCTCAGTGCTCAGTCGTCTAATGAATGCAGGATGATTTGAGCGGCGCACCGAATGAAAAGTGAAAGGAAGCCCTGATGTGGATTCAATGCAAAGATGCTGCGATGTGGATGATTCGTTTACAAGATGAACAATTGCCCATGACGACACGATTGGCGTTGCGGTTCCATTTGCTCTTGTGTGATCGCTGTCGAGACTTTAATCAGCAAATGGCCGCACTTAAACGAGGTGTTGAAGCGTGGCGTGAGCACATTGATTGAAGGCGTTAAAGTCTCGATTCGAATGATCCTGAAGGTGCTGAGTGATCGTGTGTGCGAACCATGGGTTGGCACTCCGTCATTCACCCACCACTTGGCTCAAGCCGAACGGCATGAGCAACCCTTACTGTATGACAACCCTTAACACCGACATACCCTTTGGAGATTCGAAATGAATGCACATAAACAAATGATGGCCACAGCCTTGGCGGGCTTGTTGACCCTTGGCATGACTGGCGGCACTGCGCATGCTGCCAACAATGAAAAATGCTTTGGCATCGCCGCAGCAGGTAAAAATGATTGTGCGAGCAAAATCGGCGCACATTCGTGTGCTGGCCAATCAACACGTGACAACGACCCTGCTGAATGGAAGTATGTTGAAAAAGGCACATGCAGCAGCTTGGGTGGCAAAACCATGTGAAGCTTGCTTGTTGTCGTCGACGTTGAGTGCGCTCAAGGGAACGATATTTTCAAGGTTTAATTTTCACGCAAACAGGTGAAGGTGGAGCGGGTGAAAGTGGATCGGTGGGTTTTTACTGAGGTAGAAACTGACTGTCGCTGTTTTCCGAATGCCCTATATTCTCATTTAACAGGCGCGAACACCCATGCGCCTGTGTGCACCATGTGCACGGGCAACTGAACGTGTCATTAGGAGTCAATTATGAACAACAAACACAGTCTTATGATGGCTGCCGCTTTGACCAGCTTGTTGCTGGCAGGCACAGCCCAAGCCGCCCCAATGGAGGGTGACACAGAGAAATGTTTTGGCATTGCCACCGCAGGGAAAAACGATTGTGCAAGCAGCACAGGCAGTCACGGCTGTGCCGGCATGGCGACCAAAGACCATGATCCCGCCGATTGGAAAAGCGTGGCCAAAGGAACGTGCCATCGCATGGGCGGTCACACCATGAGTGCAGCAAACGGTACCATGATGGGTGATAAGGGCAACATGATGGGTGATGGCATGAAAGCTCAGCCTCACACCATGACTGAGGCGCCCATGATGGCAACCAAAATGGCGGCGGCACCCAGCATGGGAAAACGCAGCGCACAACGCCCTCACCGGATGAGCCAGCCCCATAAAAAGACGGTGCACACCATGCACAGCATGAAGCCCACCATGTAAATCTGGTTAAGTTTTCATGTTTTTTTGAGCCGAGCGCGTGAATGGCTCGGCTTTTTCAGTGGGAGACGGTTTATGGCCATTGATGGCATTGGCATCGGTATTGGTTTGCGTGCCCGACATTACCGTGATTTTCTGGAGCATAAGCCCAAAGTCGATTGGCTTGAGGTGCATTCAGAGAATTATTTGGGTGATGGGGGGTGGGATGCGCATGTGTTGACCACATTGGCACAAGAGTATCCGATCAGTTTGCATGGGGTTGGCATGGGGTTGGGCTCTGCCAAAGGCTTTTCCATGGCTCATGTGATGCGCATCAAAGCATTGGTGAATCGCATACAGCCTTTTCTGGTGTCTGAGCATTTGTGCTGGGGTGCCATCCAAGGGCAGGCGTTGAATGACCTGTTGCCTCTGCCTTATACCGAAGAGGCTTTGAATGTGGTGGTGAGGCATGTGGACATGGTGCAAGATGCTTTGGATCGAAGCATTTTGATTGAAAATTTGAGCGCCTATGTGCAATTCAAACACAGCACAATGTCGGAGGTTGAGTTTTTGAATGAACTGGTTGCGCGCACAGGCTGTGGGGTGTTGCTTGATGTGAATAATCTGTATGTCAATCAGCTCAATCATGGCCATTCTGCGGCACAGGCGATTGCGCAAGTCAATGCAGCCGTAGTCGGTGAAATCCATCTGGCTGGGCATTGTGTAGCCGACGGGGTGGTGATTGACCACCACGGCGACCATGTGGCGGATGCCGTATGGGACTTGTATCAATGTGCTTTAAGGCACACAGGTGCTGTGCCCACATTGATTGAGTGGGACACCGATGTGCCGGCGCTCTCGGTTTTGCTGGCAGAGGCGGAGATTGCAGCCCATAAAGCAGCGCCTTATTGCCGAATATTGGAGGGCGCATGATGGTTTTGACATCACAACAGCAGGCTTTTGCTGAGGGCGCGCGTGATCGTCTGGGGGCTGACTTGTCGCATGGCTTGATGGATGCGCTGTCGTCTGGGCCATTGGCGGCTCAAGCGGGCATGGATGTGTATCGCAACAACATGGCTGTCGCATGGCGTCATGCAATGGCAACAACGTATCCGGTGCTGGCGCAATTGATTGGCATCGATGGTTTCAAACTGTTGGTGCGTGATTATGTGCGTGTGCACCCGTCGACCAGTGGTGATTTAAATCAACTGGGTGGACAGCTGCATGACTTTTTAAAAACCTACGCGCCGCTTGCGGATTACCCTTACTTCCCCGCAGTGGCTGAATTGGAATGGCAGTTGCACCGATCGCATGATGCAGCCAACCATGTGCCGTTGACCGTTGTGGATTTAATGGCGCGTGGTGTGGATGACTGGATGGCTGCGACAGTGAAGTTTGCCCCCAGTGCGGCGGTGCTGCGCATGCCGTATGCGGCGGGGATGATTTGGTTGGCGCATCAAGAGGGTGGCGATGTGACGGGGGTGTCCGCTCAACACATTCGACAGCATGAATGTGTGCTGGTGTCTCGCCCACAATGGCGCGTGCAGGTTGAAGTGTTGAGTGAATCGGAGTGTTATTTTCTGGAATTGTTGCGCGATGGTGTGACTTTTGAGGCTGCCTTTGAACGCTTGGATGAGGCTTGTTTGAGTGTGGATTTTGTTGCATTCTTGCCGCGTTGTTTGACTGCGGGGGTGTGGTGCATGGGTGATGATGTGGTGTGAAATGGAAAAGAAGAACACAATGAGAAACAATTCAATGAAAAATAATTCGGTGTGGCGTTATGCGCTGTGGAGTGGGCAGCAAAATGCCTTTGAGCAATACTTTAGCAGTGTGTTTTTATTGGCTGTGCGGGTGTTTGTGGCTTGGCAATTCTTGAAGTCGGGTTTGGTTAAAATTGAAGATTGGCCACAAACGGTTGAGCTGTTCAGCAGCGAGTATCAAGTGCCTGTCTTGTCGCCAATTGTGGCGGCATGGATGGGCACGGTGGGTGAGTTGTTGTTTTCGTTTTTATTGATTGTGGGTTTGTTTGGCCGTTGGGCGGCCTTGGGCTTGCTTACCGTCAACGCCATGGCGGTGATTTCATACCCGCAGTTGTTCGAGTTTGAATGCCCAGCCGCGATCAATGATCACAAATATTGGGCGATTTTATTGATGGCTGTTGTTGTTTTTGGGGCAGGAAAGTTGTCTTTGGATGCTTTGTTGTACCGTCGAAAGTAACATGTTTTGCATCAATCTGCACTAATCTGCACCATCTAGTCATCAGCAAAGACGTAAAGCCATGATAAAATCATGGCTTTACGTCTTTCTACGTATCCCATCTGTATTGCGACCCCATGACACCATTTAAACCACCGATTTGGCACAAGCCCGATGGCTCTCCTTTGGCCTGTGTTGAGAAAATCAAAGTGCTGAACGAAAACCTTGATGAATTACGCGAATTGGCACAAGACGCATTGGATGATGCTGTGTTGATGGGCGGCACTGAAGCCCAAGTGCGCACCACTTTGCATGCATTGATGGACAGTTTGATGTCAAACTACCCAGAGCAAAAATCATAAGGGGCCATGCCAGTGAATGGTTTTTTTTGGGCATGTTTTGATGCGATCTGACCACACTGATTGATCATGCTTACGTTGTGAACATGCTTTCTTTTTTAAATTGATTTAAACGGTGCTTTGATGCGAATCGGTGTCGTGAGCTGCTTGCAGCACCCACTGCTTTTTGACATGGTATGTTGTGCCCTTCAAACACAGAAAAACAGAAAGTCAGATGCATTATTCTCCGTGGTTTGGGCGGTCATCTTGCCCCTCCACACCTCCCAACCCAACCTCCATTGTTAAGACATTGTTAAGAAATTGAAATTATGAATTGGATTAAACAGCATAAATGGGCCGTGATTTTTGGTTTAATCGCGTTGATGTACGTCGAGCTGGCGGTGGTGGGGGCTTTTAAAGCGCACACGCCTGTGCCGTACTCAGACATGTGGACGGGCTATTTGGGTTTTTATGACGCGGTTCGCCATGGTGACCTTGGGGTATGGTGGGCGCAACACAATGGGCACCGCATTGTGTTGTCGCGGATGTTGTTTTGGTTAGACATTGCAGTGTTTGGTGGGCAAAGCTGGTTTTTATTGGCGGTGAATTATGCTTTGGTGTGCTGTGCGGCGACGCTGTTTTATCTTTTTTTGAGGGGCTTGTTGGGTGACAGGCATGAGCGTGAATTGCGTTGGGTGTTGTTTGGTGTGTGTGTGGCAAGCGTGTTCGCGTGGTCTCAAGAAGAAAATTTGACATGGGGGTTTCAGTCGCAGTTCTTTTTGGTTCAGTTGTTGTCACTGGCTGCATTTTATTTCATGCACCGTTCCATTGCTGTTGAAAACCGAAGTGGCCGTTATTTTCTGTGGGCCGTGCTGTGTGGCATTGGGGCGGCGGGCAGCATGGTTAATGGGGTGTTTGTTTTGCCATTGATGGTGCTGTACAGCTTATGGATGCGCATGGGGGGCGTAAAATCTGCTGTCCTGGTTGTGTTGGCGGTGTTGTGTGCGGCTGGTTATTGTTATGGCTATGTCAGTCCAGTCGATCGTGTGCCGCTGGTGCAGTTGGTGGGTGCGATGCCTCTGGCGGTTGTCCAATATCTGTTGACATGCATGGGCGGGTTGTTTTTTTACATGGGCTTGCCTTGGGTGGGTGTTGCAAGCAGTTTATGGCTGGCTTTTGCGGGTGGTGCCGTCTTTGTGGTGCTGGCATTGATGGCCATGTTTCGTTGTGTGCGCAATTTGGGCATACGTCATGCGTCGTTGTACGCGGCGTTGTGGGTGTATGTCTTGTATGTTGTGAGTTCAGTGTTGGGTATGGCCGTGAAGCCTGAATCGCTTAATGGGGGACAAGCGGTCGCAAGCCACCATCAAACGGCTGTGTTGATGGCTTGGGTGGCACTGCTGGTGCTGTATGTGCCCACATTGAGCCGTGTGTTTAAAGCCCATCCTTTGCGTGTTTGCCTGCCTTTGCTGGTGTTGGTGTTGGCGTTGCTGCCGATTCAATTGCGAGCCCTTGAAGGGCGCAGCGAGCATCTTTTTCAGCAAAAAAGAGGGGCGTTGGCTTTGGCGTTGAACATCCGTGATGCCGAGGCAATCCGTCCATTGTTCGCCGATGATCGAATTGTTCAGATTGCCAAAGTGGCCGTAGAGCATCAACGTTCTGTGTTTGCCAATGAAGGCATCCGTGGTGCAGAAGCCTTGCTGGGGCAATTGGATGCACCCAAAATGTCGATGAATCAATGCCAGCTGGCGTTCGACAACATGAGTGCTGTATTGCCACAAGAAGGCAGCCAACAGGCGTATGTGCGCATCATGGGCTGGGCGTTTCAGCTGCCGAGCAAAGAGGCGCCCGCAGTCATTCATGTTCTGGATGAACAACGCCGTGTGGTGGGTTACGGCTTGACTGGACAGCCGCGCCCTGACGTGACGGCGAAAGTCAACAGTCAATCTGGACAGTCGGGTTTCGTGGTGTATTTGATGGCGGATCATGTGGGTAAAGGTTTGATTTTCCGAGGTTTAAATCCCGATTGTGAAACCATAATTGGCCCGAATTGGGCGCAAGCGCCTGTGCCAAGCCCTGCACCTGTTGTTGCCAACACCAATGATGTTGCCAGCAATGTCAATACAAGTCATGCAGGTAATGGCAGCCCAAGCACAATGTTGCCCTACACCGTGTTGGATCAGGCCAGCGCCATGCCGTTGCGCCACCAGGTTGTGAAGCAGCGGACGGTCGTTGGCAGCGATTGGATGGGCAAGGATTCTTATTCACTGTTCACAGGTGAGCAGTTTTTGCCAAATCTCGTTGTCACAGGATCCTACGATGCTGAGAAAAAAGACGCAGCCACGGGCACGTTGACTTTGCACCTGAAAAAAGGCAGCAGCGTGCGCATCGGCACGTCCGGCAAGGCCATCC
>CALMCL010000037.1 GCA_937862905.1 uncultured Burkholderiaceae bacterium | reverse complement strand
GAGAAACGAGATTATGAACATCCTCTTTACTTTTGTCAATAGGTATTTCTATAAACTCGTGTTTTTTATTTAATGGGCGATTGGCGCGTATTCCGAAACCTGATCGCCAAGGCCACCTATCTCTTGCTCTTGCTTTACAGGTATTCTATATGATTCCTGAGACCAAGCACCAAGGTCGATTAATTTACAGCGCTCGGAGCAGAAGGGGCGAAATGACGATGCGGTGTCGTATTCATGGCGATCACCGCAGGTTGGGCATGTGACTTGAGGCATAACAGACAACCATTCAATTAATTAATGCATTCCACACAGATTGAGCTCAAAGTTAATTTCAGGATGACTTGGATCAACACGAAGGTGCTGAGGCTGAGAGCGGAAATTTGGCAGTGAAAAGCGCAACCAAACAACATGCTTGTTTGCACTGATATCTGGAAGATAAGGAGATGTGTCAGCCAGCTCAACCTGCAACATGTCAAAACGCACCCCATTTAGGGGTTGCTGATAGGTTTTGTCTTGCGTGATGCATGATTTATGTTTTCGAGCATCGCGCACAATCAACAAGATAAACTTTAGCGCTTCAAACATTGGCATCAAGGGCATCAACCACGCTTCTAAATCCACACATCGGACATTGGCGGGTTGTTGCAACCACTGGTAATAGAAAGCGACATCAAAACTGCAGATTCCGCCTGGCACAACAATGCGAGTCTTTACATTCAACAACCAATCATTGTCAGGCAAGGTGCTGCCAAACTTCGCTGACTGCTCCACTTGCTTTTGCGCATCAGACAGATACATCAAAGTTTGAGTCAACTTTTGTTCTGACAATTCAGGCAGATGGCGCAAATGATTCAAAGCTTGCTTGTAGCGATTCAAATCGAGCAGCAAATCACCTTTAATGTCATAGCGAAAAGCAAAATCATGGATTTCAAACAAAATCAACATGGCACTGTGATGGTCCTGCTCTGAGTCTTGAGCCAAGAAGTGCTGCCATCTACGATACAAAGCTTCGAGCCGCAAATACGTGCGAAAACGCTCGTTCAATGGGAACTCAAACAAGGTGTGCGCGGAGCGTTGGGGCGCTACAGGTGTCATGGGCAACTTATTTTATGCGAGAAGAGTTAATACGTCTAATATATCCAGCCAGTATATTGACTTGTCCCTTGAGTTGCAAGTGTTTCACGTCGTTTTCTGTGTTATCCAACACTGCATTTGCAATGGCTTTCATTTCAGCGGCGCTGGCCTGTGAGGAGATGATTCGACGAATCATTTCTTCTGTTAAAAGAGGGCTTCTGGCACGGATGCGCTGCACCCGAACATCTTCCACACAATCGACGACAACGATCCAGTCCAATAATTGCAACCACTCCACACTGCGTGCCAACAAGGGGATGTCATACAACACGCACAGCGGAGCATTTTTGGCTTTCAAATGCGCCAATTCAACTGCGGTAGAAAGAATCAAAGGATGAATGATGGCCTCAAGCTGCATTTTATGACTTGGGTCATTAAAAATGAGTTCGCGCATCACACTGCGATTCAGAGCCCCATCTTTCGCGACAACATGAGCACCAAACACACGTTCTATGCTTGGCATGGCCTTCCCGTTCGCAGCGGTCAACTCATGTGCAATCACATCCAAATCGACAAGGGCCGCCCCCTGCTCGACCAAAAGTTGGGCCGCCACTGATTTACCACTCCCTATACCGCCCGTCAAACCAATATTTAAAACATTGGGCAAACAGTTTGGCCGCACGACAGGCCGCAGATGGTTATTTAAAAGCAAGGGAAACATGGCTCAACCCAATTTAAAGTACTGGCGGACGCACAACACAAACACCGCACCAAAAGCCAAAAAGGGACCAAAGGGAATCATCACCGTTTGAAAACGCAGTCGAGCATACGCCGCATAAAGCAAAGCGCCCGCACAGGAGACCAGCAACACATTGGGCACTTGAAGCAAACCCAGCCATGCGCCAATGGCAGCCATCAACTTCATGTCTCCCATGCCCATGCCCTGACGACCCGTAAAATAATGGTGTACCTCGTACACCACCCGCAAAAGCACATAACCCAAAGCAGCGCCCAAAACGGCATCGACCAGCTGCTCAGGCATCACCAAAGCCTTCCACAGCAGAGCCAACCACAACAGCAATAAAGTCAACACATCAGGCAACAAGAAATGCGCCACATCAATCCAACTCATCACCCATAAAAGGTATAAAAACACAAACCACATCAAAGCATGGACAGACCAACCAAACTGACTGTAACAATACAACCCAATGATTACCGAGCCCAATTCAATCCAAAAATACCGCCGAGGAATCAGAGCACCACAAAAGCCGCACCGTCCACCCAATGCGATGTAACTCACCAAAGGGATGTTATGCCACCAACGCAAAGGTGTTTCGCATGCTGGGCAATGCGATGCCGGACAGGCCAAATTAAACATCAACTCCCGCTCATCATTGCCCTCATCGTTCAACACAATGAAAGGCAAACGATACACCAACACGTTTGCAAAGCTGCCAAACACCGCAGCCAACACAAGCACAAGCATCCAAACAAACAGCATCATCGCAGCACCGTACCTAAATTTAAAATAGGCCAATACAGCGCCACGACCATCACACCAACCATCAAACCAATCAATACAATCAACATTGGCTCGACCAATGCAGACAAACGTTTAATGGTTTGCTCCACCAAAAATTCATTGTGGCTCGCATGTTGCGCCAGCATTTCCGTCAACATGCCCGACTCCTCACCAATTTGAATGCGCTGCACCAAACTGCTTTCAAACAACGCATACTGCGCCATAGACAAAGACAAACTGTGGCCATTTAACACGTGCTGCGTGCACTCATTGATCGCATCGCGCATGGGACGATGCGACACGGAGCGTGCCGCAATACCAAGCGATTGATGCAATGGCACCCCCGATTGATACAGCAAACCCAAGGTTCTGGCAAATTGTGCATGCCATGCGGTGCTAAGCAACCCACCAAAGACAGGGATTTTTAACTTTAAATTGTCAATGAAATAACGCCAGCGGATGTTCTCCCAACGCGCCAAAAACACCGCCCCAAACATGGCAGCCAACAACATCCATAAACCACTGACGCGCATCGCACGCGATCCATCAATCAACATCTGGGTCAACCATGGCAAAGGCTTACCGCTGCTTCGATAAACGCCCTCAAACACAGGCACAACCCAACCCAAAACCAGCACCCACACCAAGGTGGCAACAAAGATGACAAAAATGGGGTATGACAAAGCCGTTTTGATTTGACTCACCAATTGCTGGCGGCGCTCCTGCGTGTACACAATGTTTTTCAACACCTCTGTCAACCGCCCCGCCGTTTCGCCGCTTTCAATCAAATTACACGTCAATTCATCAAACACCCGGGGATGGTGACGAAGGGCGCGATGCAAAGACTCACCACGTTCAATGTCCAAACGCATGGTTTGAATCACGCCGCGAAAATGTAGGTTTTTTTGGCTGTACAACAACACATCCAACACGCGCAATAAAGGCACGCCGGCATCATACAAGGTGCCCATTTCTTGCAAAAATTTGGTCACATCCCGTTGTGCAACAGGTCGACGCCACGGCTCTCGCCGACTGGAAACACTCTTGGCAATGATACCGCGCTGCTCCAACTGCTCTCGCACACTGTTTTTATCTTCACCGTACAAAATCCCAGACAACACTTGCCCTGCACGGTTTTGTCCGTGCCAAGCATAACGGTTAACAGGTGCATTGATCGTATCGAGCATGTTTTATTTCATCGTTGACCACAAAGTAAACATCACTTTGTGGCAGTTAAAAATTCAGTAAAATCCACACAAACCCGTGAACCGAGACATTGAATGATGGACCATTTCAGAAACCCGATTCATGCCATGAAAGCACAAGCAATTCGTCAAAGAACCGAACACCGCTCACAGCATGATGTCGCACTGTCGACCAAGAGCTGACCCAACAGCGTCAGATGGTCGCCACCATGATTTCATTCAACGCACACAGGCCTGCTTTCACTTTCAGCAAGCCCGCCTCACGTAAATTCAACACCCCTTCTGCCTGCGCCTGATCACGCAACTCTTGCGCACTGCAATTGCGTGCAATTAAATTCTGCATGTCGGTGGACACGGGCATGACCTGAAACACGCCAATGCGCCCAAAAAAGCCTGTGTGATGACAGCGGTTACAGCCTTTGGGTGCAAATGCCTGCCAGTCTTTTTGTTCGGCCTCTTTCGCGGTGAAACCCGCGCTCATCAGCAAATTTTCATCCAATCGCACAGGCACTTTGCAATCACACAACTGACGCACCAAACGTTGGGCGGTGATGATGCTGACCGAGGCCGCAATATTATATGGGGTCACGCCCATTTGTGCCAAACGGGTCAGCGCCAGCGGCGCGTCATTGGTATGCAACGTTGAGAACACCAAATGCCCTGTTTGAGCCGCTTTAAGCGCAATATCTGCTGTATCCAAATCGCGAATCTCACCCACCATCAAAATATCGGGGTCTTGCCGCAAAAATGCGCGCAATGCGGTTGCAAAATCAATACCTGCTTTTTCGTTGATGGACACTTGATTGATGCCCGTCATAAAGATTTCAACAGGATCCTCCACCGTCGAAATATTCACCTCATCGGTGTTCAACTGCTGCAAACAACCATACAGAGACACCGTTTTACCGCTGCCAGTCGGCCCCGTCATCAAAATCAAACCATACGGACGGGTCAAGGCCTCTTCCAATATCGCCAACTGATGTGGTTCATATCCCAAAGCGGCCAAACTCAAGGCGGTCGTTTGTCCGTTTAAGAAACGCACCACAATTTTCTCACCAAACAAAGTTGGCAGGGTGCTGATCCGACAATCGACCGTCTCTGAAGGGGTCAATGACAGCTTAATGCGCCCATCTTGAGGTAAACGTTTTTCAGCAATGTCGAGCTGCGCCATGACCTTGAGCCGAACGGACATCTGCTCTTTCAGCTGCGCATCCAACTGCGCCACATCATGCAACACGCCGTCGATGCGTGCACGAATTCGGAAATGGTTTGAAAAGGGTTCAAAATGCAAATCAGATGCACGTTCGCGCACCATCTGCACCAATAAGTCTTGAATATAACGAACCACAGGCGCATCATTGCTGTCGATGGGATTGGCATTGAAATTGGCATCCAACGCCAAAGTCGAGACCGCAGGCGCCACCCGCGAATTAAAACGTTGAATGGTAGACGCACTGTCTTTTTTTTGTGACTGGTAGTATTCATCCATTGACAACACGCGCCACTCGAAGGGCATGTTGATTAAGAATCGCAATCGCTGTAAAACCGTCGAGTCGCTTGCATCAACAATTCCCACCCGAGCAGGTTCCCCACCCAACCACACCAAACCTTGTGGTGCATAGGGCAAACGCGGTGGTTGTGTGGGTCGATGGGTCATGAACGACTGCCACTCGCGCGGACTCACACGAATCAATCCCGAAGCATCTGACATCCATTGGGCAAAACTGGACGGAGTGAAGCCAGCATCATTGCTTTCTAAAAAAGCATCAATCCAAACCAATGAACTGGATGGCTCCGTTTTGGCAATCACCGCCGCCACATCGAAAGACAAACGTCCACGCTGCACCAGCAGGCTCGCCAACGTCGACCACGACTGGTTTTGCATAACAACTCCCTAGAATTTTTATGGGTTAAGGCAATTGACACCGCAACAAGCGGCTTAAAACAACACATTAAACCTTGGGTTTAAACAAACGCACCGACCGCACGCCATGCTCATCCACTTGCAATACCTCCATTGTGCAACCCGCAACCCGCAAGCTGACTTGCGCATCTGGAATGTCTTGTAATTCTTCTAAAATTAAACCGTTGAGTGTTTTCGGGCCATCCAGCGGAAAACTGAGCTGTAAACGGCGATTGACTTGACGCAAAGGCATCGAAGCATCCAGTACCGTTTGACCATTTTGATCCCATGCGGTGTGCGAACGGGCATTGGGAGCTGCCGACGTGAACTCACCCACCATTTCCTCGATGATGTCCTCCATCGTCAACAAACCAAGCACTTCGCTGTACTCATCAACGACGATGCCGAGGCGCTGTTGGTCTTCTTGAAAATGCTGCAACTGCTCAAAAATGGCGGTTTCACTGGGTACAAAATACGGCTTACTTAAATTGCTGCGAATTTCATCATGTGTCAGCGTGCCATCTTCGAGGTGATGCAACGCCTTTCGAATGTGAAAAATACCGAGGATATTGTTGATTTCACCGTCATACACAGGCAATTTATTGTGATAACACGTGACCAATTGATGCAAAATTTTATCAATTGGGTCATTGATGTCCAGTGCCTCCACACGGGCACGCGGGGTCATCAAATCATTGACTTCGATTGACTCCAAGTCGAACAGATTGACCAAAATGCTCTTGTGCTTTTTTGGCATGAAGCGCGACTGATCAATGACCAAAGCACGTAACTCCTCTGAGCTCAAGGTTTCTTCCTCGCCGCTGTTTGTCTTGATGCGGAAAATGCCCAGCAAGCCCGACACAAAAACATTCAAAAGCCACACCGCAGGGTAAATCAAAGTCAACAGCGGTTTTAAAATAAAGCTCGCAGGCAATGCAATTTTTTCAGGAAAAGACGCACCCAACACTTTTGGCGTCAGCTCACTGAACACGATGATCGCAAATGAAATGATCCCAGCCGCAATCGTCACCGCCCATTCATTGTTTTTAAAAGAATTGATTGCAATGGAAGTGGATAAGGTCGCCGCCACCGTGTTGATGACATTATTACCAATCGACAATACGCCCAGCAAACGCTCCGTTTGGTTCAGCAAGCCTTGTGTGCGGATTGCCGCTCGACTGCCCTGTTTGACCAAATGTCGCAAACGGAAACGATTCAACGCCATCATGGCGGTTTCTGACATGGCAAAAAAGCCAGACAGCGCCAGCAAACCAATTAAGATACCAATCTGCGCCGATAAAGGTAAATCTTCCACTGTGTTTATCCTTAGACGTTTCGAGACACAGAGTAATCCGCCAACGCCAACAATGTCGTTTTATAAGGCGATTCAGGTAAAAAAGCCAACGCGGTTTTTGCCCGCGCCGCTTCATTTTCTGCCAATTCTTGGGTGTATTTCAAAGCACCTTTGTCTTGGATCGTTTTCAAAATCCGCTCGAAATCAGGGTGATGTTGGTCAATACCGCCATTTTCAATCGCCGTACGAGCAATTGCCTGCTCATCCTCATCGCCATTCGCCATCACGTAAATCAACGGCAAGGTTGGCTTGCCTTCACGCAAATCATCACCCACGTTTTTACCCAACGTCGCGGTGTCGCCCGCATAATCCAAAATATCATCGGCCAATTGAAAGGCTGCCCCCAAATGGCGGCCATACGTCGCACACGCGTCCTCTTGTTCAGGCGTGCAACCATGCAACACCGCCGCCAGCTGCGTTGACGCTTCAAATAAGCGTGCTGTTTTATAATGGATGACTTGCAAATAACGCGCTTCAGTCACATTTGAATCATTGATGTTGAGCAACTGCAAGACCTCACCCTCAGCAATCACATTCGTCGTGTCTGCTAAAATTTCCATCACACGCATTTGCCCGACCGAAATCATCATCTGAAAGGCACGTGAATACAGAAAATCGCCCACCAATACACTGGCCGCATTGCCAAACATGGCATTCGCTGTTTTTCGCCCACGACGCAAATCCGACTCATCCACTACATCATCGTGCAGCAAGGTCGCACTGTGAATGAACTCGATCACGGCCGCCAACGTAAACTGCTGCCCCCCCTGATAACCAAGCGCACGCGCCAGCAGTAAGTGGATCGCAGGACGCAAGCGCTTGCCTCCAGCTTCAATTAAATATTCAGAGATTTGGTTAACCAAAGGCACATCCGAGTGCAAACTCGCACGAATGGTTTCATTGAGCGACACCATGTCTTGCGAGATCGGTGCGAGTAAGTCGACTTTGGCGGCTTTAAGGGGTGAAGTTGTGGCAGATGTCATCATAATGGGATGTATTATATCGCGAACTCAAGGTCAGCGGTAAGGGCTTTCACTCCAAGGCATCATGGGAAAAATACAAAATGGGCTTCTTCAAGTTCATTTTTAAGCACCCAAGAAAAACACCACGATCAAAAATCAAACTGAAACAGCAACAAAATCAACAACTTGAGAAAAAACACAAATCAAACCAACCTCGACCCACCTCAATTGACCCGATTAAATCAATTTATTTAAAAAACAAATCCACTCCACATGCCCACAACTTAATGCATACCCTTCACCGCACAACCCCACATTTTGAATTTTACTTAGGCAAAAGCCCCGTCAACACAGGCCAATAAAACAAACAGACAACCGACGCCATCGCCAACAACACACCCACAATGTTCAAGCGAGACAAACGCTCTCGAAATGCCACCATCCCCACCAAAGCCCCCAAAGCCATCACACCCAAACTCACCCCCGCAAAGACCAAGGTCGGGTTGTCTTTAAAGGCCTGATGCGATTTCACATAAAACAAAATATTTGCAAAATTCAACGCCCCCAACAAAACACCACTCAATAGACTTGTCGTTGACCAACGCGTGCGTTTGAACAACAGATACAACCACATCAACACACTGGCCAGAACAAAAGTGATCAGCAAATTGCCACCAAATGCATTGCCTGACTTCGCCAATTGTTTGAACAGCACATCAATCGTGCCATAACCCAGCCACACCCCAAGCAACACCAACCGCCCGCGCCGCCTGCGCCGTGATGCCTTCACCCGCCGCCTGGTACGCGA
>CALMCL010000036.1 GCA_937862905.1 uncultured Burkholderiaceae bacterium | reverse complement strand
TCCTCATGGTCGCTTCGCCCGTGGCTGCTGCTCAAGCATTTTAGTATTCCTTTTGAGGAGCGCATGGTCAGCGTGGCGGGGCGAGGTGCGCATGACATGCACCGCGGCTATTCGCCGAGCGGTCATGTTCCGTGTTTGCATCATGATGGTTTTCAGGTGTGGGACTCTTTGGCCATTGTCGAATATTTAGCTGAACGGCATTTGGGCATGTGGCCGCTTGATCCGAATGCCCGCGCACGGGCGCGCAGCATCAGTGCGGAAATGCATTCGGGTTTTGCTCATGTGCGTGGTGCTTTTCCGATGAACATCAAAATGCACTTACAAGGATGCGAGCCCAGCCTTGAAGTGGCGGCGGAGATTGCCCGCATTGATGCGATTTGGACACAAACACGTGCCGAATATGCCCGCAACTCGACGGATAAGCCATATTTATTTGGTGATTTTTCGATTGCCGATGTCATGTTTGCACCTGTGGTGTGGCGTTTCCACAGCTACAATGTGACCTTGTCACCCACGGCTCAAACCTATTGCGACATCATGCGTGTGCATCCTGCCATGCGTGAATGGAAAGCGGCTGCCTTGGCGGAGACTGTTGCATTGCCAGATTATGATGATGTCGTTTTGTCGAAGTATGGCCCTGTGCGCAGGGAATGGTGATTTTGATTAAAGTTTTACACCTTTACAATGCCTTTACAATAACGCGCTTCTGATGAGGCACATGGGTTTATGGCTGCTACAATGCCATAAACCACTTTTCATTTTATGGGCATCACATGACTTTAAAAGCAATTCTGTTTGACCTTGATGGCACACTGGTCAGTTCTGAAGACATTCATTATCAGTTGTGGGTTGAGATTTTAAATGGCTATGGCGTTCCGTTCAGCGAGCAGGAGTACAAGCGCCTTTATGCGGGCATGCCCAGCGCTGCAAACGCTGTGGACATGATTGATCGCTATGCTTTGAATACCGATCCTGAACGGTTGTTGAAGGCCAAAATCCACGCAACACATGCTTATTTAGCCCGCCGGTCGTATCCGTTGATGCCGCATGTTCGTGAAACCATCGCTTCATTTGAGGCGCAAGGTTTAATCCTTGCCATTGTGACGGGTGCTGATCGTACCAGCGTGATGTCAAATGTACACGCCCATGATTTACAACGGGTCTTTGCAACGGTTGTGTCTGGTGATGATGTGGTTCACAACAAACCCGCACCCGATTGCTACCTGTTGGCCATGTCTCAATTGGGCTTGCGGTCAGATGAGTGTGTTGCGATTGAAGACAGCGAACATGGTGTGATGGCTGCCAGTCAAGCCGGCGTGGCGTGTTTGGCGATACCGAATGCCATGTCGATTGACCATGATTTTAGCCGTGCGACTGCGGTATTGAGCAGTTTACAAGATGCGCAAGATTGGGTGGCTCAACGTGTATTTCAGGCTTGATGGGTGATGGGTGGTTAAGGTTCGGGCACGTGAATGGTTTCTTTGACATGTTTGAGGTTGACGATGATGGTGAATGTCATCACCACCAGCATCGCCCAAGAGCTCCATTTGCCAATGTGCACCGTTGCCCAAGCACCGATTTGATTTGGGTAACGCCACACGCCAAAAAATGTACCGATGTTTTCAGCCAGCCATATAAAAAAGCCTGTTAAAACAAAACCAAGCAACAATGGCATCCAGCGATCACGATCCAGCGGGCGAAATATCACGCGCGTGCGCGCGTACAAGCCCAACACAAATGCACCGATGTACCAGCGGTAATCACCAATGTAATGGTGTGTGAAGAAATTCACATAAATCATCAACGCCGCCAAAGTGGCCAGCCCATATGATGGGTGATGGCGGATGCGCATCTCAAACAAGCGCCAGGCTTGAATGATGTAGCTGCCCACAGCGGCGTACATGAAGCCTGAAAATAAGGGCACACCATATACTTTGCTGTAAGCAAAGTCAGGGTAACTCCACGATTGGATGTGACCAGAGACTTTGAACGCTTCTAGGATAAAACCGACCAAATGAAACACCGTGATGGCTTTGAGTTCATCCCATGTTTCCAGTTGTGTCCACACCATCCATGCTTGAATCGATACCGCAATCAGTAAAAGCGCATCGTATCTGGGCAACCCAAATAACCCCGTTCGAGGCACGAGCACTATCGATAGAAAAAACAAACCCGCGAACAAACAAGCGCGGGCGCATTTTAGACCGAAAAACCAAAATTCTTTAAGAAAACGTTTGAACCCTCTGAGTTCAGGTTGCTCGAGATGATGTGTGAGCCAAGTGTCAAAAGTTGAAAAGTGTATGGACATGCAGGTGTTCATTTCACGCTAAATCACGCTAAACTGTATTGATGCGCCAATTGAGTCGCACTTTAACGCTTCAAATTTAAAAACAGCACGATGTTTAAAAACAACATGCTGCACTTTCTTTAAAACACCTGAGGTCGATTGTTCACACGGTTTTCTTGAGTTGTTTCCAATTGCGGGAAATGTTTTTCTAAGATCAAGGTCAGTTCGGTGACGACCTCTTTGATTCCGTGAGCCAAGTTGTTGTTGTGCATGGCGGTGTGCAATGTGTGCACCCATGCTGTCCATTGCGCATCATCAATGACTTGCGCACAGGCGCGATCTGCAACGATTTCAATGCGGCGCTCGGCGAGCAGGAAATACATCAACACCCCGTTGTTGTCAGGTGTGTCCCACACTTGCATTTTGCTGAATGCAGCCCAAGCCCGTTCGCGCGAATGGGCTTGCCGTGCAAGGTAAGACCAAGGCAGGCGTGTTTCAAAGGCGACGGCAATTTCGGCCGTGTGATGCGTTTCTGACGCTTCGATGTGCTGTGCGATGGCTTCGAGCTCATCGAGTCTCAATAAATTTTTGAGGCGCCATGAGGGCGTGAACCAATGGCGCAAAATACGGCCCGTGTGTTCAAAAAAGCTCAATTTTAAGGGTTTAAATCGTTTCATTACCAACCTCCTGATGCGCCGCCGCCGCCAGCGTCACCGCCACCACCTGAACCGCCCCAACCACCGCCACCGCCTGAGCCGCCACCAAATCCACCAAAACCGCCACCACCAAAGCCACCGCCCCAGAAAATATCATTGTTGCGGCGTGAAGTTGTTGTGCGGCTGAAAGGAGAGTTGCCATGCTGTGTGGCCAACTGGGCATAACGTTTACCAAAAATCATAACGGCCAAACCGACAATCAGCGCAACAACGCCCGCAGCTGCAAGCAATGAGCTCATGTCCAATGCGACAAAACCTGCTCCTGCAGCGGCCAATGGGGCAACCAACCAACGGCTGGTTGATTTGGCGATGCCTGAACCAATGAAGCTGGCTGCGAGGGTGAGGATGAGCAGGGATGTCCAAATGTCGCCGCCACTGTTTTGTTCTTTTTGCTGTGCTTGCCATTCCGCAGTCGTGGGCAGCTGCTCACCATTAATGAGTTTTTCAATTTGTGTGGTTGCGGCATCCAAACCCGCTGCAAACTGGTTTTGGCGAAATGCGGGTTGCATCTGTTCATTGATGATGCGCTTGGCGTAAGCGTCTGGAATCGCACCTTCAAGGGCGCGCATGACGTAGACGTGAACTTTGCGGTCATTTTTTGCGATGACGATGAGCACACCGTCGCCCACACCTTTGCGACCCAATTTATAGGTTTCTGCAGCACGTTGGGCGTAACTGAAAACATCCTCTGGTGCCGTGGTTGGGATAATCAAAATGCCGATTTGACTGCCTTTGGTCTTCTCAAATGCTTTGAGTTTGGCATCGAGTTGTGCGACTTCGGAGGCTGTCAATGTGTTGGTTTGATCCATCACCAGCGCGGTCAGCGGTGGAATGGGTAAGACGCTTTGTGCTTGAGCGAATGAGGCATTGAACAACAGTGCCCAGCCAAAAAGCAGTGCGCAGACATGGTTTAAAAAGCGATATGCCGTGTTTTTCATGTGTGGGGCGTTCCCGCAGGTGATGCTGTAAGGGCGCGAATCCCTAGGGATTCGCGCAAAAGGTCATGCTCTAACTGTGTTACTTTTGATCGTGCTGCTTATTTCTTCGGTGCATCAAATTCAACTGTTGGCGCTTTTGAAATGGCCGCTTCGTTTTCAACAGTGTAGTTCGCTTTGGGTGAGTAACCCATGACTTTGGCTGTTAAGTTGTTTGGGAATGTGCGCAGGGTGGTGTTGTAGCCTTGAACTGAATCAATATAGCCTTTACGTGCCACAGCGATGCGGTTTTCCGTGCCTTCAAGTTGTGCGCGAACCTCTTGGAAAGCAGCATTTGATTTCAGGTTTGGATAGTTTTCCATAGTGACCATCAAACGAGACAAAGAACCTTGCAATTGGCTTTGTGCATCCGTGAATTTTTTAAACGCGACAGGATCATTGATCAATTCAGGCGTGGCTTGGATGCCGGTGGCCGATGCACGTGCAGCGATCACTTCATTCAAAGTGCTTTTCTCAAAGTTGGCTTCGGCTTGTGCGGTTTTGACGATGTTTGGAATCAAATCTGAACGGCGTTGGTATTGGTTCAATACTTCTGACCATTTGGCTTTGACGCCTTCGTCTTGCGCTTGCATGGTGTTGTAACCGCAACCACTCAAGGTCAATGTAGCGGCAGTGGCGATGAGGGCGAGAAATTTACGCATGGAATGCTCCTGTGGGTATCAAAAAAATTGCAAAAAAAGTATTGCGCGCCATTAACACGTGAACCTCAATGGTGGTTGACGTGAAACGAATCACAGATCAATAAAATCAATAAAATTAAAAAATCATCTAAAAAATATTGAATCGATTAGAAGTATAAACCAAAGCAAGGTCATTTTATGGAACGGATGGTCTTTTTAACAAGATGATGTTGCCACTGTCGTCACACACGGATGTAATAACGGCTTTGTATGTAAATGATAATGATTTGCATTTTTTAATTTGTTGTGATATCCTTTTGACACATTTAAACGCAAAGGAGTCATCATGCTGTCCGCATTTTTGATCATGCTGCGCGAAGGCATAGAAGCCGCGCTCATCGTTGGCATCATTGCCAGCTATCTGAAGCAATCAGGTCATGGCCATACCATGCCTGCACTCGTCGGTGGTGTGGTGCTGGCAATGGCCATGTGTTTTGGCGTGGGTTGGTTCATCAATGCCCAGACAGGCGAGATCCCTCAACGTGAGCAAGA
>CALMCL010000035.1 GCA_937862905.1 uncultured Burkholderiaceae bacterium | reverse complement strand
TACGCTTTCATTAATAAATGTTTTTAATGTCATTCGAACTAGCTCGGTAAATTGTTCTTTTACTTGTGAGTTTACATTGCCCTCATAAACCCTTTTTGTCCATAATTTAACCAAATCCTCAGATGGCTGCTCAAATTCAGAACGAACTACGTCCTTTAGCATCTTTTGATATTTCAACTTGCTGGCATTATCACGAATCTCGTTTAAATTAAACGCCACTTTACTAAATCGCTTTAATTCTTCTACATTTGTATCGTTAATTTCATCAAGGCTAAACTCAAAAAATGGAATTTTATCCATAACATGTTCTTTATCCAAATCACTAAAGAATAAATAACGTATTCCATCGGTCAGAACACCAAATCGTGTATCGGGGAGAGTTGAAAAATATCGATACAGTTGTGGCGCATGTTTAACCTCTAACGACGACCCAATTTGTTTGCACTCAATAAGTAACTGAATTTTTTCAATCAGTTGAATTGCATAATCTACTTTCTCACCTTTTTTATCAAGTACGTCCGCTGTGTACTCGGGTATAACTTCATCTGGGTCAAAAATGTCATAACCCAAGGTTTGTAAAAAAGGCAACACAAAAGCTGTCTTTGTAGCCTCTTCTGTTTTCACATTAGTTCGTTGTTTATTTGCACGCTTTGCCAAATCACTTAGTTTATCTATCAAATCCATGTTGACTCCTTTATTTTATTATCTTTGAATGAAACTCTTTTTGACACAAAAACAGCAAGCAGGTTGGGGTTAAATGCTTTTAGAACCCAAACACCCAAAAACTGTAAACATCCTATTGTTGGGGGGTTCGCTTTGCTCACCACCAACCTACGCGAATTATGATGTACCGTAATTTTTCTCAATATACGCTTGCACAATCGCCTGAAACTCAACCGCAATGTTGTCGCCTTTGAGTGTCACCGTTCGTTCACCATCAACAAACACGGGCGCAGCTGGGGTTTCGCCCGTACCCGGCAATGAGATGCCGATATTGGCGTGCTTGGATTCGCCTGGGCCGTTGACCACGCAGCCCATGACGGCGACGGTCATGCCTTCGACGCCTGCGTATTGATTTTTCCAGACGGGCATTTGTTCGCGCAGGTAAGTTTGGATGTCGGATGCGAGTTCTTGAAACACCGTGCTGGTGGTGCGGCCACAACCAGGGCAAGCAACCACCATCGGGGTGAATTGGCGAAAGCCCATGGTTTGTAAAATCTCTTGCGCGACCACCACTTCGGTGCTGCGGCTGCCGTTCGGTTCAGGCGTGAGCGAGACGCGAATGGTGTCGCCGATGCCTTGTTGCAACAGCACGGCGAGAGCCGCGGTGGAGGCGACGATGCCTTTGCTGCCCATGCCTGCTTCAGTCAATCCTAAATGCAGGGCGTAGTGACAACGCTGTGCGAGTTGTTGATAGACGGCGACCAAATCTTGCACGTTGGATACTTTGCACGAAATCACGATTTTGTTTTCAGCCAAACCGATGTCTTGCGCGGCTTGGGTGGATTCGAGCGCGGATGTAATCAACGCTTCGGTCATGACCTGCTGCGCGGTCCACGGCTGGGCACGCTGGGCGTTGTCATCCATGATGCGGGCGAGTACTGATTGGTCGAGGCTGCCCCAGTTCACGCCGATGCGCACGGGCTTGTCGTATTTGGCGGCGACTTCGATCATTTGCGCGAATTGCGTGTCTTTTTTCGCGCCTTTGCCGACGTTACCGGGATTGATGCGGTATTTGGATAATGCTTGTGCGCAGTCGGGGTAATCCACCAGCAACTTGTGGCCGTTGTAGTGAAAATCACCGACCAGCGGCACGTACACGCCCATTTTGTCGAGTTGTTCACGGATATATGGCACGGCAGCAGCGGCCTCAGGCGAGTTGACGGTGATGCGCACCAACTCTGAGCCTGCTTGTGCGAGTTCTTTGACCTGTAACGCCGTGCCGAGCGCGTCGACGGTGTCGGTATTGGTCATGGATTGCACGACCACGGGTTGCGAGCCGCCAATGCGCACCATGCTGTCCGCGTGACTGACCGTAACGGTGTGGGTGTGGTGACGCATGGCAAAACCAGTGGTGCTCATAATTTAAATCTTTTTTAAATCTTGTGATCTGTTTGAAATGCTCATTTTGAAACGTTCATTTGAGTGTTTAACCCAACCAAGCGTTTAATTTAGAGCGTCAATTTTTGCAACATCTTTGCTTTTACTGACAATGGCTGCTTTCAAGTCGTAAGGTTGGCCTTTCCAAGTGGCTTCCACTTGTGAGGCATTGCCCACTTTAACTTTCAAAGGCAATTCACCTGAGATGGTTTGTTCGGTGCCTGCTTCCTGCGTACCACTTAACAACACAGTGCCTTTGGCATCTTTGATTTCCACCCAACTGGCCACTTTAAATTTCAAATTCAAGCCATCGCTTGCGGCATTGGCTGCCGCCGCATCCGTTGCCACTTGTGCTGCTGCCACCGCAGCGGGTTCAACTGCTGGCACAGGTGGCGCGACCACTTGCACTTGGTTGGGTTCGGTGATTTTTTGGGCACCGTCAGACTTTTGAGTCAAACGTGAGAATAACACCCAGTAGGCCAACAGACCCATGACAATCAAAGCCAACAACACCAACCATGTTTTGGCAATCCACGGTGATTTTAAAGGTGCGCCCTGCGAAGACACGACTTCACTCACTCGGCTGGCACGCACTGGCGCGGTCGCCACTGCGGTTTGATACTCCGCTGGAAGGTGGCGCACAGCTTCTTCGGGGTCGGCACCAACGACTTTGGCATAATGGCGCACAATGGCACGCAACAGGTTGGCTGAACCCGCTGTGTTTAGGTGATCGGCTTCCAGCGCTTCAATTTGGCGCAGCGCACGGTTACTGCGCGATGACACATCCTGAGCACTCATGCCTTTGGCTTGGCGCGCTTGAACCAACCATTGACCCAATGTTAATGTGGTCGCAGCCTGATTGACTTGAACAGGGGAATCCATGTGTAAATTATCTTGTTGACTCATTTCTATGTTCTCTTTTTTATGTTGACGATCAATGTATACTGATTAACGCTTGGTTTTCACAACAGCATCATAAAACAACTGTTGTCAAAACACATCAAATTGCCCTGCGCGCGCCCAAGCAGCCTCTTCACTGATGGGTGATTCTTGCACAATTGCAGCAATGATTTGATTCAATTGCTCGGTTCGTCCCTGCGCTTTTGCCAAGCGCGCACTCAACCACAGCAACGATGTCGAGCGACCGAGGGTATTTTCTGCTGCCTGCAATGCTTCGCTTGCAGCGGCATACGACTGTTCATTTAAGGCCACATGGCCACGGTACAAATACGCCACGCCATTATTGGGATTAACTTTCAATGCCGCATTCAAATAGGATGTTGCCAAATCCAAGCGCCCTATGCGAGCGGCACATGCTCCAGCATTGGTCAAGGCTTTGTCCATGCTTGGATATAAAGGATCACGCAAGACTTTTGAAAACTCGGTCAATGCTTCAGTGGAACGGTTCGTGCCACACAAGAACCAAGCATAATTATTGCGCAAATCGGTGTTTTTGGGCTCAATTGACAGCGCTTTTGTGAAATGCTCATTTGCCTTTGTGTTTTCATGCAACTGCGCATACATCAAGGCCAATAAATTATGCGCAGGGACAAAATTGGGGGTACCGCTTAAGGCCTGCTCTGCTTCTTGCACCGCCACCGAAACCTGTCCCACTTTATAATACTGCGCCGCCAAATCTGTATGCACCTGCGCAAAAGCATGGCCACCGCCATCGGGCGCGATCGTTGTGGTTTGTGCACATGCTGCACACACAGCAACGATCACAACCATCACAACGGTCAGCACGCGTTTCATTTGTGTGCCCCTGTGAGTGCGCTGGCGGCATCCACTTGCTCAATTTGCGCCTGCATTTGCGACCATGAAATCACACCACGTTTTTCGTCATTGACCACATCCACGCCTCCAGCAACCGCAGGGCGTGGTGTGAACACCAAGACTTGCTCCGCCATGCGTTCAGCATGTTTCGTGCGGTCTTTCACCTGACCCGCCAATTGCCCGCAAGCCGCATCAATGTCATCACCGCGCGTCTTGCGCACTGTGGTGACAATGCCCGCATCCAACAACACCTGTGAAAACGCCATGATTTGATTGCGCGACGAAGCGTGCAGTCCTGACGCAGGAAATGGATTGAATGGAATCAAATTAAATTTGCACGGCACATCTTGCACCAAAGCCACCAACTCCTTGGCATGCTTGACCGAATCGTTCACGCCCGCAAGCATGACATATTCAAAAGTCACAAAATCACGCGGCGCATGGGGTAAATAGCGTTGGCATGCGGCCATCAATTCGCGCAAAGGATATTTTTTGTTCAACGGCACCAGTTCGTCGCGCAACGCATCAGTTGGCGCGTGCAAAGACACCGCCAATGCCACAGGACAGTCACGGCTCAAACGATCCATCATTGGCACCACGCCTGAGGTGGAGACCGTCACACGGCGACGCGACAAGCCATAGGCATTGTCATCAAGCATCAATTTCAATGCAGGAATCAGCTGGTTGTAATTCAGCAGCGGCTCGCCCATGCCCATCATCACGACGTTGGTGATGAGGCGCTGACCTTTCGGATCGGCCCCCAACGCATGGCTCGCCCACCAAAGCTGGCTGATGATTTCACCCGTGCTCAAATTGCGGTTAAAGCCTTGATGCCCTGTTGAGCAAAAACGACAATTGACGGCACAACCCGCCTGCGACGAGATGCACAGCGTGCCGCGATTTGACTCGGGGATGTACACCGACTCCACCGCATTGCCCTGCCCCACATCAGTCAACCATTTGCGCGTACCGTCATAAGACGTGTGATCGCTGATGATGGTCGGCAAAGGCAATTCGGCCTCTTGCTCCAATCGGGTGCGCAATGATTTGGCCAGATCAGTCATCTGGTCAAATCGCTGCGCACCAAAATGATGAATCCAACGCGTGACTTGACGCGCACGGAAAGGCTTTTCGCCCATTTCCGCGAACAGCTCGGTCATGCCTTCTAAGTCAAAATTCAACAAATTGGTGCTCATACTTACTTTCCAGTTTACGGACATTGCTTTGAGTTTTACGGGCTTCTCCGTGAAACTTCAGTGCTTGTTTCAACATACAGCATGCGCTGATTTTGAAAAAAATCCGTAGTTTTTACTTCTAACTTCTATTAACCAAAGAAATATTTGATTTCGTTGGCTGCATTTTCCAAGCTGTCAGAGCCATGGACTGCATTTGCATCGATGGATTCAGCGAAATCAGCGCGGATGGTGCCAGCAGCAGCTTCTTTTGGATTGGTTGCGCCCATCAATTCACGGTTTTTCAATACAGCGTTTTCGCCTTCCAAAGCTTGGATCATGACAGGACCAGAGATCATGAACGACACCAAATCTTTGAAGAAAGGACGTTCTGCGTGAACAGCGTAGAAGCCTTCAGCTTCAGCTTGAGTCAATTGAGCAAATTTAGCAGCAACGATTTTCAAGCCTGCGTTTTCGAAACGCGTGTAGATTTGACCAATAACATTTTTCGCCACTGCGTCAGGTTTGATGATAGATAAAGTACGTTCGATAGCCATTGCTATGCTCCTGTCGGTATAAAAATTTATAAAAAGACAATAAAATCAAGTTCTTCACGTTCTAGTGAACGCAAAATTATAGCATAAGTGGCAATTTTCTAGCGGACTAAACATGACAAAACGCCGCACAAGCAGCGTTTTTTCGGGTAAATCCAACTGACAAACCAGCATTCACCAGTAAAAGCCCCATCAATCAGCAAACCCATCGCCCGCTCCAAACGAAGGGGTGTGATAATAAGTGTAATACACCTCATCGCGCTGCCAACCCTGCGACTCATACAAGCGCTGTGCCGTCGTGTTGGTTTTTGCCGTTTCCAACATCAAATAACCCAGTTTTTCTGTGGTCGACCAAGCTTGTACAAATTCAAGCAAAGCCGCCCCCACACCTCGACCTCGCGCCTGGGGAGAGACAAACAAGTCATTCAACAACCACACACTCGATCCCTCAAGGCTTAGGGATAAAGAACTGAACATTGGATACAGCTGAATGAACCCCAAAGCCGCACCCGCTTCATCTGTCGCCAAAACCACTTTGGACTGCTGATGATTCATGCGTGCTGTCAAGAGGGCTCGCGACAACCCGACATCCGATGGGAGTTCATAAAACTGCCGATACGCATCGAATAATGGCACAATTTTTTCAATTTCAGCCACATTTGCCCATTGAACATTCATCGTTTCCATCACTTTCATTGTCTTTGTTGTTTTTAAAATAACCATTAGGTAATTGTACAGGATTTATCTTGGGTGCACACCAACAGCAGCTGTGATACACAGTCTTAACGCAACTTTAATGCAGCCTTGATACAAACCAACGCTGTCATCACCTGCACGCTTCTGCACTGACTTGATTTAAAAAAGTCAGGCGTAAGCCATTGTGGTTAAAATGGCAATCCATACCCCACATTCATCATCAACAACCACATACAAACCGCTGTACCCCTGTACCCAATCGACAACAATCTAAACAACCTAAACAACAAGCCAAGCAAGAACCTTTCGAACAATGCCGCCAACACCTCCACCTCATCGCCATGCACCCACATCCGTTTGGGATTTGTTTTTATCCTTCAACTGGCTTTCTCTGCAAGGGTTTGGCGGCGTACTGGCCATCGTCCAGAGGGAGTTGGTCGAGAAAAAGAAATGGCTGACCAACGAAGAATTCATCGAAGATTGGGCGGTGGCGCAAATACTGCCTGGCCCCAATGTGATCAACTTGGCCATCATGATGGGTGAACGTCATTTTGGTGGGCGCGGTGCAGTGGCCGCACTTGCTGGCATGCTATTGGGCCCTTTGGTGTTGGTGCTGGTGCTTGCGACTTTGTTTGCACAAGTGGCCGATTCAGCTGTGGCTCAAGGCACACTGCGTGGCATGAGTGCAGCCGCAGCGGGGCTCATCATTGCCTCAGGTTTAAAATTGATGACAGCACTCAAAAAAAACATCATGGGCGTTGCTGCGTGTGCTTTATTCACAAGCGCCACATTCATTGCGGTGGCACTTCTACATCAACCATTGATTCGGGTTCTGCTCGGACTCGGTGGCTTGGCCTGCCTGTGGGCTTATCGACAAATGGGTTTATTAAATCAATTTAACACACAAACAAAACAACACATCGCGCACGATTCAAACGATTCGAACGATCACCCTCCACATCAGGACGCACCATGAGCATTCATTTAAACGGGTATGACTGGCTCGGTTTATTCGGTCATTTTTTATCATTGTCACTGATGGCAATTGGCGGCGCAGTGACGACCATCCCAGAAATGCACCGCTTTTTAGTGATTGATCAGCACTGGCTCACGGAGGCTCAATTCGCGTCATCAATTGCCCTTGCTCAAACATCACCAGGGCCGAACACATTGTACATCGCCTTGTTTGGCTGGAATGTCGGCCTCAATGCCGGCGGTTATGGGCAAGCCATGTTGGGCATGACACTGAGCATGATGGGCGCACTTTTACCCAGCATGCTATTGACTTATTATGCAGCCCGTTGGTGCCGCAACAATCGCGATCGAGTCGGTGTGCGCGTGTTCATGCAAGGCATGGCGCCAATTGTGGTGGCTTTGTTGCTGTCAATTGGCTGGCTGCTCAGCACGGGCAACAGCCCGCAAGGCCACTACATGCACAATTGGCCGCTGTGGCTGCTCACAGCAATCACCGCCGTGCTGACATGGAAAACAAAAGTGCACTCACTTTGGATGCTGATTGCGGGCGCGATATTAGGGGCTTTGATTTCCTTGTAAGCCTTTTATTTTATTGAAGTTTAATCGCTTTAAACGTATTTTTTAGAGCCGACACCCATCGATTAATGGGCGTATAATAATAACAAGCAGCGACGCATTCTACCCATAACAACTTTGCCGCTTCTTTCGAGCCCCTACACATACACAATGCTCGTATCTATCTTTTTAATATTACAAAAAAGGGGATACAACCATGACACAAGAAAGAATTAAGCTGGCATTTATGGAGATGCTTGACGGCTTGCCTTGCTATGAAATATCAGTATATTGTGATGACTTTGAAGAGGTTATTTTAGACGAATCAAAATTACCAGTAGAACGGCAATTTCACATTTACGGCATCAACGCATTTGATGCCATAGCCATACGCCAAGCACAGGCGCATCTTTGTATTCGACCAAGGGAGCGAGCCTCCCATATTGATGCGGGCATTGAATGGGCGGACAGCATTGTCAAACTTTCAAATCGGCATTTCACCCACCGTCAAGATGGGCAATATGACTTGCATGCTGTCATAGACAACAATTTGAATTATTTGCAAAGACATTGCGAAGATCAAACGACTTTGATTAAAAGCTGGACAGCATCTAAAACCGAATGATGACAATGGTTAAATCAGTCCATGTCATCAACT
This sequence comes from uncultured Burkholderiaceae bacterium, assembly GCA_937862905.1. Classification (GTDB taxonomy): domain Bacteria; phylum Pseudomonadota; class Gammaproteobacteria; order Burkholderiales; family Burkholderiaceae; genus Hydromonas. The sequence continues at coordinate 3,753 of CALMCL010000035.1, read as the reverse complement.
TGAGCGCATGACGGATCAAAAAATACAATATAAACAAGTGGGTTGATCAGCAGTTTCAACCCACAATAGGATTGTTTGAGCAATGCGACTCAAACCGCCATAAAATTGCCGAACATATCAATCAACACACCCGCAAAAGCCACGCTCACTCCCCAAATAAACAGTCTCAACGAGCGCTTATAATAGGCCTCCGCATTGGCTCGTGGGTAATCCATGCGAAGCACACGACCCAACACCACAATCAAACACGCCGTTCCAAAAAGAATGCATGCACCCACAACATAAGCCCAAAAATCACTGAGGTGACTGTCCGACTTCACCCACGTTGAGGCAAAATTCAGGATAAAACCAAGAATAATCCCCGTCGCCGTCACAAGGGGCTGTCTAAATGTTTGTATTTTATCTTCCATCATGCGCCCTCTATGTTATGGCATTCAAAATAAATCCGTTTTCTGTGAAACAACAACGATTCAGCGATTATAATCGACCTGAACCCATAACTCCATCTCAGATTAAAAGTTTACAAAACATGGGATCACATTGCAGTAGCTTCACATTCATACCGCCATAAGACGCCTAAATACACACTCAAATACACACTCAAACAAGCACACACAAGGAGCAATAATGAAACGGCGACATTTTTTAAAAGGCATCGGTGGCGCGGCTTTATTGCCCATCATGTCCTTCCCCTTGCTCTCATGTGCCGATGACGGCGTGCAGTCAACAGTCACAAACAACGCCAAACTCAACACCCGCATGCCCGAAGAAAGCGAAGCACATGAAGCCACATGGATGGCCTATGGTGCCACTGCGCAAGCATGGGGAACGACGGGTGCATATGGCGCCAGCCGCGCCTTGGCGCGACGCAACCTGATGAACATTGCCATTCAGCTGTCACGGTTTGAAAAAGTCAACATGCTGGTTTCACCCAACGACATGACCGAAGCGAAAGCTTTGCTCGCCAGCCTTTTGCATGGAAACACCTCAAACACAATAACGTTAGGCCGCAAGACGGTTTTACCCAACGTCGAATCGGGTGGCAAAGTTGAGTTGATTTCGCAAGCAGTGGACGATTTGTGGATGCGCGACACAGGCCCCGTTTTTGTATCGGACAGTCAGCAGCAAAGGTATGGCGTGAATTTTAATTTCAACGGCTGGGGGCAGGACGACACTGGTGCAGCGGGTTGGCGACGAGACCCCGAGAAAGCCAAAAATGGCATTGCAACACAACCCATCAAAAATGACAAAGCGGTTGCCCGCTTCATTTTACAGCACACCCAAACACCTGAACTCAAGACGTGGCTTGTGCTTGAAAGCGGTGGCATTGAAGTCGATGGCGAAGGCACAGCGATTTGCACCGAAAGTTGCATTTTAAATCCCAACCGCAACCCCAATCGAACAAAGGCTGACGTTGAACATGAGTTGTTGCGTTTGCTCGGCGTACAAAAAGTCATTTGGCTGCCAGGTTTAAAAGCACAAGACATCACCGACGGTCACATTGATTTTTATGCCCGCTTTGTAGGCCCGCATCAGGTGGCATACGGTTTGGACAATGACCCAGAATCACCTGAATATGAGCTGACCCATCAACACAAGAAAATTTTAGAGGCCGCGACCGATGCCAAAGGACGACGCTTGAACCTATACCCTTTGGTCGCGCCTGATGCCGATAAAGTCGCCGATGCCGTCATTTCACGCAACCATTGGTCAGACAATTTATTCAATGAAAACTCGTTTGCTGCGGGCTACATTGGTTTTTATGTGGCCAATAAATGCGTCATGATGCAACAATTTGGCGATCCAAAAGCCGATGCTGCGGCCCTGAAAACGGTGCAAGCACTTTATCCTGAACGCACGGTTTTACAAGTGGCCGCAGATGGCTTGGCGAACGGCGGTGGAACCATTCACTGCGCCACCCAACAGCAACCGGCTCGACAGACCCGCTGATTAAAAATGAAAAAACGGAAAGCAAAAAATGCTTTCCGTTTTCAATGCCCTTCATTAATGCCCTTCATTGAACTAATCAGCCAGACTTTTTCTAAACTGTTTTCTTTTCCTCAGCACTCCACCATATTCACCGCCAAGCCACCTTTGGCTGTTTCTTTGTATTTGCTCTTCATGTCAGCCCCTGTGTCACGCATGGTTTTAATCACCATGTCCAATGACACATGGTGCACGCCATCCCCCCTCAGAGCCATGCGCGCCGCATTGACTGCTTTAATCGCACCCATTGCATTGCGCTCAATGCAAGGAATCTGCACCAAACCACCCACAGGGTCACAGGTCAAACCCAAGTTATGTTCCATGCCAATCTCAGCCGCATTCTCAATTTGCTCACCTGTGCCACCCATCACCGCAGCCAACCCTGCGGCGGCCATCGAGCAAGCCACGCCCACCTCACCTTGACAACCCACCTCTGCCCCCGAAATCGAGGCATTGAGTTTATATAAGAGCCCAACAGCACCTGCGGTCAGTAAAAACGTGATGATGCCTTCATCACAGGCGGACTGCGTGCTCCGCGGCAAAAACCGCTCATAATAATGCATGACCGCAGGAATCACCCCAGCCGCACCATTGGTGGGTGCAGTGACGACACGCCCACCCGACGCATTTTCTTCATTCACCGCAATCGCATACAAATTCACCCAATCCATGACCGACAATGGGTCTGACAATGCACGCTCAGCCTGTTGCGTGAGCTGCGTGTACAGCTCGGCGGCGCGGCGTTTGACATTCAAACCGCCAGGTAAATAACCTGTGGCGTCAGGATTGTTGATGCCACAACCACGCGACACACAGGTTTGCATGACTTTCCAAATTTTGATCAGCTCCGCATGCACCTCCTCGGCACTGCGCCATGTCAATTCATTGGCAAACATCAACTCTGCAATGGTGATTTGCTCTCTTCGACAGATGTCCAACAGCTCTTTTGCGCTGCTGAATGGGTACTTCACCTCATTGAAAGCCTCCAACACAGGTGCAGGATCCATCCCCACTGTGACCACAAAACCGCCCCCAACCGATAAATATTTGCGCTCAATGATGACATGATCGGCATGGTCATAGGCTGTGAATTTCATGCCATTTGGATGTTCTGCCAAGGCTTGGCGGCGGTGCAAAATTAAATCATGTTTGAGGCTAAACGCCACATCGTGCGTGCCCATGAGCATCAACCGTTGATCCAAGCTGATTTTGTCCAAATCGTCTTGCACCGTTTCAATCGGCACCGTGTCTGGTGAATAACCCATCAAACCAAGCAACACCCCTTTATCGGTGCCATGCCCGACCCCAGTCAAGCCCAGTGAGCCATACATTTGCGCGCGCACGCGGCTGGTTTCACTGAGCAAGTCATGTTTTTGCAAATGTTCAGCAAACATTTTTGCTGCGCGCATGGGCCCCACAGTGTGTGAGCTGGATGGCCCAATGCCAATTTTAAACAAATCAAAGACGGATACCGCCATGGTGCATCTCCTGACAACAATCTGATAACGACCTGTGACAAAATAGTCAAACGAGACTTTTTTGAATGGTTTATATTATTTATAGTGAGTATGGTGAGCCGTTTTAAAGATGCTCTTTTGTTCATCATAATACAATTACAGAAACGGGCTGTCCTGAATTTTCATATAAAAACCGCGTTTAATGCTGTGTAAAATTTGCTTCACCGCACCATACAATTAACTTACAGTGCAGTAATTATTCGTTAATTAAAGTACGAATAGCAATTTTCGTAGATTGAAAAAGGCCAAG
>CALMCL010000034.1 GCA_937862905.1 uncultured Burkholderiaceae bacterium | reverse complement strand
CCGCCGTGAGCCAGCTGGAGCGGCCCAGTGCAGCCACCACGCGCCAGTTCGGCGGCACGGCGGTAATTGCCATACAAAAAATGCGCCAACAAGTGCAAACTGGTGTCAGCCGTCACAACATGCTGCACCACCGCAGGCCGCTGGTAAATGACCGCACGTGCAGCGGCCGTCAATTGCCAAGCCAAATCCTGTAATTCCTGCGCCAAATCCACGCCACCGCGGCCATAAAATGCCGACTTAACATCCACCACAGCCGCTTGCAACGGGCGGCGCACTTGATTCAACGCCGCCTCTACCTGTTGTGGCGACAAGGTGGGATCAACCAGCTCCCACTCAAATACCGCCGCCACCGCCGAAGCTGCATAGACCAATGCTGCGGCATTGGTACTGGCGTTAAACACCGCCTTGACCGATGCCTCGGAAGCCTCTGCCTTGGGTTGGCCTGCCACCACCACAGCCACCGTTTTAACCGATGTCTCAAGGTTGCCCGTCAAAACATCCTGCACCGCACTTTGATTTTTAAACACCTCACGCAACACCGCATCACGACTGTACAAGGGTGCATAAGCACTGCTGGATGGATACATAACGACACCTGTGCCCGCAATGGTTTGCGGCACCGCATCGACCTGCGCCGCGCTGATGGATTGCCCATCGGCATTGTCATGCAACGCCCCAAACAACGCCAGCACATCGCCAAAGGCTTGACGCGGCAACGCAAACACATCGCCCCCCAAACGGCTCACGCCCGATTTAAGATCAAACAATGGGGTCGTGAGTCGATCCCAATACCCCCTCAACAAAGCCACCGCTTGCCCACCCTCGCCCAAATAAGCCTGCGCCATATCCATATACCCCTCAAACTGGGTCAACAATGCATCACAGGTTTGCATGCACTGCAAACCCGCCAACCCAGCCAAAGCATTGGGCAAGCTCCTGTTAAAAAAGGGCATGTCGGCATTGGCCTCAACAAAGGCCACCGTCACAGTGCAATAGTCGTACTCCTCAAAAGAGTGAGATACCTCCCAACTTTTGGCGTTGCACTGCATGGATCCAAAAATGGGGTGCACCAGCTCCCCTGCCGCAACCACTTCAAACGCCACCACCAAGCTTTTTAAACGCGGCTCATAATCCTCACCCCACAGCACAAAATCCACATTGATTTTATGTGCACCACGGCCAAAGTTTTCGACATCAGCCCCGTTTCGATAAGGATACGCGTGCTCAGACAACGCGTTTTCACCCGTATCCTTAACCCGCAACACCTCAGCCTCAACCCCCCGAAAACTGGCAGGAAGCAACGTATCAAACCAACTCATCGCGCACCTCGGTAAGACTCAACGGCATTGATGGTGTTGACCCGTTGGGCCACCATATTGCCGTCAATGTAAATAGGGATGGTCGCCGTCATTGTCCAAGGCTTGGCATTTAAAGCCTGCACACTGCTGGCCACCGCCGTCATCTGTGCCTCAAGCGGGGCATTGTTTGACACTTGTGTTAATTGTGCCATTTGCGCATTGACCTGCTGCAATTGGGCATTGGCTTGGATCAGGCTTTGACCCGTGGGCTCAGGGGCTTTGGGTTGGTTAGCCAACATGAGGCTCTGTA
>CALMCL010000033.1 GCA_937862905.1 uncultured Burkholderiaceae bacterium | reverse complement strand
AGTAAATAATATTTCAAACATGACAAAAAATAAATATGATTGATTAACTTCAATTAAAAAAACATGAGACTCATAATTATCTTTAGCTTTTTTATTGATTTCTAATCAATAAAAAGCTTGATTCTTAAACCAACAACAAAATATTTAATTAGTGAATAGTGAAGCCAACCCACACACATAAAATCATATTTCATACGTACTCATACTTTATTTAGCCGCGTTGTTCAAATTGCAATTGACAACGCCAATTTGAATTTGTCTTTTATTTTGGACTTCATCTTTCTTTATTGCTCAAATCCTAATTCAACAACAACTATAGCAACATGACGATTACACGCAAAATGCTTACTTACTTTATTTCACTTTTCTTGCGTTAACTTGTTTTTTTAAAATCAAAAAAACCACGTCAGAACAACAAAAAAATAAGACGAACAAGACAATGGCTAGATTTACATAAAGCAACTCTCATATTTTTCAGACCAATTTATGATGGAAGAACACTCCATTACGGATTTTCATTGACCAAAACAGCTTCTAACACGATAATTCATCCACTTAAGACTTAATAATTCACGCTTAAACGTGTCGTCTTATAAAATGAGAGACACTTTTTTAACTCACTCAAGGAAACTTTATGTCGAATGCTGATTTACAAACCCGCAAAAATGCTGCCACACCACGCGGTGTTGGTGTGATGACTGATTTTTACGCTGCTCGCGCAGAAAATTCTGAAATTTGGGATGTTGAAGGTCGTCGGTTTGTGGACTTTGGTGGTGGCATTGCCGTGGTCAACACAGGTCATCGTCATCCAAAGCAAGTTGAAGCGATTTCTAAACAATTGCATGAAGGTTTTTTGCACACCGCCTACCAAATCGTGCCATACGAAAGCTATGTGTCTTTGGCTGAAAAAATCAATGAGCGCACACCAGGCACACATGCGAAGAAAACTGCATTCTTCACCACTGGGGCAGAAGCCGTTGAAAATGCAATCAAAATCGCGCGTGCAGCCACAGGCCGTGCGGGCGTGATCGCTTTCACAGGTGGTTTCCACGGCCGCACAATGATGGGCATGGCATTGACAGGTAAAGTAGCGCCATACAAAATTGGTTTTGGCCCCTTCCCTTCAGAAATTTACCACGTACCATTTCCAGTCGAATTGCACGGCGTGACTGAAAACGATTCGCTCAAAGCGATTCAAAATTTGTTCAAAGCCGACATCGAACCCACACGCGTGGCTGCAATCATCCTTGAACCTGTACAAGGTGAAGGTGGTTTCTACATGGCATCGCCATCATTCATGCGTGCATTGCGTGCCCTGTGCGATGAGCATGGCATTTTATTGATTGCGGATGAAGTACAAACAGGTTTTGGCCGCACGGGCAAATTATTTGCCATGGAGCATTACGATGTGCAAGCGGATTTGACCACTTTCGCAAAAAGCTTGGCTGGCGGCATGCCTTTGTCTGGCGTGTGTGGTCGCACAGAAATCATGGATGCTCCAGCTCCTGGTGGCTTGGGTGGCACGTACGCAGGCAATGCGTTGGCAGTTGCCTCTGCGCATGCGGTTTTGGACATCATTGATTCTGAAAACTTGCTGGATCGTGCCAATGTGTTGGGTGATAAACTCAAAGCACGCTTGAATGATTTGCGTGCACAAGTGCCACAAATTTCAGATGTACGCGGCCCAGGCGCGATGAATGCCATCGAATTCGTTGACCCAGCCACAGGCTTGCCTTCACCTGAATTCACACAAAAAGTACGCGTTGCAGCATTAAACAAAGGTTTGTTGTTGTTGTCATGCGGCACTTACGCCAATGTGATTCGTTTCTTGTTCCCATTGACAATTCAAGACAACGTCTTTGACGAAGGTTTGGCCATTTTGGAATCGGTTCTGGTTGAAGCAGCCAAAGGCTAAAACAGCTCCGTTTTTTTAATTCATCACACTCTAACAGGGCGGGCGAAAAGCCCGCCTTGCAGTTTCTCGTTTTACATTTCAAGCCACACGGTCATTGCCAACAGACACAGGCAATCATCTCAGGCTCATCTTTTCTAAAGGATTCACTATGTTAAACCTTAAAGATCCAAGTTTACTGAAACAACAATGTTACCTCAACGGTGAATGGGTCAGCGGCAGCGACACCATCAATGTGACCAACCCCGCCACAGGTGAAGTCATCGGCACCATCCCTCACCTCGGTCAAGCCGAAACGGCCAAAGCGATTGCCGATGCAAATGCCGCTTGGCCCGCATGGCGTAAAAAAACGGCAAAAGAACGCTCAGCCATTTTACGAAAATGGTTCAACCTGATGATCGAAAACCAAGATGATTTGGCCATGATCTTGACCGCAGAGCAAGGCAAACCCTTGGCAGAAGCCAAAGGTGAAATTGCTTACGGTGCGTCGTACATCGAATGGTTTGCCGAAGAAGGCAAACGCGTGTATGGTGAAAACATCCCATCGCACATGGCGGATCGCCGCATCATGATTACCAAAGAACCAATTGGCGTATGCGTAGCGATTACGCCATGGAACTTTCCAAATGCAATGATCACACGCAAGGCTGCACCCGCAATGGCTGCAGGCTGCCCGATGATTGTCCGTCCAGCGGATTTGACCCCTTTCTCAGCATTGGCCATGGCTGAATTGGCCCATCGCGCAGGCGTGCCTGCCGGTGTGTTCCAAGTCATCACCGGTAAATCTCGCGTCATCGGTGCAGAGTTCACATCGAATCCAACCGTGCGTAAACTCACATTCACGGGCTCCACTGAAGTGGGTCGCGTCTTGATGGAACAATGTGCACCAACGGTCAAAAAAGTCTCAATGGAACTGGGTGGCAATGCGCCTTTCATCGTGTTTGACGATGCCGACCTCGATGCCGCAGTGGATGGTGCAATTGCTTCAAAATACCGCAATGCGGGTCAAACCTGTGTTTGTGCCAACCGCTTGTACGTGCAAGACGCTGTGTATGATGCCTTCGCTGAAAAATTAGCGATTGCTGTTGGCAAACTCAAAGTCGGCAACGGCGTTGAAGATGGTGTGACCCAAGGCCCGATGATCGATGAAAAAGCCATGGAAAAAGTCGAAGAGCACATCGCTGATGCCGTCGCCAAAGGTGCAAGCATCAAATTGGGCGGCAAACGCCATGCACTCGGTCACTCGTTCTTTGAGCCAACCATCCTGACCAATGTCACACAAAACATGGCCGTTGCCCGCGAAGAAACCTTTGGCCCCATGGCGCCTTTGTTCCGTTTTTCGACTGAAGAAGAAGTCATCGGCTACGCCAACGACACCGAATTCGGCCTCGCATCGTATTTCTTCAGCCGCGACATCGGCCGCATTTTCCGTGTGTCTGAAGCCCTCGAATACGGCATGGTCGGTGTGAACAGCGGTCTGATTTCCACCGAAATCGCTCCATTCGGTGGCGTGAAACAATCGGGCTTGGGTCGTGAAGGTTCTAAATATGGGATTGAAGATTACATGACCATCAAGTACACGTGCTTGGCTGGGCTGGATAAATAACATCCATTGATCTCATGTCAATAAAAATCGCCGTTCTTATGAACGGCGATTTTTATTGTTCAATGAGAAAATTCAAATACCAGATCAGGCTTTTTCTAAAAAATCGTATTTGTATCAGCCAAGTTGTATCCGTTCAAGTTATCCGTTCAAACCCCCATTCAAGAATAAGCTAAAAATACAAAAAACTAAGAATTAAATGCCCTTTGAGCATTGCAACTTATTTTTATCATACAACGCTTGACCTCGAGTACACTCGAACTTTTATGATCACACCATGAACACTTTTTATCACATCACCGAGATCGCCCAACGCACAGGCTTATCTGCACATACTTTGCGTTATTACGAACAGATAGGTTTAATGGATGCCGTGAGACGGCGCAATGGGCGTCGTGTTTACAATGATCACGATGTACGCTGGCTTGAATTTGTCCTGCGATTGCGCAGCACAGGGATGTCGATTGCACAAATGTTGCGCTATGCCGAGTTGCGGCGTTTGGGTGAAAAATTGGAAAGTGTTCATGAGCGACGTGAAATGTTGGTCGAACATGCCCGTCATGTGCGCGATAAGGTGGCTGCATTAAACGAACATTTGTCGGTATTAAACGACAAAATTGACCTATATGCTGACATTGAATCACGCTTAAATCATAAAAAGGATGCCCAGAATGAACAGCCCAAATTTAACCCTTCAAGAAATCCATGAACGCGGTGTGAAACGTTTGATTGATGTCGATGCAGAAGCAGGCGAACGCGTGATTGACAGTTTACAAAGCATCAGTCCTGACCTTGCAAATTACGTGATTGATTTTGGCTTCGGCCACATTTACAGCCGCAAAGGATTGACGCTACAGCAGCGGGAACTCGCCACCATCGCCGCTTTAACTGCTTTGGCCAATGCAGAGCCACAACTCAAAGTGCATTTACATGCTGCGCTCAACGTTGGATTAAGTCGCACAGAAATCACCGAAACCATCATTCAAATGGCCGTATATGCGGGTTTTCCGGCCGCATTAAATGCGATGCTTGCAGCGAAAGCGGTGTTTGCTGATAACCCACCGATCGATAAAAAACCAAACCACATCATCACGGCACAAATTCGCGTATTGGATGGCATTGACGTGACTGTCGTAAAAGCGGCGTTAAATGAGTTGGCTCACGCCACCCGTGCCGAGGCAGGCTGCTTACAATTTGATATTCAACACAATGTGAAAAATCCCGATCACTTTACAATGTGGGAACGTTTTGTCGATGAGGCGGCATTTAAACTGCATTTTGAAATGCCTCATACCAAAGCTTATCTTGCCCAAAGACTCACAGAACCTGTGATGCATTGGGAAACAAATGATTTCAATTAAAACATGGCTGATGATGTGCAAAAAAGCACCCTTCACACATTGCCCCTACCGCAATAAAAAGCAACACATCACCCAATCTAAAACATTTGAACCTAAAACATTTAAATCGAAAGCATGTTAACCAGTGCTTTGCATGCTGGCGCACATGTCCAAGCCAGTCAAATATACCCTCACATCAAACTCAAGTTGATGATAGTCAGGCAACATGTGTGTGCAGAGCTTATAAAATGCTTTATCGTGGTTTCGTTCCTTCAAATGCGCAAGTTCATGCACAACAATCATATTCAAAAAATCAGCAGGTGCATTTTTAAAAACACTGGCGATGCGGATTTCTTTAGCAGCCACCAGCTTCCCTCCTTGCACACGTGAAATGGCCGTGTTCAGTCCCAAGGCACGGTGAGTGAGGTTGAGGGTGTTGTCGTACTGGACTTTGTTAAGGAGGGGCGCATTTTTGAGGTGTGCTTTTCTGTACTCATTGACAAATTGATACAGCGCTTTATCCGTTTGAATGGTGTGGGCTTGTGGGTATTTGGCTTGAATATACGCACCAATGCTTCGCTCCACCATCATTTGTTTGACTTGATGTTGCAGTTCAGGGGCATAGTGACTGAGGTATTTGAGTGACATAAACAGTTGAGCGGCAAATAAAATCTGATTTTAAGTTAAATTGGGTTCTGCTGTGCGTCAAACGTGTTCGATCATGGGTTGATCGCATCTTTTTGTTTGTTTTGAAATCACCCCCAGTACAACATGACAGCGCAAAAAAACCATCCTTTTGGATGGTTTTTTTGTGGCAAACAGCAACGCAGAAAACAAGCGTTTTACTGTTGCAATGAATTTTAATGGTGATGACCATCGCCAGCATGTGCATGACCATGAGACAACTCACTGTCAGTCGCATCGCGCACACTGTCCACCGTCACATCAAAGTGCAAACGCTGACCAGCCAAAGGATGATTGGCATCGACCGTCACCACATCGTCGGTGATGGCCATGACCACAACAGAAATAGGCCCTTGTGGTGAGTCACCGTGCAACTGCATGCCCACTTGCAAATCAGGCACATTAACAAATGCCTCACGGGGCACCTGTTGAATGGCATCATCTTGACGCACACCATAGGCGTCTTCTGGCTCAATGCTCACGTTCAACTGCTCACCGATGGCTTTACCCAACAACGCATTTTCTAAACCAGGGATGATGTTGCCATGACCTTGCATGTACATCAATGGCTCTTTGCCTGCGGATGTGTCGAGTACTTCACCTGCATCGTTTTTAAGTGTGTAATGAATGTTTACAACAGAATTTTGTTTGATTTGCATGGTGTCCTCGTGATTGCAATTAATCGAACACAGATTATAAATGAATTCATCACGTAACTGATAAAAAAAGCCACTGATATGAATGAAATGGCGTGGGTTTAGTGACCATCGTTCTGAGTCGAACAGCACGACTGCATGTTATTCAGCACACATTGGTTTTGGAATGGGTCACAAAAAGGACTTCACATCACCCATGTTGAACGAAGCCTTCATGCGGCATTTGAAACAATGTCGAGCACAATCATAACCCAGTGGGTTCATTTGGTGGATGAACCACACCACATGTCGTGATATAATTTTTTACATATCGATTTTAAACACACATTTTAAGCCGACATTAAGCAAGCCACATGAAACAGACCATGCCAAGCTTTCCACCATTAAAAAACAAGCAAATCGTGTTGCTCCGAGAAATTGCCCTCACAGGATCAATCGCACAAGCCGCCCAACACGTTGGCATCAGTTATAAAACCGCATGGGATGCCGTCGATGGCCTCAACAACTTGTTTCCTCAGCCTTTAATTGTCGGCCGAATGGGTGGGAAAAACGGGGGCGGCACACAACTCACGCCCTATGGTGAGCAGGTCTTGCTGATGTTTGAATCTGTTGAACATCAATACCGTGTATTTTTAGATGCCGTTGGTGTGGATGCATCTTCAGCAGCCCCTCAACTTCCAGATACTTTTGGTATTTTTTTAAAAGGATTGCTCATGAAAACCAGTGCACGCAATCAATTCATCGGTCAAGTGACCGAGGTTAAGCAAGGTGCGGTCAACAGCGAGGTCCATCTCAATATTGGTGGGCAACAAAACATCATTGCCACCATCACCAATGATAGCGTGGTGCATTTGGAGTTGCAAAAAGGAAAACCTGCCCATGCTTTAATTAAAGCGTCTGCTGTACAACTCGCTGTCAACATCACCCCCAGCCAAGTCAGTGCAGAAAATTGCCTCTTGGGTGAAGTTGAAGATTTCATCTTGGGTGCAGTTAATTGCGAGGTCAAAGTGCGCTTGGTCAGTGGCAAACAAATGGTGGCCATCATCACCAATGAGAGTGCAATGCGCCTCGCACTGGGCATGGGGAAAACCATTTATGTGCTGTTCAGCGCATCCAATGTGATTTTGGCCACTGAAAGCTGACTATTTTGTAAAGGCGACCTCTAAAAATTGATCCAGTATCACTCATTCACTTAAAGTAACCCGTGCCATCATTCCCCGCATGGCGTTAGCGGGAACGATGGCGTGGGCTGCACAGTCGGTACAGCCTATTCAAAAATCAATGATCAATGTTTAAAGGCTTCCTAAATATACTTGGTGAATTAAACTACGAAAGGCAATTTTCAAAAAGATTCGAGCTAAGCGCTT
>CALMCL010000032.1 GCA_937862905.1 uncultured Burkholderiaceae bacterium | reverse complement strand
AGCAGCAGAGAAACGAGATTATGAACATCGCCGCAACTTTTGTCAATAGGTATTTGACGCAAAAGTGAAGCTTCAAATGGGTTTGGATTCCTTTTTGGCGATAAACCTTTGTTTTTTATTTAATATTTACAAAAAACATTTTCTTCAGGTGAAGCTGATATTGCATTATTTTTTAATGACACTGATTTGTCCATTGGTTTCTAACACGGCCAGTCGAACGTCATCGAGGCTGGTACAATCATTTTGGCGCAGTGCGTCATTCAATTCGTGATGGGTGATTTGGTTTCGCTTCAAAACATCACTGTATAAATAACCATTGTGAACCAGTATTTCTGGTCGCCCCTCCACAACTTTTTCTATTTCTTTATTTTTAAAAGCCAACCATGCAATCATTGAGTTTAAGCCCACCAAGGTAACCGTGATGATTAGACCCACTGTAATGGTGTTGTCTCCTCCATTCATTGCATTTTGAACGCCGTTCGATAAAAGCAGCAACAATACAAAATCAAAAGGCGCCAGCTCTCCCATTTGACGCTTGCCTGCGAGGCGCAGGACAACCATAACAAATACATACACGATTGCGGCGCGGATAATAAACTCCCAATAAGGAGTGGACAAGCTCCACATGGTTTTTCCTTTACATCTGGTTACATTTCTAAACAATGGGTAACACTTGTTTAATTAAGGTGGCTTTATAGTGCTCGTTGTATTGCCAGCAAGCGTAGTCATGCAGAAAACGTTACTTATGTTTGTGCACAGACTGTGGTTGCTTGAACTTAGTCACAGCAGGGCGTTGTGTAGCCATTCGTAAATATTGCGATGGCTTTAACACAACAATCCGCTGACCATGATGGCTTTTTTGAACCCGTTGAGCTGGGTGCACTTTCACTTTACGCTGACCCTCCTTTATGAAAGGCTTGCTTTTTACGCGCCCAAACTCAGTTTGATGCTGCGGCTTTCGATGGGCTTTATGATGCGCCGTGCGTGGATGCTTTGCTGTTACATGATGCTTTGCTGCTGCATGATGTTTCACACGGAGGGGTTTATGCGCTCGCTGCATACGGATGTGTTGCAAGCGGGCTCTGCGTTGATGTTTTTTCGCGGCGTGTTTAATCGCATGGCGGCGATGGTGCACTTTTGTGCGGTGCATGCCCATTGATTCATTGTGGCGGACGGTGCCACCATTTCCAGCAAAAATAGAAACAGTTGCGGATGTGCTGACGGGGTCTTCGGTGTGCAACACTTCTTGCGCAAAACTTTGGGTAAACAGCAAAGGTAAAATTAAGCCAACAGCAAATACTGTTTTTTTCATAATGTCTGTCCTCAATAACAAGTGGTCAAGAAAGCCGTTATTTTAATTTGAACCAAAATTATTCAAGTAACCAAATGTAATGCACATCCTACAATACAATGACAACAAAATCCTCATTTCTCACCCATTAAGAGATCGACCATGACCACACGCCTTGTTTTCGCCGAAGACGACACCGCCCTCGCGGGCTTACTCAAAGATTACCTTGAACGCCATGATTTTCAGGTCACTGTTGTGCACGATGGTGCGCATGTCATGGAAGTGGTTCAACAGGAAGCACCTGATGCGGTGTTACTTGACATCATGCTGCCCAACGTTGACGGCCTGACGTTGTGCCAGAACTTGCGCACGTGGTATCAAAAGCCCATCATCCTTTTCACCGCAAATGACAGTGAAATCAAGCACATCTTGGGTCTGGAATTGGGTGCAAATGATTACATTGTGAAAACGACATCACCTTCTATTTTACTGGCACGGCTTCATTCACAATTGCGCCAGTACCAACCCACACAATCCACCGCCGTCCCAAGCAATTCATTGATTCGCATTGGTCAATTGACGATCGATAAAACGAATCGCACAGTACTCATCGGTTCAGACAACATCAACCTGTCCTCCTCTGACTTCGATATGCTGTGGCTGCTGGCCTGCCATGCAGGTGAAATACTGACACGCGATCAACTTCTTCGCGCAACGCGTAACATTGATTATGATGGGCTTGACCGCAGCATTGACATTGCCATTTCACGCTTACGCAAAAAACTATTGGATGATGCCGATGAGCCCGCCCGCATCAAAACCATTCGCAACAAAGGTTACCTGCTGTCGCCCTCAGGCTGGAATTAAGGAGACCTCGCATGCGCCGCACTTTCATTAAATTTTATGTCCTTTTATTGGGTTGTCTTTTAACCATTTCCATTTTATTTGGTGCCGTTTATAAAAATGCGATTGATGAAGTCAGCGAAAATTATTTAGGTGACTTACTGGCCACCGTATTGAACCTCATTGGCACAGAATTGCACGAATTGCCACCCGATCAATGGAAGGCGGCTTTACAAGAACGTCACCTCGACACCACATTCAGCCTCGACATTCAGCCTGCCAACACCTACAAACTGGATCCCGAGTCCGTCATCGCTTTGAACAAAGGGGACATCATTGCGTTAACCGATGACAACATGTATTTGCAAAAAATACAAGGCAGTGATTACGTTGTGATTGCAGGCCCCGTCAGTTATGCCTTTTTTTTAGAACAACTCGCATGGGTTGATTATGCTTTATTCATGGCGATTGCTTTATCGTTGGCCATTCCTGTGTACTTTTGGATGCGCCCACACTGGCGCGACTTGAGCACATTGGAAGCTGCGGCCAGAAATGTCAGCAATGGCGACCTATCCACACAAGTTCAGCTCAATCCACGCTCCGATGTGCAACCGATTGGATTGGCATTCAATCAAATGACGGGCAGCATTCAAGAGCTCGTCGCTCGACAAGACACATTGATTCACGACATTGCCCACGAAGTGCGCACGCCTCTGGCACGGCTGCGCTATCGGCTGGCGCTGCAAGAAACACCCGATCCAGCCACCGCACAGATGCATGATGACATCGATGACATTGACTCATTGATCGAAGAACTCTTGTTTAGGGCACGGGTGGATTCAACTCCCGCAGAGCGCCAAACCTTTCCTGCGTTGGCTTGGCTGAATGAGCGCATGACACAGGCGGCGCTCAACGCAGAACCACACCTCATGTGGCAAGCCGATGCGGAACCACATTCAGGCTTAATTCAAGCGAATGCCACTCTCATCACACGGGCTTTGGACAACCTGCTCAACAACGCCAAACGTTTCGCCAAAACCACAATCATTGTCCGCTGGACAGAGACCCAAGATCACCAGCAACTCACAGTCGAAGACGACGGCACTGGCATCCCGACAGAGCAACGAACGCAAATTTTTGAGCCCTTCATGCGCTTGGACAACAGCCGAACGCGCGCAACAGGTGGGCATGGTCTGGGCTTGGCCATTGTGGCCTCAATTGCCAAAGCCCACGGTGGTCAAGCGCGCGTGACTGACAGCCCACTTGGCGGTGCGCTGTTCAGCATGCAGTGGCCAAAGACCAATTTGCCATCCCTTTAACCACCCCTTAAACCCGCCACGCATTGAACGGCATCATTGAACTACATCATGTTACAAATCACAACATCATCGCTACATACACCCCAAGCCACCCTCTTTATAATTCGTTTCATGAAAGCCTCCTCTGCTTTCATTTGTCACTTACTTACTTTTAAGGATCCATCATGAAAAAAATCATCGCCTTCGTTTTGACTGCTGCTTTTGGTTTGACCTCAATCAATAGTTTTGCCAATACTTCTACAGCGGCCGCCACTCCAGCAGCAGTTAAAGTCCCCCAAGCTGCCCATAAAGCCAAACATCATAAAACGGCCAAACACCACCACGCACACAAAGCATCTGCTGCCAAAAAAATGGCACCTGCCGCTAAAAAATAAGAACCTCCTTAAAAAGCGTGCATCAATGGCGCTCAACACACAAGGGTGCCTGAACAGGCACCCTTGTGTGTTTCGACCTTTTTGCTGAAAGGAAGCCTCATGAAAACCCTTTTAATCCTGATGCTGCCCCTGTGTGGACTCATCACCCTCAACAGTTTTGCCCATGACGTGATGCCCGCCCTTCACTCCTATCATCAGTCGTCCACAAGCACTCAAATGACACCGTTGATCACACGCCATCACATCCACAGGGCCGCATCGGCCAAAAAAATAAATCCCATTTAAATGGCTTAAGCCATTAATGCCGAAGCCATCCATTTCACTTGAATCTTGTCGGCGACTGTATTTTTAATTTGCCCATGCCCTGACTCATCAGTAACGATACAATGGACACAAAGCCCTGTCATTATGAAAGAATAAATTTCGAAACCACACATCCGTCGCTGCAACAACACCCACAGGACATCTCATGACCCTAAAAAAACACCGAGCCCCCGCCAACCTAACCAAACGCCTGTTTCGGACAGAATGGGAATACCTCACGCAAGATGAACGAGACACCATTGAAAAGGCACTACACCGCATCAGCATCCCACGCGACACCAACCATGAGTTTGAAGAGAAAAGCACTTTTGGCCAGCGTGCCGCCGACGGCATCGCTTCATTTGGTGGCTCATGGACATTCATCATTCTATTTTCAATCGTTTTATTGCTGTGGGCTTTCATCAACACCGAAGTACTCGGCCCACGACACGAAGCATTTGACCCCTATCCCTATGTCTTCCTGAATTTAATTTTATCCATGCTGGCCGCCCTCCAAGCCCCAGTCATCATGATGAGTCAGAACCGTCAGAGTGCACGCGATCGATTGGATGCAGAAATCGACCATGAGGTGAATGTGCGAGCGGAATTGACCGTGCGAGACCTCGATGCACGCATGATGGACATCGAAAGCAAACTGGACCTGATCCACGAATCATTGATGCGGAACAAATAGCATTCAGCAATGCCACCCCACACCAAGGCATGAACGGCTATAATTACGGTCAATCCGTCATTTAATCATTTATAAAAAAGCCACACATGTCCATTCAATGGTTCCCAGGTCACATGAATTCAGCGCGCACCAAAGCCGCTGAAACCATGGAAACGACCGACCTCGTCATCGAAGTACTCGATGCCCGCTTACCTCAGGCATCGAGCAACCCCATCGTGCACGAACTGCGCATACACCGCCAACGCCCATGCTTAAAGATTTTAAATAAATCAGATCTCGCCGACCCTGCCGCCACCAAAGCATGGATTGAACATTTCAACGCGCAAAAAAACACCCACGCCATCGCATTGAGCTGCAAAAACCCAGCAGAAGTGCACAAAATTCCAAACATTTGCCGCAACATCGCCCCCCATCGCAACGACTCCACCAAACCATTGCGCATGATGATCATGGGCGTACCCAATGTTGGCAAATCAACCCTGATGAACGCATTACTGAAAAAACGCGTGGCCAACGTCGGCGATGAACCGGCCGTCACCAAAACACAACAGCGCTTACTGCTGGGCAAAGACATGGTACTGGTTGACACCCCAGGCATGCTGTGGCCCAAAATCGCCATGCCATCCGATGGCCTCATGCTCGCCGCCAGCCATGCGGTCGGCACAAA
Source organism: uncultured Burkholderiaceae bacterium (assembly GCA_937862905.1). Taxonomy (GTDB): domain Bacteria; phylum Pseudomonadota; class Gammaproteobacteria; order Burkholderiales; family Burkholderiaceae; genus Hydromonas. The sequence goes on along the minus strand of CALMCL010000032.1, from coordinate 2,586 downwards.
TGCGGTCTTTGAAGACGAAGTCGCCATTTATTTGGCTGACCTGTTGCTCGTGCGTTACCCCGCTTTAATCAACAAACGCTTCAAAACCGATGACATCGAAACAGCAGACGGTGTCGGCCTCATCGAACACATCGCCAAAAAACGCGGCTACCGCCTCAAAGGGGGTGCGCTCGATTTTGACAAAGCCGCGCACGCACTGTTGCTCGACTATCGCAGCGGTGCAATTGGTCGCATCAGTTTAGAAACCCCCACCAGCCGTGCTGAAAGCTTAATCGCCTTCCAACACGAACAAGCTGAAAAAGAAGCCAAAAAAGCACAAATCGAAAAAGAACGTGCCGAAAAAGCCAACCGAGGCAAACGCGACAGCCAACAACCCAGCGAATGATCAGTGAAAAGCTCATTTTGTGTTCTGCGAACACATGGGGCTCACATTGCACTTTCCGCATTGCACCATCAAATAACAGAACGCACGTACATATAAATGATATTCTTCTGATTGACAAATCCTCATTGGTAACACAATCAGCCTCAGGAGACACACCATGCGTACCCCCGTTTTCAGCCGCAAAGTTTTACCCCTCATCCTCACCAGCGCGCTCATGGGCGCGCATTTTTGCGCCCATGCCTATGATGGCGTGGTGATTTTTGGCGACAGCCTGTCAGACGGTGGTATTTACGGCAGCCGCTTCACCACCAATCCCGGCCTTACTGCGGCGGAATATTTCGCCCAAGGTCTGGGCTACACCACAACCACGTCGACCACTGGCGGCACCAACTACGCCCAAGGCGGCGCACGTGTGAGCTCACCTTCAGCCTCAACCCCAGCAGGCTTCGCACAACGCCCCGTATCCACCCAGCTGACGGAATACCTCAGCAGCACAGGCGGCCTTGCAAGCAACAATTCAGTCTATGTCATTCAAGGGGGCGCCAATGATTTGTTCCAAAACTTGGCCATGGTACAAGCAGGCGCAATGACCCAAGCGGAACTTCAACAAAGCATCATCAGCACAGGCAGCTCTTTTGCACAACAAGTCGCCACATTACAGGGCGCGGGTGCAAAATACATCGTCGTTCCGAATGTGCCCAATCTCGGTGCCACCCCAGCATTCGCAGGCGCACTGTCCAGCACGGGTGCAGCTGTTTCTGCTGGATACAATACGGTTGTACAAAAGGCATTGGTCGCTTATGGTGCAAATGTCATTGCGATCGACACCTTTGGTTTAATCAACGAAGTGGTGGCCAATCCCAGCCTGTACGGTTTCACCAATGCCACCACGCCTGCATGCACCACCCCAACCTCACTGGTGTGCTCACCCGCCACATTGGTCAGCCCAAATGCCGCCAACACATACGTTTTCGCCGATGGCGTTCACCCAACCACTGGCGCGCAAAAGCTGGAGTCTCAATACATGTTGTCGGTCATCAATGCGCCCACACAAATGAGCTTACTGTCTGCTGCCCCACTGGCAGGCGGCATGAGCCGTCAACGCACACTGGCAGCCAATATGCCGCACGCAGGCAACAGCACATGGCACACGTTTGTGGATTACGATCACACGCCCACCAAATACGGCGAAGCCAAAAGCACCGCCAATACATTTTTGACGGGCATCGACCGAGGCGTGGGCACGGGTCGTGCGGGCCTGAGCGTGGGCTATCAAAAATACAGCACATCGTTTGGCACAAATGCAGGTGGTTTTGACATCAAAGAACCATCGGTCGGCCTGTACTACAGCCACGGCATTGGTGCGGATGGTGAAAACGGCAACCTCCTCGCTTCCCTCAGCTATGGGCATTTGAAGGTCTCCAACCTCAAACGCAACATCAGTCTCGGCAATGCGACACGCGCTGAAACAGGCGAAACCAGCGGCCACCATTGGTCACTCGGTTTGGCCGCAGACGTCACCGCCGGGACTTTTGCCAACCGACGCGTCAGCCACGGCCCCACAGCCAGTTTGAGTTACGAAGACATCAAACTCAATGCATTCGATGAAACCAGCGGCACCAGCACGGCCATGAGCTATGGTGCACAATCACGTCGTGGTTTTTTAGCCTCATTGGGTTATCAAGTGAAAGGGCATTTTGGCCGCATCTCACCCTACGCCAAAGTGGCTTATGAATTCAATGGCACACGCGGTTCAGATGTGAATGCCCACGTGAAAACTGCTTACAGCAGCTTCACCACACCCGCACTGGAAACCAGTGATGGTTTCCGTGCTGAACTGGGTGCAGCCATGAACATCAGCCCAATGGTCAATGCGCACGTGGGCTTGGGCAGCACCTTTGGTAAAGACTCGGGTAAGGAAACATCATTAAGCATCGGTGTGGATGCAAAGTTTTAAGCCCTGACTCAGCCCCCAACACAGTAGTAAGCATGCTTGTATTTTGTGAAAAGCCAGTCAAATTTGACTGGCTTTTCACATCGTTTTTCTGTGGCAAATATTCATGGTAAATATTTCATGGCGCCCATTCATGATGACATGTGCAAACAACCCAATGTTTAGGGAGCCTCTAAAAATTGATTTTTGAATAGGCAGTAGCGACTTTATAAGCCGCTCCGTCATTCCCGCATGGGGTTGGCGGGAA
>CALMCL010000031.1 GCA_937862905.1 uncultured Burkholderiaceae bacterium | reverse complement strand
GTATACAACACAAATGCACAATCGTGCTTAAATTGTGAAGCAATAAGATTGATAAAAAAACAATTGATCAAAACAATTACTTAAATGACAGCGTTTTATTTTTTGAAATGACCATTTCAAGCATGACCGATATTAAGTGTAATTACTTACACCCAAAAAGATTGATCGACAATCCACAATTATTTTTATTATATTGGCGTGTATTTCAATCAATCAATGGCAAAGACATGGTGACCGTGCAGCCTTGACCCAGATCACTTTTAATTTGAAGTCGTCCGTGATGTCGACGAACAATAGATTGCACCATGCGCCAACCAATGCCCATGCTGCCCCCTGCGTCGGGTGCCGCCTGTTGCGAGGGCATCTTTTTCTCGTGAAGGCCTTGGAGTAAGGCCTGTTGAAGCGAAGCGCTCATGCCCACGCCTTGATCTGTGATGAGCAGGGATATCCAGTGGGGCTGGCTGATTTCATCGTATTGCAGTTGAATGCTGACTGTGCTGTGCTCTGGGCTGTAGCGAATGGCATTACTGATTAAATTGATGATCGCGCGTTCAATCAACTCACCATCCACCAGCACCCAAGCAGCCAAATCATTATGACGCAATACATTGATTCGAATGTGTTTTTCCTGCGCTTGAACATTAATTCGTTCTACAGCGTAGTCTATTAAATATTGAATTTGATGCTCTTCATACACCAAGTCTCCTGTTTGAGCATGATTGAGCTCAACCAAATCACGTGCATATTGCAATGTGTCTTGCGCATTTTCTGTGATTTGAGCAAATAAAACATCATGGGGCATTTGCTCAGGGTTGCTTTTGTGCATGGCAATGGCCGACAAGATTGAAACCTGCGGCGTGCGCAAATCATGCGATAAATAGTCGATCAACTCTCGGTTTTGCACTTGGATTTGCTGTTGAGCAGATTGCAAACGGTCAATGTGCTCAATGACCCCTTGCAACGTGTGTGCATTGCTGCGGTGCTCAATCTCAATGTTTGAATCAGGCAATTGAATCTGAATCCCCCTCAATTGCCCTTCAAAATAGCGCATCATGGCGGCAATTCTTCGCCAACTCCACAAAATATAGGCAACCACCAAGAGCAATATCGTCGTGACAGGGGAGGCCCACAGGTGCTGCCACGTCAATAAATAGGCGCACAGCCCAAGCCACATGCCGACCCATGCCAACAACCAATAAAAATGCCATGTCTCATTGATGAACAAGAAACCAAGCATCAGCAGCAGCAAGGGCAACAGTGTGTACAACATCACCATTTTTTTTGACTCCAACATGCTTAAGCTGCGCTGATTGAGTAAACCATCAAACACATTGGCATGAATCTCAACACCCGACATGATGCCAAAGGGTGTTTTATGCAAATCGCCCAAACCCACTGCCGTTGCGCCCACAAAAACATATCGATCTTGGAACCTCGATGCAGGCACCGTACCACTCAGCACATCGGTGTAACTGACCCGTTCATAATGGTTCATGCCCCCCGTATAGGGAATGAGCACTTGATCCACCCGTGATGCCTCGCGTCCATCCAAAAGCAATGCGCTCATCGTGGGCAATACTTGACCTTGTAAATCATAACCCATGTATATTCTGCGCACCGTGTTGTCTGAGTCAGGCGCTGCAGTGGCCAACCCCACCTGAGCATGTTGCAGTAAAGGCTGAATGGGCATTTGCAGTTGAATGCCGTCTTCTGGATGCCCCAAATCCAAAATATTGCCATTCGCCGAGGTCAATAAAGCGGGCAAAACCCATTTGGATAAGTTTTTCGCCGACTGCGCCATTGCATTGTCAGCTTTGGGGCTGGATGGCTCAACGAACAAAATGTCCATCAAGACACCTTTTGGATGGGCGGGTTTAATCACATCCAAAAATTGTGCATGCACTTCACGCGACCACGGCCAACGACCCATTTGATTTAAACTGGCATCATCGATTTCAACCAAAACGATTCGTTCATCTGCGGGTTGCTCCATTTGCCACATCAAACCATCGTATGTGACCTGATCCAAAGCATCAAAGGTGCCGTGAACTTTAATAAAAGCACCTGAACCCAGCAGCAGCACAAGGATAAGCATCCATTCAAAAAAGAGCCGCAAGCGGCTCTTTTCAGGCATAGAAGAAGGTGTGGCCGTCATGATTTAGTACGGCGTATCGGGCTGATACAAGAAATGGTCACTGCTGGCAAAGCCCTCAATGCCATTGGCATCAATCGCAGTGAACCTGACGAAATAGAACCCACTGTCCAAATGGCTTAACTTCAAATCTGGCGTTTTGCTGTACCCCTCTTTTACCACAGACAAAAACTGTTCATCATAAGCCACTTGGATATGGTATTGAACCGCTTTGTCCATGGCGGGCAGCTTAAATCCCATGTCATCACCGCGCACCACAGGAGACAATCCTGACAAATCAGGGGCTGGCAACATGGGCACTTTTTTAATGCCCTGCTGAGAAACCAATGCGCCATCCCCACGTTCAAGCAAGGTGGCCGCAGCGCACACCGATGGCCGTTGCGCAGCCACCAAGCCATCTGAAATGGCTGTTCGTGCTACGTTTTCACCCTCGTTGTATTGAACACGAAATTGTGTGCCCCGGACGCTCAATGTCACCGCAGGTGTGCGAATTTGATAACTGGTTTTGGCTTTATTTTTGGCCGTCGATTTGCTTGAATCGGCCACATAATTTTCAACACGTCCCTGCTTGAGTTCAATTTGTATGGGCGCTTGGCTGATGCGTTTCAAATACACCGTGGAGTTGCTCGGAATGACCAAACGGCTCCCATCGCTGGAACGAATGCTGGTGAAACCGTCACCCAACGTTTGCAAAGTATCCCCATTCTTGATGGCGGTGAGCTGACCACTGGCATCCAAAAGTGGACGGGACTTGCCACTGGCATCTCTCAACTGCACATCACCATGCTGCGAAATGAGCGTGGGATTGGGAGCGCGCACACGCTTGACTTTATGTACATGATGGCCTTTGCCAGCCGACTGGACTTTTCGAGGAACATTGACCAAGGGGTCGCCATCACACACTTCTTGCGCATATGCAATAGGCGAGACAAAGACACCCATACACATGAGTGCTTGTAGTTGAGTGACCCAAAGTACTTTTTTCATAAAAAAAGGCGTGCTTTCAAATGCGCTTTACGCTTTTAAAACGCATCATGTGAGTGTGGGGCTGTTATTAAAAGAATCCAGTCGATAACCAAAACCATATACAGGACGCAAAGCCCAGCCATTATCAACAGTCAATTCAAGTTTATCTCGAATCAAATGAATGTGCGTGGTCAAAGAGCGCCCCGCCTCTTTTGTGTCTTTGTTCCAAATGCGTTGTAAAATAAATTCACGCGATAAATTGACACCCACATTTTCAAATAACAGTTTGGCCAGATTATACTCTCGTTCTGTCAGTTTAATCAGTTGACTGGCATGGTCAACAGTGAGGTTAAAATCATCGAACAGCGCGCCGTGTAGTGTATACACTTGTCCACGTTTGGCTTGAGCGGCCTGATCCTGCGGAGATGCGTTTTGCGGTGTCATTTTTGATCGATCAATCAGGCGCTTGACCCGAACCAGTAACTCGTCTGGGTAAAATGGTTTGACCATGTACTCATCAGCACCTGCATTCAACAACTCAACCAGCTCTTGGCCGCTCTTGCGGCTGGTGAGCATGATGACAGGAATATATTGCTTTCGGTACTGACGCACCCACTGCAAAATGACGTCGCCGCTCATGTCTGGCACCACGCGATCGAGGATGATGCAGTCAAAGGTCTCTGTCTTGATGCGCTCCAACAAGGCCACGCCACTTTCAAAAGACAGCACTTCAATGGGCTCATCCCAATTGTGCGGGGCGCCTATTAAGGCCTGCTCGACCATTTGTGAGTGTGTGTTGTTGTCATCAAGAACAGCAATTCGGATCATTCTTTACCCCAAAAGTATAGCCATCATACAGATCATCTTTTATTATAGTCTCATTTATAAAAGAGCCTTTCGCCTTAATTCATTTTATTAAAGCTTTCTTGACAATCAGCCCTCTTTCACAAAAAACTTTGATTTCCGCATCACATGCATCTAAAACATGCGGTTATTGATGGTG
>CALMCL010000030.1 GCA_937862905.1 uncultured Burkholderiaceae bacterium | reverse complement strand
CCGCTGTGTCTTGCGCCCCCGTTAAACCTGTTGAAGTCGATGTGTGCCGCATGCCCAAATGAGCATAAGAAACTGAGCATAAGAAACCAGTGTAATGTATTGATTGATAGCGGTAAACTTAAAAAAGTAAAAAAGCCAAGCAGAAGTGCTTGGCTTTTTTAAATCAAAGAAGTTAGATTGGATGTGATTAGACTTGATTATGAAGCTGAATGGCTGAACTCTTCCCACGCCGCCATGGTGTTGGCGGCATACATCAATGATGGACCACCGCCCATATAAACGGCCATTCCCAGTGTTTCCTCAACCTCAGCTTTAGTTGCACCCAAGCGAACCAGTGCTTTGGTGTGAAAGCCGATGCAAGCATCGCAACGCACTGCAACACCCAAGGCGAGGGCAATCAGCTCCTTGGTTTTTTTGTTTAAAGCACCTTCAGCCGTCGCCGCTTGGGCAAGATCACCAAATGCTTTCATGACATTCGGTGAATCACTGCGTAGGGTAGAGAGGTGTTTGTTCACCTCGTTTGTGAGTTCAAGATAAGATGGGATTTGACTCATACAACGTCCTTCATGCAAGTTTAAATGCTTAAATTCATCGTGGTGATCATGCCTATTCATGACCATATTTGTACCTCAGCTGTATTAACAACCTATCGCTGTGAAAACAGGGGGAATGGTGTGTTGTTTACTTTATCGCTTGCAAGTGTTTATCCCCAATAACGAGTACAGGGCACAGCTGCTCATCAATCCTGTGAGCAAAGGCAACACCCCAATCCAGCCCCACGCGCCGATATTGCCTGTTAACGTCAATCCAATCAAAACCACACCGATGATGATGCGTAGCGTGCGGTCGAGTGAACCTATATTTTTCTTAAACATGGTGTTTCTCCTTGAGGTGTGGGTAAAAATAGAGACTGCTTGGCACATGAGATGGTGCAATTTTGATGCTTAAGTACATGATAAATTGTAATCTACTTTTTAACAATATATATTTTTATATTTTAATTTTGATGCCCCATCATCTGATATGATCTGCAATGCGCTCAGCCAAAGCTGCAATGGTACGAGATGGATTGAGTCCCAAAGATTTGGGCACGATGGATCCATCGGCCACATATAAATTGGGGTGGCCAAATACTTCGCCCAAATGATTGACCACCCCATTGCTTGGAGTGGTGCCCATGATGCAGCCACCCAGAGGATGCGGCGTGACTAGGTTTTTAAGCAACGTCCAGCTCATTGGCACGTCTGCGTTGCCTTTGGTCAATTGAGACAATTTGACATGCATGTCAATCATGGCTTGAACAGTGGCTTCGCTCGCGTCAATGCTCCAATCCAACTTGAGCTCTTTTGACCATGGCGGCCACATGCTGCGCCCCAAATAAAGTTGTCCATCCGCGGCATCTTTGGATTGACCAAACCATGGCATGACGTTTTCAAGTGGGTTGTCGATAGAGAAAACTTGACGTACCCAGTGCAGCAGTACATTGGATGAGGTGAGTTTAAATGCGGGCATGGCGTTAGCAAAATGGTGCAGTAGGTTGGGGAAACCTCCGTCTTCAACAAAAAAGCCTTCACCCCCAGCGCTGCCGTCTAAAAAATCAATAGCGCATGTGATGGTGGGGCCTTGACTTGGGTTGATGGCACGTTGTTCATAAAAAGCAGGGGTTAAAAAATCCCCATTTGAACTCCATTTTCGTCCGAGGTAATCGCTGATGTTGGGTAAAGTGCCATACTCATCACGTGCCCGCAACAGCAATTCCGTTGTGCCGAGTGAACCTGCGGCGATGATCACGCGCATGGCGGTTTCTGAACCTTCTAACAAATCGCCTTGTTCGATGCGTTTGAAATGCACGGTGTAACCGTCTGTGCCGTGTGAGATTGTGTGCACGATGTGTAAGGGGCGAATTTCAGCGTCAAAAATTTCCGCGAGGGCAAGATAGTTCAAATCAAGTGTATTTTTGGCTTGGACTTCGCAGCCAATGTCGCAGTTGCCACAGTGCACGCACGTGCCTTGCTCACGGCCAAATACATTCTTGTGTTTGACGCTGTGCTGTGCGTCGAAGGGCATCTCACGATCGTAGCTGAAATCCTTGTCAAAGGTCACTGCCAGAGGTAAAGGGCGGAAACGATCGGCATATCCCCCCAGTGCTGCGGCTTCTTGCATGAGTTTATAACGCTCCGTCAGTTGGGTGTGGGGCAAGGTGTTGACCGAAAGCATATACCCCACGCGGTCATAGTACGGTTTTAACTCATCAAAGGTGATTTCCTTTGGCCAACCTGTATTGAAGACATCGGGTTGTGCTTCAACTGAAATGTTCGCGTAAATTAAAGAACCGCCCCCCACACCAGCCCCTTGAGCAACCACCATGTCGTCCATCACGCGCAAATCAACCCAGCCATTGCGTTTCTCTGGTTCGTTGTTGTCCCAAAACCATGGGTCGTTCATGTCGCGTGGGTATGTTTCTGGTGTCCATCGCCGCCCCCGTTCAAGCACCAAAACCTTCATGCCTTTCTCTGCCAGTCGACACGCGGTGACGGCTCCACCAAAGCCGCTGCCAATCACAATGACATCATAGGTGTTCATGATCATCTCCTTCTTCATGTGTGTTCGTTTTGATTTTTGGTGAATTTGGGATGCGAATGACCTCAATCAATGCGGCCTTAATTTCAATGCCATCAGGAACAAACCACGGTGTTTCATTTTTTTCTTCGACTTCCAGCAGCCATTCTTTGATGAATGGCCAGCGTTTGCGTTGCTCAAGGACTGTGACATGTGGACTGATTGTCCAGTGTGTGCACACCTGATCCACCTTGATGGCGTACAAACTGAGGTGATCGGCGGTGATGTGGATGCGTAAAAAGTTTTTAAAATTGGGATTGTGTAAGGCTGAAAACACTTCATCGGCATGCATGCGTGCCACCATATTGGACACAATCAAATACAAACCAAACAACAGCCCACCTGCAAAAAAGCCAAAGAGCAATGATTGCACCGTGAACAGCCCAATCTGCCACAGAGAGTGCAACCATTTTTGTACTGGAATACCCGTGTTGTTTAAGTTTAAATGGGGATATACCCAACCAATGTTAATTTTGGCAATGATCCAGAGCAAAGTCACGGCCAATATGATGTGGCAGCACCCATGAAGGGCTCCCCACAGCATTTGTTTGGGCAATGATGCGTTGTGTGTGCCTGTGGCGAATAAAATCAGGCCAACAATGGGCAATGCTGTGAGCCCAAGGGTTGTGGGTTGATGTGCCAAAATGGACCAAAATTCAAACAATATGCGGCTGAAATTGGAGGGGGCAAACTCAAGGGTTGCCCAATTCTCCATCACCGTTTGTGTGCAACCTGAAACATTGAAACTGCATGTTTTGGTGGTGAACTCACTTGAGCTTTGCCAAATCCAAGCATAGAACGAATACAAGGCCGCCAAAAAAACAGCAAAAGCCGGGTTGTGCCAGCTGAACCACACATTATGCCAACGCAGCTTTCTTGACACCACCTTGGGTGGGTTGACTTGGATCAAATCCAATTGCATGGGTTGTGCTGCACCATCAATCAACAGCTCATTGGGCAGCTCGTGTGTGCCCAATAAAAAAGCACCCCCACCTCCTGCGGTGATTTTATGGCTTGCATTGGAAAGGCTGTGAAAATGAGCATAATGGTGTAAATCGCCCGATAACATAAAGGTCACTTGAGCGCCTTGGTTGGTGATCAGTTTTTCAAGGTACTGTATTCCCAAATAAGCTTCATGCCGCTCTTTGCTGCTGAGTCGAGTGTCTCCTGCCTCGACCCATGTGGGTTTAGGGCTGCATAAAATCACACGATCGGTGCTGGTCAGTTTTTTTGCAAAATATTTAAAATATTCGGCTTGTGCAATGTCAACATCCGATTCAAGTTGAATGTCCACGCCCCACAGCCACCACTCGTGTGGCAGTTCAACGGCAAAATAGCTGCGGTTTTGCATGGTTTTTCTACCACCAATCCAACGGCTTTGACAAAACAAACGCAAAAACCCCGTTAAGCCATCGTACCAGTCATGGTTTCCTGGTATGGCCAGTATTTCGGGGGCTTGTTTGTTTGAGTAGGGCAGAGCCGCTTGATAAGGGCCGACCATGCGCTCAGAGTAGGCGGTTCGTGAGGCCACGGGATACACTTGGTCTCCGCCCATGACCAAAATTTGCCCGCGTTTTAATGGCTGCTCACAGTTTTCAACAGTCAGTTCTGTTTGAGCCAAGAGCCATGCCAAGCTGTAAGTGGCATTCCAGCCATCGCCTGTGTCGGCGATGTAATCCACCCACAATTCATCTGCTGAACGGTAATCCAAATAAATGTCATCTTCCAGCATGTCGTTTGCACCAAGCGCTGCTTGCACCTCACGGCGATCGGCATAAGCACCAAACAACCCACCTAAAACAGCTCGCAAGCCTGTATCAATCAGTTGAAATGGGTTCATCCAGTTTACCGTGGGGTGTTGGACGACATGCACCTTAATTTTTTTATTGTCTTCTTGCATCATCGTTCTCCCATGAGCGTGCAACCGCAAATGTTCTTACTTGGTCTGACGTTTAATGTAAGTGTCAATCAACTCACGTGTGAAAAAACTGAAGAACTGTCCAATCGTTTTGAATTTTTCACCCAATGAAGGGGTGTTGCGGGCATGTAGGGTCAACAACAATCGCCCCAAGTCAGCCACACCCAGATGAAGAATCCCCGCGCCCACGATGCGTCCCGTTGCATCAATGCCTTCATGCAAATGGCAATACAGCGTCGTGGTGGCCCCCCATGTTTGGAACACATTGCCGTTGCGCACATGCTTTTTACCTGCAAGGAAATAAGCCTGCCCACTCATTTCAAAACCCAGTTCATAAACCATGTATTTCAAACCCTCTGTACCGCTGGGTGAAAACAGACGAAACTGCCCATGCGTGGACGGTATGCTCAGGCCAAACGGTGTGAAGTCAATGTGTCCATTGATGTGTCCCGTGTGCGTTGGATCATTGATGAATGCATCAATGTCGGGGATGTGAATGGCTGCGTGCATGGTCAACTCAGTGTGGTGGGCTTTCCCTTGTTGCACACCTGTTTCAGGGTCATCAACGCCCATGCTGAAAAAACCTTTCATGGTTTCTCTGAACATGATGCCTCGCCCTGTAGACCCAAGCACTTGTGTGGCTTCGGGTGTGAGTGGCACGCCATGATTGGATTTGTTTTGTAAATAGCGTTTCGCATCGGCGTAACCAAGATCAATCAAGGTTGCGGCATCGATGCGATTGAGGTAAAAATCAGGATCCAGTGGCAATGGATTCAACGGTTTAATCACATGTAAAGTGATGGCTTGTGTTTGACCATAAGGCGAATCACCTGCGGCAATGCGCTGGTTCAATTCTTTGATCCATTCCAACTCTTCATTCAATTTACCCGCTGCACTGACCTCAATCATGTGCACGTATTGATCAAAAAGACCATCTTGATATTGATTGGAATTTCCGATGCACCACACCAACCACAGCTCTTCTGCACCGCGTTTCACCGCTTCAGTTAAATTGGCATCTTTGATCCACACAGAATCAAAATAGGTCATGCCATTGATTTGGACCGATGGCATGAAAATTGGCAATGAGATGCCTGCAACCAAATAATCCAAAGTGATGGCGCTGTGTTCAATCGCTTCATTGGTTTTGCGTGTGAAATTGCACACATTGAATGTCCCGACAATGCCTTGTGCTTGGCGAATTTTATCGATATCAATGCTCAAATGTGGGAACACTTTTTGCACAATGCCATCCGCATCGCCCATGGCGCGTATGCGCATGCCTTTGAGGTAATGCTTGATTGGCATCAACGACACGAAGTCGCGTGGGTTTAAGCTGCTCCAGCGTTCACACATTTGCTGAGGTGTTAAACCTGACAACAACATGGCCAGATTAATCGTCCCACCCGATGTGCCATCGGCGTGTGAAAATACCACATCCGCTTCGTGCAAAGCCTGTAAAACACCCGCTTGCCAAGCCACCCGCATGCCGCCGCCAGCAAGAATCAAGGCGTTGTGGTTGCTCATGTCTTGTGCTGCCAAAGCCACAGGGGTGGGGATCATGGTGATTCCTTCCAATAACGTATTTTGCTCATGTAGTACCAGTACAGCAGCGCAGAGCACAAATCAAACGCTGCAATCAGCAAGGCCAACCAAGAGAACAGGCCGTTTTGAAAGCCCACATACACGGCCACAGCAGCACCAAGTTTTTGCAAGCCCGCCCAAAACACCACCACATGTGAGTGAATGCATACACCATGTACCATCAAACCGCCAAACAACAGCATGAACATGCCAATAATGGCAAATAGATGGCTTGAAGTTGGATTGACTGTGCCGCCCACCAAGCTCAACACAAAGGATGGTGCGAGCATTTGGATTAAGCCACTGATGAATGTCAATGCGGCAATGGCGAAAACGATGCGTCTGAGATCAATGTTCATGATGTGTGTCCCAAGAATAGGCTTTTGAGCCAAAGTAATACATCATCAACAACCACGCCAATGTCATAAAAATGAACCGAATGTCATTGAGTGACATCCACTCTTTGAGCAAGCGTGACACCTCGTTGTTGTCGGCAATGTGCGTCGCCAGAGTGTGATTGATTGGAATGATGTACATTTGTCCCACAACCGTTGAAACCACCAAACACAGCATGGTTGCCACGGACAGCCAACGCATGGATGTGTGCCACTCAGATCGAATCATGATGAGGTGGCACATGAACATCAAGGGCACCACGATGGTGAAAAAATGAGTGGCAGCGGTTGTCGGTGGAATGAAGTGGTCGTAATAGTTGCTGGCGGTGTACACCTCCCACGTCGGGTACCAGAAAAATCTCAGTGCCCACAACACGCCCGCATACAAGGTACAGCCAAAGAAAACATAGGCGTTGTTGATGACCATCCAAATGGATTTCATGATGGACTCCTTTACTTTTACATGCTGTTCTAAATGCGTTGTTCCGATGGGTACATGCGCAGTTTGGAAAAATCTGTTTTTACATTGTGTTTTTCGATCGGTTTAAAATGACGACGGATTTGTTGATTTGTGATGCCATGCGATGATTTATGACCGATGCGGCGGCTCCAGCCAATCTTGTTTTTGTTCAAGATCAATGACGCTTTCAAAACCTTGCATGGGGGTGCTGGGCGGGGCATCCGCAGATAAAAACCAGCATTCAAAATGATCGTCGAGTACACCTGAAGTTTCAGGGAAAAAACCTGCAAACAAAGCATTTTCACTGATGTCTAGATTTTTAAGTGCGGCCAGTCGCGGGTGATCGCCAATGACAAGGCGCGCCGCATTTTTTCCCATTTTGAAACCCATTTTGCCTTTGAAGTAAATGTACGATGCCATCAGCATGCCGCGAAAACCGCAATAGTTGACCGCTCCAGTGTTCACGGGCAACCATGCATGTTTGGGCGTGGCGACATCAATGCGCATCGCCAGCTGTCCATCTAAATCATATTGGCTGCTGATCCAATCATCACCTATTAAAAAATCCAGATTCGCTTGGTGTTTGGGCATGCCCCAAATGCCTTTACCGCCTTTGACGGAGATTTCCGTGCTGACGGGCAGGTCAAAGACATATTGCCCCGTACCAAATGTGCGCATCAATACCGCTGGCAACAGGCGTGGCGCAGGATTCGCACCATGCGTGCAAGCAATCGCAATGCTGTATTCGATGTATTTGCCAATGTTGGTTTCTCGGTAATCAATCACGGTGATCACCAATAAACCCCGATGCCACAAGCGAAATGGGTGCAGCTCATTGCCTGGTAAAAGGGCGGCGGCTTTATCGGCATCAATGCTGAAAGCGGCCATGAGCGCAGGTGAACGCAAGGAACTGACGGGCAATTGGAAAGCGATGCCATCCACCAATGCGTGTCGGCCTGCTTGGTGTTTCAATCGGTTGGGGCGCATGATGTTCTCCTGACGAGATCAATGGGTGGGGCGATTCAGTTCATCTAAAATGATTGGAAAGACATCCACTGCAGCACGCTGTCCAATGAACACATCCAAATGCCCATAGCCTGCCAACAGATGAAAGCTGTGAAAATTACGGCGTTGCTCATTGAAAAACAGGTAAGTGCGCATTTGGCTTTCGGGCAGAAAGCAGACGTTTTTATCGCCTGTCAAAAAAACCATGCGCGCTTGTGTTTTGGCTGGTTGCGCTGCAATGTATTTGGGTAAAGTACTTAAATGACTCACGCCGACCAATTGTCCAGCACGAACGCTTCGACTCATTTGCTTAAAAAAGGAAATGGGCACGCTGGCAAACTCGTGGCGTATCCACTCATGGGTGGCTTCATTTAAGTTTTCATGCCGCCACAGCACCGGAAAGCCTGTGCCATAGGTGAAACTCGTGAACTTACACACATCGTTGTCGCATTCATGATGGGTCAGGCGCACCAAACCCACCAAGGCTTTTTGTACATAAGTTTTTGGTTCGATCGCCCATTGCGGATTGAGGTCTGGTGTCAAGCAACCGAGCAGCGGCGTACAACAAACAATTTTAAATTTAGAAATTCTTGGGATGATGGGGTGCAACGACACGGCATTGCTGACGATCACACTCACTTGGGGCAGTAAGCCCGCCGCAGCGCTGAGCATGAAGCTGGTCGAGCCTTGACAATGAATCACCGCTTTGACGGTGGATGCACCCGTGACATCAATGATTTTTCTCACAGCAGCAGGGTGATCGTAGGCTGCTGCTTGATCAAGGGTCCATTGCGATGGGGGAAAATCGATGCTGGCACGCCAGTTTTCCAGCCACACATCGTAACCCGCCTCTGCCAAGTAACGCACGAGCGTTATTTCCACAGGGGGTTCAAAAATTGTGGACCTCACCCCTGCGCCATGCACCAAAACGACAGGACCGCGTGGTGACGTGCCATGCGCAGCGCGGACACGCTCCAGCTTGCATTCAAAGCCATCTGAGGCGTAAAAAGGAAAACATTCTCTCATCAACATAACACACCTCAATTCTGGGTGGTTTTGATTGCGATGTGAAGACCCTACGGGGGGTTAAAAATAGTTCACACAATGAAAAAGCGTTGCACGCACATTTGATTTTTTTGGTTTTTTAGCCACGGTTTTGACGGTGATGTCAGTAATAACCCATAACGTGTTTTGTGTCTTTAGACTTATATTAGTCTTTTTACAATTAAAAAACAATGTAAAGATTGTGAATTTTTATTAAAAACGAGGTGTTGCTGTGTCGCTTTTTTCGTTAATGGTCACAGCCTGAATATAAAAAAGGCCAAATGGTATTTGGCCTTTTTTATATTCAAATGAGTAATCTGAGTATTTGAATTGGCTATGCATCATTAAAAACATGACCT
>CALMCL010000029.1 GCA_937862905.1 uncultured Burkholderiaceae bacterium | reverse complement strand
TCACTTGGCCTTTTTCAATCTACGAAAATTGCTATTCGTACTTTAATTAACGATTGGTAAAAGGCAGTGTCAAATTAACTTCCTCCAAAAGCTTTAAACTTGAAGTTTAAGTTAAAATGCGTCATGAAACGAACCAATCCCCACGCCCGCCATTGTTTTCCAACCGAAATTTAAGCCACTGCGTATGGCTGTATTATAGGTCTTCATTGAGTTACCGCGATATTGAGTTGATGATGGCAGAACGAGGTTTAGAGTTGACTTATAAACCGTGCGCTTCTGGCGTTTGCAGTTTGGTTCCCTATACGCCAAGCGAATCAAGAAATAACAGTAGTGGGACCCCATTGGTACTTAGATGAAGATGTACCTTTGGCGCGCAGTGGATCAAGATGGTCAAATCCTAGACATTTTAGTCCGGAATTGGAATGTGATCGAATGTTCTGATTTTATGCGAATGAGTGCATCACTCCATGCGATTACGCAGGTAAAGGATATCCATCGCTATTTAACTGTCAGTCTATCTCTCATGTCTCATCCAATTTTATACAATGTTCATTCAAAAAAATCAGCCCGTGAGCTGATTTTTTTCATGGGCAATCCCATGTGAGTGATGTGTTTTAGAACGGAATGTCATCGTCCAAGTCATCCATCGCTGCCGGTGCTGGTTTTGCGCGTGGAGTAGGTGCGGATGGGGCTGTTGAGCGCGATTCGCCAGCCGCAGGCATGTCGTATGGTTCGCCACCGCCGCCACCTGATGTTTTACCGCCCAACATTTGCATGCTTTCAGCAATGATTTCGGTGGTGTAGCGTTCGATGCCGTTTTTGTCGGTCCATTTTTGAGTACGCAGGCGACCTTCGACGTAAACTGAGGAGCCTTTTTTCAAATACTCGCCCGCCACTTCGGCTTGGCGACCAAAGAACACCACGCGATGCCATTCGGTTTCAGGTTCGCGGTCTTTGGCTTTGTAAGTAGTGGCGATGCTGACTGTGGCGATCGCCATATTGCTTGGGGTGTAACGAATTTCTGGGTCGCGGCCGAGGTTACCGAGGACGGTGACTTTATTGACGGATGCCATTTGAGTTCCTTGCAAATAAAAAATAATATGGGGCAAACTTGATGTGAAGGTTTTAATCCAACCGCTGTCAAGCAGCAAGTGATGCGTTCGATGATCTGTCAGAGGAGGGCTTTAAAACGTTTCACATTGTACCGTTTTTTATGGGGCGAGTCGGACGATTTGCCAGTTTCCATCTTCGCTGAGCTGATAAGCAATGCGATCGTGCAGGCGGGATGCACGGCCTTGCCAAAATTCAAAGTAGGTTGGTTTTAAGATGTAGCCGCCCCAGTGTGGTGGGCGCGGCGGTTGATTACCAAACTCGGCTGTGTAACGTTGCATGTCAGTTTCAATCACTGAGCGATCTGCAATCACTTCGCTTTGGGGGGAGCTCCACGCACCGAGTTTGCTGTTGGTGGGGCGGCTGTGATAGTAAGCGTCAGATTCTGCATCGTCCACACGACTGACAATGCCTTCAACGCGCACCTGTCGCTCAAGTTGTTGCCAAAAGAACAACAATGAGGCTTTGGGTTGTTCCTGCAAATCATGGCCTTTGCGGCTGTTGTAATTTGTGAACCAAACAAAACCATCTTGACGGGCTTCTTTGATCAAAACAATGCGTGCCGATGGTTGGTTGTGGGCATCCACGGTGGCCAGTGTCATGGCATTGGGTTCGGGCACTTGAGCATCTTGTGCTTGTTTGAACCAGCTTGCAAATTGAACAAGTGGGTTGGGGTTGACGTCGGATTCTGACAGTTCAGCGTTTAAATAATCTTGACGAAGTGTGGTTAAATCAAGCATGATGACCTTTCTGCTTTTCTTGCAGTGAAACAAGTAAACTCACAAATAATCCGATGTGTTGAGTGGGTCGGTTTATTCGGTGTTTCAATGTGTATGCGGCTTTTTCCGCTCAAAATTTTAATGTGAAACACCACAAAAGCAGGGAATTGCTTGTGTGAAGTGTTTTAAACATCAAATGGAATGGATCATCATACCATGTCAGAATTTGAAAAAAGTACTGAAGAAATCACTTTCACGGTTGAAAATCATGTGGGCGTGGTGACACTGCATCGCCCTGCGGCATTGAATGCGTTGTCTTTTCAAATGATTTGTGCCATGCGCCGGCAATTGCTGGACTGGCAGGCTGATGATCGCATCGCATGGGTTCTGGTGCGCAGCGATTCGCCTCGGGCGTTTTGTGCGGGCGGCGATGTGCGCGCATTGTATGAAATGGCCGATGATCTGCTTGCCTGTGAGACGTATTTCATCGAAGAGTATCGACTCAATCACCTCACGCATTTTTATGCCAAGCCGTACGTTGCTTTAATGGATGGCATCGTCATGGGGGGAGGTATGGGCATCGCGCAAGGTGCGGGTATGCGCATTGTTTCCGAGTGTTCGCGCCTCGCCATGCCTGAAACTGCGATTGGCATGGTGCCTGATGTGGGTGGTTCGTATTTTCTTTCACGCACGCATGACGACCCCGCCATTGGGCGTTACCTTGCGTTGACAGGAGCGATCATCAATGCGACGGATGCTTGCCATTGGCGACTGGCGGATGCCATGGTTGCTCAATCGGTTTGGCCGCATTTGACTCGGGCATTGATTGATTGTGTTGACCCGGCTTGGGTCAACTTGCGTGCTGTGGTCGCATCGTTTACACGCAATGACTTATACCCTGCATTCGAACCCATGAGTGTGTTTGAACCTTTGATTTT